>JBILYN010000132.1:0-11961 GCA_044377715.1 Aquabacterium sp.
ACCCCTGGCCGCAGCGCAACGCCGGGCGAGAGGTCTTGCCGGCCCTCGTGCAGGTGGCTCTCGACCATCACGCCGATGATGCGGCGCTCGCCGCCGGCCAGCTGCGCGGCCAGGTCGGCGGCCACGTCGATCTGGCGCCGGTGCTGTTTGGCTGAGTTCGCATGCGAGCAGTCGACCATCACCTGCTCACGCAGCCCCGCCTTGCGCAGCGCGGCACAGGCCGCCGCAACATGCGCCGCGTCGAAGTTGGGCGATTTGCCGCCACGCAAGATCACATGGCCATCGGCGTTGCCGCGGGTCTCGAAGATCGCCGCGACGCCCATCTTGGTCATGCCCATGAAGGCATGCGGTGCAGCGGCCGAGACCAGCGCGTCGGCGGCGACCT
This sequence comes from Aquabacterium sp., assembly GCA_044377715.1. Classification (GTDB taxonomy): domain Bacteria; phylum Pseudomonadota; class Gammaproteobacteria; order Burkholderiales; family Burkholderiaceae_C; genus Pseudaquabacterium. The sequence continues at coordinate 386 of JBILYN010000132.1, forward strand.
GAATGCCACCGTCGGTGCCGTTCTTGAAGCCCACCGGGCAGCTCAGGCCCGAGGCCAACTGGCGGTGGCTGGGGCTCTCGGTGGTGCGCGCACCGATCGCGCCCCAGGCGATCAGGTCGCTCTGGTACTGCGGACTGAGCAGGTCGAGAAACTCGGTGCCTGCGGGCAGGCCGATCGCGTTGATCGCCAACAGCAGCTCGCGCGCCCGGCGCAGGCCCTCGTTGATGCGAAAGCTACCGTCGAGCCGAGGGTCATTGATATAGCCCTTCCAGCCCACCGTCGTGCGGGGCTTCTCGAAGTAAACCCGCATCACGACGATCAGCTCGCCGGCCAATTCATGGGCCAGCGGCAACAAGCGGCTGGCATAAGCCATGGCTTGGTCGTGATCGTGGATCGAGCAGGGCCCGACCACGGCCACCAAACGGTCATCGCGGCCCTGCAGCACCGCGCTGATCGCATTGCGGCTGTGTTCGACCAGAGCCTCGATCTCAGCGGTGACCGGCAACTCCTCGAGCAGCACCGCGGGCGAAACCAGCGCCCGAACCGCCTTGATCCGGGTGTCATCGATGCGGGTGGTGTCGAGGGTCTGGCCTGGTCTGGCGCCGGCTTCGTGGTCTGGGCGTGGGGATTCGATGTCTGTCATGTGATGCTGCTGAAAAACGCCAACCAGGGTGCCCATCAGCGCGCGAGAACGCGGCCACGCAACCAGGCGGCAAAAGTGGGCTCGTCGATTTCGCCCGAGGCCAAACCGAACACCGCCACCGTCGCCTCGGCCTGCGATGCGGTGAGGCGATAGCCGTTGAGGCCAAGAAACAAACCGGCAGCCAGGAAAGCAGCGCGCTTGTTGCCGTCAACGAATGGATGGTTCTGGGCCAAACCAAACGCATAACTGGCCGCAAGCTCTGCCAGATCGGGATCGCCATAAGCGACCAGATTCAAGGGTCGGGCCAGCGCAGAATCGAGCAAGCCAGCGTCGCGCAGCCCCGACGCACCACCGTGCATTGCCAAGCTCTCGTCATGCAACAACACGAGCAGCCGCCGGTCAATCCAGCGCCAGTTCACAGCGCCTTCGCTGTTCACTTGGCCAAGGCCCTGAAGGTGTCGCGGTATTCGCGCATGAATTCACGGCCAATGTCGAGTTGCTGCTCGAAGCCTGGGTCGAGCGGCGTCAAGGCCAAACCATCGGGCGTGTCGGTGATGTAGACCGTGTCGCCCTTCTCCAGCTTCAGGCGCGCCAGCACCTCCTTGGGCAGGATGACGCCAACCGAATTGCCGATCTGTGTGAGCTTGAGTGCGTGCATGAGATCCCCCGCCAAGTTATAACGAATGTTATACCAAGCTGGCGCCAGACCGCAAGCCGCCGGTCCCTCGATCGAGCGGGCCGGGGCATGCCGATCAGACCGTCACACCGCCCGGGTTGCGCAAGCGGATGTGCAACTCGCGCAACTGCTTTTCGTCGACCAAGCTGGGCGCGCCAGTCAGCAGGCATTGCGCGCGCTGGGTCTTGGGGAAGGCGATCACATCACGGATCGAATCGGCCTTGGTCATCAGCGTGGTGATGCGGTCCAGCCCGAAAGCCAGTCCGCCGTGCGGCGGCGCGCCGTACTGCAGCGCGTCGAGCAGGAAGCCAAACTTGAGTTGCTGCTCCTCGGGGCTGATGTTGAGCGCAGCGAACACCTTGGCCTGGACCTCAGCGCGGTGGATACGCACCGAGCCACCGCCGATCTCCCAGCCGTTGAGCACCATGTCGTAGGCCTTGGCGATGCAGGCACCGGGGTCGGTGTCCATCAAGTCCTCGTGCCCGTCCTTGGGCGCCGTGAACGGATGGTGCACCGCGTTCCAACGGCCGGCCTCCTCGTCGTGCTCGAACATCGGGAAATCGACCACCCACAGCGGCGCCCAAACGTCGTTGAACAAACCGTGTTTGCGACCGAACTCACTGTGGCCGACCTTGACGCGCAGCGCGCCCAAGGCATCGTTGACGACCTTGGCCTTGTCGGCCCCGAAGAAAATCAGGTCGCCGTTGCACGCGCCGGTGCGGGCGATGATCTCGGCCACCGCAGCGTCATGCAGGTTCTTGACCACTGGGCTCTGCAGACCTTCGCGGCCCTTGCCAGCGTCGTTGACCTTGATCCAGGCCAGGCCGCGCGCGCCGTAGATCTTGACGAACTCGGTGTAAGCGTCGATCTCGCCGCGGCTCATGTCTGCCCCGCCGGGGATTCGCAGCGCGGCGACCCGGCCACCCTTGGCATTGGCCGGGCCCGAGAAGACCTTGAAGTCGACATCGCGCATCACCTCGGTCAGCTCGGTGAACTCGAGCTTGACGCGCAGGTCTGGCTTGTCCGAGCCGTAGCGGTGCATCGCCTCGGCGTAAGTCATCTCGACATAGACCGGCAGCTCCAGGCCCATGGTCTTGCGGAAGACCTGACGGATCATCGCCTCAGTGATCGCGCGGATCTCTTGCTCGCCCAGGAAAGAGGTCTCGATGTCGATCTGGGTGAACTCGGGCTGGCGGTCAGCGCGCAGGTCTTCGTCGCGGAAGCACTTGACGATCTGGTAGTAACGGTCAAAGCCAGCGACCATCAACAATTGCTTGAACAGCTGGGGCGACTGCGGCAGCGCGAAGAACGCGCCATCGTGCACCCGTGAAGGCACCAGGTAGTCACGCGCGCCCTCGGGCGTGCTCTTGGTCAGCATCGGCGTCTCGATGTCGATGAAGCCCTGCTCGTCGAGGAACTTGCGCACCTCCATCGCCACCCGGTAGCGCAGGATCAGGTTCTTCTGCATCGCCGGGCGACGCAGATCGAGCACGCGGTGGGTCAGCCGGGTGGTTTCGCTGAGGTTGTCCTCGTCGAGTTGGAAGGCCGGCGTGACGCTGGGGTTGAGCACCTCCAGCTCCCAGGCCAGGACCTCGACCTTGCCGCTGACCAGGTTGGCGTTGGCGGTACCCTCGGGCCGGGCGCGGACCTTGCCGACAATCTTCAGGCAGAACTCGTTGCGAACGCCTTCAGCGACGGCGAACATCTCGGCGCGGTCGGGGTCACAGACGATCTGCACCAGGCCTTCGCGGTCGCGCAGATCAACGAATATCACGCCGCCATGGTCGCGCCGGCGGTGTGCCCAACCCATCAGGGTGACGGTCTGGCCCATCAGCGCTTCGCTGACCAGGCCGCAGTAGGTGGTTCTCATGACAGGACTCCGATGCTTGTCTTGTTCGGGGCCGGCGCCGCGCGCTGAGCGCGCACCGGATTGAAGGGTCTTCGGGTTGGCTGGGGTGGGGCTACAGGCCCTCAGGACCAGGCGCATCGCTAGACGCGCCCGGCCCGGTCAATTTCGGCTGGCCAGCACCGGCGGCGGTGCCGGCGGGGGCGGCACCACCACGCCCATCGAAATGATGTACTTGAGCGCCTGGTCGACGCTCATCTGCAGTGGCCGAACCTGGCTGCGCGGCATGATCAGGAAGAAGCCCGAGGTCGGGTTGGGCGTGGTCGGCACGTAAATGCTGACATGCTCGCCGTCCAGTTGGGCCTGCACTTCGCCACCAGGCTTGCCGGTGACGAAAGCGATCGTCCACGAACCGGCATGCGGATACTGCACCAGCACGGCCTCACGAAAAGCATTGCCATTGCTCGAAAACAAGGTGTCCGACACCTGTTTGACCGAGCTGTAGATCGCGTTGACGATCGGGATCCGAGACATCGCCCTGTCCCATTGACGCACCCACCATTGGCCGAAGATATTGGTCACGAACATGCCGGTGATAAGCATCATCGCGACCATCACCAACACGCTCAGGCCGGGCACATGGCGCAAGGACTCGATGAACGCATCGGCGCCCACCGGCAGCACCGCCTGGCTGAGCATCAACAGCCAGGAGAACATGCCGTCCATCAAGCCCAGCAGCCACAGCAGCACCCAGATGGTGATGGCCAATGGGAGCCAGACCAGCAGTCCAGCAATAATGTACTTTCTCACGCGATGCACTCTGTTGTCAGTCGAAACGTTCCAGTCATTGGCATCACCTCAGCTGCCGGTCGGTGCGGCAGCGCTGCTGCTGGGCGCGGCCGGCGCGCTAGGCGCTGCTGCGCTGCTGGGCGTGGCGTCCGCAGGCTTGCTGTCCACAGAGGCCGGCTTGTCGGCACTGGACTGACCGTCTTGGTCGGTCGACTTGTCCTTGGCCGCCACGGCGGTCGCAGGTGCGGCGCCAGACCCCTTGAAGTCCGTCGCGTACCAGCCCGAACCCTTGAGTTGGAAACCGGCGGCCGTCACTTGCTTGGTGAAGGCTTCAGCGCCGCAAGCCGGGCAGGTGTGCAACAGAGGATCGGACATTCTCTGCAAAACATCTTTCGCATGGCCGCAATCGGTGCAGCGGTAAGCGTAGATCGGCATGGCTAAACCCTTGACGCAAAACCCAAAATTATAGCTGCGTGGGCCGGTCGCGCCGCGCGGCTGACCCAGGCGAAGCGGCTTGAAGGCTCTGCAGGGCCATCAAGCCCTCAGGGCTTCAAACCCGCCATCCGGTGGTGAGAGCCCTGGTGGTTCTTCAGCGACTGCGGCCCGAGCGAGCCCAGCACCATGCCCAGCGCGGCCATCAAGAAGCCAGCCAACTGGGCCGGAAAAGCTTCGCCAGCGGGTGTGAGCATGAACAAGAGCCAGGTCAAAACGCCCAACACGATCGAGAACACCGCCCCCTGCGTGGTGGCACGCGACCAGTACAGCCCGGCCAGCAGCGGCACGAAAGCGCCGACCAAGGTGATCTGGTAAGCGCCCGAGACCATCTCGTAGATCGGTGTTCCCTGCGATGCAATCGCGTAGGCGCAGACACAGGCCGAGAACAACAACACCGCGATGCGCATCGTCATCAACTCCTGCCGGTCATTGACACGCGGGTAGAACTGGCGCCAGATGTTTTCGACGAAGGTCACCGACGGGGCCAGCAGCGTGGCCGATGCCGTGCTCTTGAGCGCCGACAGCAGCGCGCCAAAAAAGATCACCTGCATCGCGAACGGCATCTTGGTCATCACCAAGGTCGGGATCACCTTCTGCGGGTCGTCATTGATCAGCGCGGCCGCAGTCTCGGGCATGATGATCAGCGCACTGACGACCAGAAACATCGGCACGAAGGCGAACAAGATATAGCAAACGCCGCCGATCACCGGCCCCTTGGTCGCAGCACCGACGTTCTTGGCTGACATCACGCGTTGGAATACATCTTGCTGCGGGATCGAACCCAGCATGATCGTCATCGCCGCTGCGATGAAGAACGCGATCTGCTTGAAGCTCGGTTCGGGCCAAAATTTGAACAAGTCCTTTGACACGGCCAGCGCCAACACCTTGTCGCTGCCGCCGGCCAGGTCGCTCGCGAACACGGCGATGACGCTCAGGCCGACCACCAGGATGATCATCTGGATGAAGTCGGTCACCGCCACCGACCACATGCCGCCGAACAAGGTATATGCCAGGATCGACGCCGTGCCCAGCACCATGCCCATCGACACCGAAATCACGCCGTCAGACAGCAGGTTGAACACCAGGCCGAGCGCAGTGACCTGGGCCGAGACCCAGCCGAGGTAGCTCAGGATGATGATCAGCGAGCACACCACCTCGACAGCCCGGCCGTAGCGCTCGCGGTAGTAGTCGCTGATCGTCAGCAGCGTCATCTTGTAGAGCTTGCTGGCGAAAAAAAGCCCGACCAAGATCAGACAGGTGCCGGCGCCGAACGGATCTTCGACCACACCATTCAGGCCACCCTGGACGAACTTGGCCGGTATGCCGAGCACGGTCTCGGAGCCGAACCAGGTGGCGAAGGTGGTCGTGACGATCATCACCAGCGGCAGATGGCGGCCGGCGATCGCGAAATCGGCGGTGGTCTTGACCCGCTTGGCAGCCCACAGACCGATCGCGATGGTGACCAGCAAATACAGGAGAACCAGGGTCAGCAGCATGGTGGTGAGGCTCCGCGAAGGGCTTGAGGGCTGGCGGCCACAGCAGCGCGGCCGGCGGCATTATCAGCCGTTGCCGGGAGAGCTCAGCGCCAATGCAGCAGGATCTGGGTCGCGAGCACGCCGCCGACAAAACCCACCGCCGCGTACAGCAAGGCCTGCAGCAAGCGATTGGTGCGGCGCTGCTCGACCAGCAGCGCCAGCGTGGCCGGATCACTGGCTTTGCCGCGCAACAAAGCCTGGTGCACCAGACGCGGCAGTTCGGGCAGCAACTGGGCGTAGCGCGGGGCCTCGTTCTTGAAGCGCTCGACCAGGCCGGTCCAGCCGACCTGGCGATGCATCCACGATTCAAGGAAAGGCTTGGCGGTGGCCCACAAGTCCAACTCCGGGTCGAGCTGACGGCCCAGGCCCTCGATGTTGAGCAAGGTCTTTTGCAGCAGCACGAGTTGCGGCTGGATCTCGACGTTGAAACGGCGCGAGGTCTGGAACAGGCGCATCAGCACCTGACCAAGCGAGATGTCCTTGAGCGGGCGGTCGAAGTGCGGCTCGCAGACGGCGCGGATCGCGCTCTCGAGCGCATCGACACGGGTATTGGGCGGCACCCAGCCGCTCTCGACATGGAGTTCGGCCACGCGCTTGTAGTCGCGGCGGAAAAAGGCCAGGAAGTTCTGCGCCAGGTATTCCTTGTCCCAGTCGGTCAAGGTGCCGACGATGCCGAAATCGAGCGCGATATAGCGCCCGAAGCTGCGTGGCGCGAGGCTGACCATGATGTTGCCGGGGTGCATGTCGGCATGGAAGAAGCCGTCGCGAAAGACCTGGGTGAAGAAGATCGTCACACCATCACGCGCCAGCTTCGGGATGTCGACACCGGCTTCGCGCAGGCGGGCGACCTGGCTGATCGGCACACCGTGCATGCGCTCCATCACCAGCACGGTGGAGGTGCAGAAATCCCACACCATCTCGGGCACCATCACCAAGTCCAGGCCCTGCATGTTGCGCCGCAGCTGGGCTGCGTTGGCGGCTTCGCGCACTAGGTCGAGCTCGTCATGCAGGTAAACATCGAACTCGGCAACGACCTCGCGGGGTTTGAGGCGCTTGCCGTCGGCCCAGACCCACTCGACCAGCCGCGCCAACTGGTGCAGCAGCATCAGGTCGTGCTCGATCACCTCGAGCATGCCGGGGCGCAAGACCTTGACCGCGACCTCGCGGCCGCTCTTGAGCGTGGCGAAGTGAACCTGCGCGATCGACGCACTGGCCACCGGCACGCGGTCGAACAAGTCGAAGATTTCGTCGATGCGCCGACCGAAGGCTTTTTCGACCATCGCCAGCGCTTGATCGCCAGGAAACGGTGGCACCCGGTCCTGCAGATGGGCGAGTTCGTCGGCCACGTCCAGCGGCAGCAGGTCGCGCCGGGTGCTCAGCACCTGGCCGAACTTGACAAAGATCGGACCCAAACGCTCCAGCGCCATGCGCAGCCGCGCCCCGCGCGGCGCGTCCAGACTGGACCTGCGGCCGATCGTCGCAACCCGCACCAAGGCCCTGACCCAGCCCTGGCGGAAGCCCGACAAAGCGACCTCGTCCAAGCCGAAGCGCAGGATCGTCAGGCCGATGAAGATCAGCCGAAAGAAGTGGCCCATCGCAGCCCTGGGTTCTCAGCGGCCGCGGGCTCGCCCAGCGGCTGCCGAGACACCCTGCACCGCAGCGCGCAAGCCAGCGGCCAGCGCAGAGCCCAGTCGTTGCAACTCCCGCGCCACCGAGGCGCCGAAAAGCCGATCCAGATCGTCGGCCACATCCCAGCGCAAGTTCTTGATCAACCAATCGACGTCAGCGGCCAGTTGGGCGTCGCCGTCGATCACCACCGGTGGCATCTCGCCGCTCATCAGGCACTGACCCAATGCCAAGGGATTGCCCAGATCCAGGCTGACCTGAAGATCGGCCACGCCGGGCTCGGGGCACCAGGCGACCAGACCGGCCGGTGTCACCGTGAATGCCAGCGCTGGCGGTGCCGGCAACAGCCGCGGCCAGTTCGGCAACACCAGTTGCAACAGCTTGCCGCTGTGCGGCGCCAAGCGCGCCATCGCCTGAGGCTCGGACGCCAGCACATGGTTGACCACCAGCACCAAACGGTCCATCAGCGCGGGCGCCAGCAAGGCGTTGAAGTTTTGCAGCATTGAGTGAGATTGTAGGCAGGCGCCAGCGCGCCAGTACCCGGCGCGGCCAGAACGCGGCGGCAAATTGCCGGAGAATAATTTTTGACGGATCGCGCCGCTCCGGCAATCGGTCAAACACGGACCGGTTCAGCCTCGCAACGGCCAGACTTTTCATGAACCAAGAGGCGCACAAGGGCCCGAGCTTGATCCAACTACCCTGATGTTCGAGACCCGAAGCAAACGCAATTTCAGCAGCGCGCCGCCGTCGGTCACGTCGCTGATCGCCACCTTGCTCGAGCCAGCCATCACCGTGCTGGTGTACGTGATCGCGATGCGTTGGCAAGACGAGCCGATCGGTCGCGCCGACCTGACGCTTTGCTTCCTGGTCGTGGCACTGACTTGGCCTGGGGTCAACCGCTTCCGCGACCGGCTCAGCTCGGCTGCGGTTGGCATCCTGGGGTCCTGGTTCACGCTGCTGGCGATCCTCGCGGGCTTTGGCTACGGCACCCGGAGCTTCGGCCTGTTCGATCGCGATGTGATGACATTCTGGGTGCTCGTCACGCCGGTGTTGCAACTGCTGGCAGTGCGCTTGGGCCATGTCATCGTGCACCGTGCCGGCGAACGCAGCAGCTACCGCCGCAGCGCGGTGGTGATCGGCGCCGGCGCACTGGGTGTCAGAGTGGCCAACAGCATGCTGACCCGACCCGGGATGGGGCTGGATTTCGCCGGCTACTTCGACGACCGCCAAGGCGCCCGCACAGAAGCCGGCAGCGCCCGCAGGCAACTGGGCGATCTGCACGATGCAGCGTCGTTCATACGCCAGAACGGCATCAAGGAAGTCTTCATCACCTTGCCGCTGGGTTCCCAGCCCCGCATCATCTCGCTGCTGGAGAGTCTTCAGCGCACGACCGCGTCGATCTACTTCGTGCCCGATGTGTTCGGCATCAGCATCATCCAGGGCCGCCTGCGCGACTTCAACGGCGTGCCGGTGGTGGGCATCTGCGAGACGCCGTTCACTGGCACCCACCTGCTGATCAAGCGCATCAGCGATCTGGTGCTGGCCAGCCTGATCCTGTTGCTGATTTCGCCTGTGATGCTGGCGGTGGCCCTCGGTGTCAAGCTCAGTTCGCCAGGGCCGGTGATCTTCAAGCAAAGGCGCAACGGGCTCGATGGCGGTGAAATCGTGGTCTACAAGTTTCGGTCGATGACGGCGCTGGACGACGGCGCCGAGATCAAGCAAGCCACCCGTGGCGATGCCCGCGTCACGCGGTTCGGCGCCTTCATCCGCAAGACCTCGCTCGATGAGTTGCCGCAGTTCATCAACGTGCTGCAAGGCAGCATGAGCATCGTCGGACCTCGGCCGCACGCAGTGGCCCACAACGAGATGTACCGCCAGCTGATCAAGGCCTACATGGTGCGCCACAAGGTCAAGCCCGGCATCACCGGCTGGGCCCAGGTCAATGGTCACCGAGGCGAAACCGACACCATCGAAAAAATGCAAGCGCGGGTGGAGTACGACCTCGAGTACTTGCGCAACTGGTCGCTCGGACTGGACTTGGTGATCATCCTGCGCACCGTCAAGGCTGCGTTCTACGACATCAAGGCGTATTGATGGCCCAGCCCTCGCCGATCGATGCCGCCACAACAAACAACAGAAAAACCATGTCCCGTCACCTTCGCAACATCCCGAGCCTTGGCCTATCGCAGCGCGCCACACCAACCCGAGGTCGGCAAGCGGCTTGGGCCGGCGCCACTTGCCTGGTCTGCCTGGCGGGTGCGACGCCAGGCGCAGTGCAGGCCGATGAGCCCAACCCCTGGTACCTCGGCGCCTCGCAAACGCTGACCCAGCAGTCCAACCTGTTTCGCATCGGCAGGAATGTGGCCGGTGCCGAACAGACACTGCCGGCTGGCGTCAGCAAGTCCGATCTGGTCTCCACCACAGCATTGGTCGGCGGCATCGACCAGCCGATCGGCCGCCAACGTCTCTACGGCAGCATCAACCTCGCCGACAACCGCTACCGGCACAACAGCCAGCTCAACACACCCAGCCACAACCTGAACTTGGCCTTGGACTGGTCCACCGTCGAGCGGCTGTCGGGCAGCCTGGGCTACGCCGACAACAAGCGCCAGGTGCAGTTCAACACGCTCAACAGCGCCAGTTCGGTCGAGACCCGCCGCAATATCGTCGACACCCGGCGCGTCAATGCCGTGGCCAGGCTGGGGCTGGTCACCAAACTGACCGCAGAAGCCCAATGGGCCCATGAGCGCGTGGACTACTCGGCGCCCGAGTACGCGTTCCGCGAGTACCGCCAGGACAGCCTGTCACTGGGCCTGAACTACAAGCCCAGCGGCTTGCTCGCGCTAGGTGCAGCCTTGCGCCAGACACGCGGCGAATACCCTCTGTTCAGCGCGCTGGGAGCAGACCGCTTTACCCGCGATGACCTCGACCTCAGCGCCAATTGGCAACCCAGCCAGGTCAGCCAGTTCAGCGCCCGCCTGAGCGCGACCCGAACCCGCTACGAGCAGGACAGCCTGCGCAACTCGTCAGGCCCGACCGGCTACCTCAGCTGGAATTGGCAGCCGACGGGCAAACTCAGGTTGCGCGCCGATCTAGCGCGCGACTTTGGTCAATCGGCTTATGCCGCCGACTTCGGCGCGCTGGGCACCGGGGTGATCGACTACAGCAACACCCGCACCACCTGGCGACTGCGCGTCGACCAGGACATCAGCGCCAAGATTGCCCTGAGCGCCGCGCTGACGCAGGTGCACCGGGCGCTGGTGAACACCGCGGCGACAACAGCCGCAACACTGGGCGTTGTCCGCGGCAGCGACGACACCGTCTCGGTCAGCCTTGGGGCGCGCTGGACCCCGACGCGCAACATCTTGCTCAGCTGTGACCTGAACCACGACCAGCGCCGCACCAACACCGCGCTGTCGACGCGCATGAGCGCTGCGGTGTTTGGCTGCAGCGGGCAGCTCACGCTGCAATGAGCGTTACTGAGCGCCCCAAGGCCGGCCGAAGCCGGCCGCCCCCCGTGGGGATCAAGCAAAGTGGCAAAGCCACATTTGCGTGAGAGACAATTCACCGCATGCCTCTTGTCCTGCTCACCGGCGCCACTGGCTACATCGGCTCACACACTTGGCTGGCGCTGCAACGAGCCGGTTTCGGCGTCGTCGGCGTCGATGACTTCTCCAACAGCTCGCCCGAGGTGCTGAACCGGCTGCAGCAACTCGGCGGCAGCAAGCCGGTTTTCGAGCGCGCCAACGTGTGCGACCTGTCGGCGATGAGCGCCTTGCTGGCGCGCCACAAAATCGATGCGGTGGTTCACTTTGCCGCTTTCAAGGCGGTCGGCGAGTCAACCGCTCTGCCTCTGGCCTATTACGGCAACAACGTCGGCGGGCTGGTCAGCACCTGCCAGGCGATGCTGGCCGCAGGCTGCAAGCGCATGGTGTTCTCCAGCAGTGCGACGGTCTATGGCGACCC
>JBILYN010000414.1:0-4061 GCA_044377715.1 Aquabacterium sp.
TTTTACAGACTTTCGGGACCCATATGCAAACCCTCAGGGACGACACCTTCCAGGCCATCACCTCGCTGATGCACCAGCAGGTCGGGCTGCACTTCACAGACAGCAAGAAGCCACTGGTCTCTTCGAGGCTGGCGCCCAGACTGCAGCACTTGGGCGTGTCGAGCTTCGAGGACTATGTCGGCATGATCATGGAGCCGGCAGAAGGCGGTGACGGCGACAACGGCAACGAGTTGCAGATCGCCATCGACTTGCTGACGACCAACGAGACCTACTTCTTCCGCGAGCCCGCGCATTACGAGTTGATCGAGAGCGAGATCAAGCGCGCCAAGCCCAAGACGCTGTCGGTGTGGAGCGCTGCGGCGTCCTACGGCGACGAGGCTTACAGCCTGGCGATGTTGCTGGCCGACTTGCAGCAGCAAGGCCGGATCAGCGATCAGTGGTCGCTGCTGGGCACCGACATCAGCGACCGGGTGCTGCGCAGCGCGGTCGAGGCGGTCTACCCGCAGGACAGGCTGCGCGCCGTCACGCCAGAGCGGCTGCGCCGCTACTGCTGGCACGGCGAAGGCGCCTCCGAAGGCTTGGTGCAGATCGCGCCAAAACTGCGCGAACGGGTGCGTTTCGGTCGACTCAACCTATGCCATCCGATCGAAGACCTGGGGCCTTTCGACATCGTGCTGCTGCGCAATGTGCTGATCTATTTCGACGCCGCCACCAAGCGTGAGGTGGTCGACCGTGTGCTGACACAACTCAAGCCAGGCGGCCTGTTCTTCATCGGCACCGCCGAAGGCCGGGTGGCTTGCAACACGCCGCTGCAGACATTGGCGCCCGGGGCTTTCCGCAAGCTCGCGGCGTGAGCCAGCACGCGGTGTCCGGGCGCGCCGTACCGGCCAGGCCGGTGGCGCTGGGCGCCGAGTCGCCCGGCCAGGTGCTGCACCCCGGTGACGTGGTGTACGCCGGATGCGGCGAGCGGCTGCAGACCTTGCTGGGCTCTTGCGTCGCGATCATCCTGACCGACCCGCGGCGCACGGTGGCGACGATGTGCCATGTGGTGCACGCCGGCCAGCCGAACCAGCGCAGCGCGCAGGACAGTGCTTACGGCGAGGTGGCGCTGGCCGCGATGGCCAGGCTGCTGCGTTCGCACGGCATCACGCCCGGCCTATGCGAAGCCTATGTGATGGGCGGCGGCAACATGTTTCCGCAGCAGTTCAATCCCGCCCATGTCGGCCTGCAAAACGCGCGCTGGGCGCTGGCCGCGTTGGCGCGTGACGGCCAGCGGGTGGTGCTGGCCGACCTGGGCGGCGCCGCCTACCGACGCGTCGGCTGGACCGTCGGGCCCGGCGCGCCCGAGGTCACCGCGGTGCCGGTATGAGCTGCGTCACCAAGGTTTGAAGCCTTGAGGCGCGAAATTTCAGGAGCAAGCATGGCCATCAAGGTGTATCTGGTCGACGACTCGGCAGTGGTGCGGCAGACGCTGATGCATCTGCTGGCCGGCGACCCCGAGATCGAGCTGGTCGGCAGCGCGCCCAACCCGCTGATCGCCGGCCCGGTGATCCGCAAGAGCCGACCCGACGTGCTGCTGCTCGACATCGAGATGCCGGGCATGGATGGGCTGACGTTCCTGCGCCAATTGATGCAGGAGCAGCCGATCGCCACGGTGATCTGCTCGACGCTGAGCACCCACGGCAGCAAGGTCGCGCTCGAGGCGCTGGCTGCGGGCGCGGTGGCGGTGCTGCCCAAGCCGCGGCTCGGGCTCAAGCAGTTTCTGGAGGACTCGCGGCGCGAGTTGGTGGCCACGCTCAAGTCGGCCGCCAGGGCGAGGCCGCGCGCCACGGCGCCATCGACTGCGCCGCGGCTGGACAACCTGCGCCCGGCGCTGGCCGGCGTTCACGCGCTGGCGGTCAACAAGCCCGTGGTGATCGGCAGCTCGACCGGTGGCACCCAGGCGCTAGAGCTGGTGCTGACCGCGCTGCCGGCCGACGCGCCCGGCATCGCGATCACCCAGCACATGCCCGAGAAGTTCACCGCGATGTATGCCCAGCGCCTGGACGGCCTGTGCGCGATCAACGTGCGCGAGGCCCGTGACGGTGACCGGCTTGAGCGCGGTGTCGCGCTGATCGCGCCGGGCGGGCGCCACTTGCAGTTGCGCAAGGCCGGCGGCCAGTACTTCGCGCAGGTGGTCGACGGCCCGCCGGTCAACCGCCACAAGCCTTCGGTCGATGTGCTGTTTCGATCGGCAGCGAATTGCGCAGGCAGCGACCTGCTGGCGATCTTGCTGACCGGCATGGGCGACGACGGCGCCCGCGGCATGAAGCAACTGCACGACCTGGGCGCGCGGACCATCGCGCAAGACGAGGCCAGCTGCGTCGTCTTTGGCATGCCCAAGGAAGCGATCGCGCTGGGCGCGGTCGACGAGGTGATGCCGATCGGTCAAGTGGCCAGGGCGATACTGGCTTTCGACGCGCGCGGCTAAGCGGTCTCAGCCCGCGATGCAGACGATCTGCACCACGCATCGATCTCTTGGATAGACACCGCGACCCGGGCCCTGCGCTGTTGCAGGTGGTGCTGCGGTGGCAACCCGGGGCTGGCGCCTCTACTTCTTGGGCACCGGCTTTTCCCGCAGCAGTCTCACGAGATTTCTCATGACGTTGCGGGCGATGCTTGGGCTCACCCGGATGACGGTCTCGAAATCTTTTCCAGACAAGCGCATCAATTTGCAGTCGGTGTTCGCGCCCGCGCTCGCTGAGCGCGGCAAGCCGTCGATCAGGCCGAATTCTCCAAAAAAGCCACCAGCCGGTAACGTGGCGAGAATGGTCGGGTAGGTCAAGCCTTCTTTGAATATCTTGACCGAGCCTTCGATGATCAGATACAGGTGATCGGCTGGATCATCTTCCCTGAAAATTCTTTCACCACGTGAATACCCGACCTGATGCATACAACCCATCAATGTCAAAGTGTCTTCGTGGGTCAGGTCGGCAAAGAACGGGATTTTGTTCAGCATTAAAGGTGCCATAATTTCCAATCTCTCTTGCTGATCAAAAAAAATATCAGCTCAAAATTGAGCCCCGGTGGCCTCTGACCTGCGCTGAGCGCTCGGGCCGATGATATTGGCAGTCTGGCGTCAAAACCGCCAATATTGCTGTCAGTAGTCTCCCGCTTCACATTGGGCGATCGTCGCTTGCAAGGATTCGCCCCAGCGCCGACCGACGGCATGCGCATCCAGTGCCTCGAGTCCGACCTGCACCAGCGGATCGACCACATTGCTGTAGAAGTGAGGAAACTGTTGAATCAGGTCGACATGGCTCTTGAGTCCGCTGGACTGGGCCGTGCCGCACTCCAGGAACTCGGCGTAGAGCGCCGGCAGCTTCTGTAGATAAGCCGGATCCGCGAGTTGACCGATCAGATCGGCCGCGCGCGTCAGGTCTTGCCATTGCAGGCGGCTGCGCGCACGGCTTCGGACTTGCTCGGGCACCGGAAAGCGCGTGTTCTCGATGTTGAACGCGAGCATCTCGACGTCGATCAAGGGGGTATGGGTGAACAACTGGCGGACAAAAGCCACCCCACGATCGACATGGAATGGCGTCAGAAATGCATCTGTAGCCCCGCCTGGAAGCTGCCGCCAGCCGCCCAAGCCATCGGCCACTCGCGACCCAGCGATGTCGTCAGGCAGCAAA
The DNA here is from genome assembly GCA_044377715.1 of Aquabacterium sp. Taxonomy (GTDB): domain Bacteria; phylum Pseudomonadota; class Gammaproteobacteria; order Burkholderiales; family Burkholderiaceae_C; genus Pseudaquabacterium. Next base: position 3,672 of record JBILYN010000414.1, read on the forward strand.
GACTTGACATAACCGACGTCGTGGAACAACAGGGAAAGAATGTAGTGGACCCAGTCGTGCGCCGAAATCGGGTCACCGAGTGCTTGCTTGCCGCTGAGGATTTGCTGGCCCACCAGGCACACCAGCAAGGTGTGCTCGCAGTTGTGGTACGGCGCATCGGTGCGCGCGATGTTCGTGATCGCAGTGTCGACCGCCTCGAGCATCAGTTTCAGTCGCGCCGGCTCGTGGTCACCGAACGTAGCTTCAAAATGTTCCCTCAGCAGAGCCTGAAGGCGACCGACCAGCACAGCGGTGTCGACGGGTTGCTTTGCCGTACCTGCTGAGTCCATTCGCGACGAGGCCATCTCCACGCTGTCGGACCAGGGGTCGAATCGCAGCGGCTGGGCGTCG
>JBILYN010000011.1:0-35555 GCA_044377715.1 Aquabacterium sp.
AGAAGATCACCATTTTCAAGCCTTGGCCGACGACCTGCGCGAGCGCGCAACACGCCATCTGCGCATCTGGTGCAGCGCTGCGTCGACCGGCGAGGAGCCCTATTCGATCGCGATGACTGTGGCCGAGACCCTGGGCGCGCAGGCCCAGGTCAACATCCTGGCCAGCGACATCGACACCAAGGTGTTGGCCATCGCACAGCGCGGGGTCTACGAGGCAGACTCGCGCGGCCTGTCGGCCGAGCGGTTGCTGCGCCATTTCATGCGCGGCAAAGGCGCCAACGCGGGCTTTATCCGCATCAAGCCCGAACTGGCCAGGCGGGTCGAGTTCCGCCCGTTCAACCTGATGAACCAGGGCTGGTCGCTGGGCGAGCCCTTCGACCTGATCTTCTGCCGCAACGTGATGATTTATTTCGACGCCGCGACCCAACGCCAGGTGTTGCAGCAGATGCACAGCGTGCTGCGCCCTGGCGGGCTGCTGTATGTCGGGCACTCCGAGAACTTTACCGAATCGCGTGCGCTGTTTCGTCTGCGTGGCAAGACGGTCTACCAGCGGGTCTGAGAAGGTCTCTCAGGTGTGGCACTGCAGTCCGGCCTTGCGCTGCCGATAAACAGCCAGGACTCCTCCAGCCATGATGCCCTCCTCCGCTTTGGCGCGTGCGCCCTCGCTCTGCGCCTCACCCAGGCTCGCCCGGCTCAAAGCCGCGTCGCGCCAGCCCGGTCAGGCATCGTTTTTCTATTGGGACGCCCACTTTCGCAACGACGCCGTCAAGGTCTTGCCGGGCGAGTACTTCGTCTCCGACGAGGACTTGCTGATCACCACCACCTTGGGATCGTGCATCGCCGCCTGCCTGTGGGACCGCGAGCGCCGCATCGGCGGCATGAACCACTTCATGCTGCCCGACAGCCAGGGCCCTGATGGCGCCCAGGGCGGCGGCCGCTACGGCAGCTATGCGATGGAGTTGCTGATCAATGAGCTGATGAAGCGCGGCGCTGCCAAGTCGACCCTCGAAGCCAAGGTCTTCGGTGGCGGCGCCGTGATCGCTGGCATGAACAGCCTGAACGTCGGCGAGCGCAACACCCGCTTCGTGCTCGAGTACCTGCAGACCGAACGCATCCCGGTGGTCAGCCGCGACGTGCTCGACATCTACCCGCGCAAAGTCTGCTTTCTGCCGGCCAGTGGCAAAGCCATGGTCAAACGCCTGGCACCGACCCATGCTGAAACCTGGATCGCGCAGGACCGGGCCGCCGCGCAGCGCGCGCTGCCCACAGCCAGCCGCGGTGGCTCGGTCGACTTGTTTTGAACAAGCCATGGTGACCAAGATACGGGTGCTGGTGGTCGATGACTCGGCACTGGTTCGCAGCCTGCTGAGCGAGATCATCAACCGCGAACCCGACATGCGCTGTGTCGGCGCGGCCAGCGATCCCTTGGTCGCACGCGAGATGATCCGCGAGCTCGCCCCCGATGTGATCACGCTCGACGTCGAAATGCCGCGGATGGATGGCATCGATTTTCTCGGCAAGCTGATGCGGCTGCGGCCGATGCCAGTGCTGATGGTCAGCACGCTGACCGAGCGCGGCGCCGAGGTGACGCTGCGCGCGCTCGAACTCGGCGCGGTGGATTTCGTCGCCAAACCCAGGATAGGCGTTGCCGATGGGCTGCGCCAACTGGCCGAGGACATCTGCGCCAAGCTGCGCACAGCGGCCCAAGCCCGGGTGCGCCGCCTGCCGATCCCGGCCGCCAGCACGCCGCAGCGCCCGGCCGCACCGGGCCTGGGCCGGTTGTCGACCGAGAAAATCATCTTCATCGGCGCATCCACCGGTGGCACCGAGGCCACCCGTGAGTTGCTGATGGGCTTGCCGCCCGACGCACCAGCGGTGGTGATCACGCAGCACATGCCGCCCGGGTTCACCCGCAGCTATGCAGCGCGACTCGACAGCCTGTGTCGCATCCGCATCAAGGAGGCAGCCGACGGTGACCGCATCCTGCCCGGTCATGGCTATATTGCGCCTGGTGGCTTGCACCTGACGGTCGAGCGGTCGGGCGCGAACTACCTGGCCAGGGTGCGCGACGGCGACGCGATCAACCGGCACAAGCCCAGCGTGGAAGCGTTGTTCGAGTCGGCCGCTCGCGTGGTCGGCCCCAACGCGCTGGGCGTGATGCTCACCGGCATGGGTGCGGATGGCGCCAAGGCGATGAAAGCGATGCGCGACGCCGGCAGCTACAACATCTGCCAGGACGAGGCCAGCTGCGTGGTCTTCGGCATGCCGCGCGAGGCCATCGCGCAGGGCGCGGCGCACGAAGTGCTGCCGCTGCAGCGCATCGCGCCAGCCTTGCTCGAGCGGCTGCGCGCCACGGTGGGCACGGCGCTGAACCGGATCTGATCGCGATCTGATCGCGGCCGGGAGCCGGCATCAATCCGACGGTAAAAACAGCGCCTGCAAGTCCGACAAGAAATCGAATCCGCGCGCACTCGGCCAGGCGCGGCTGAAATCGCGCTCGAGCAGGCCGCGGGCCTCGGCCTCGGCCAAAGGCTTGGCGATCGCGGTGATGGCCAGGCCGGTGCGGGCCGTGAAGTCAGCCAGCGCGAAGCCCTCGCGCAAACGCAGCGCGTTGAGCATGAACTCAAACGGCAGCTGCGACCGCGGCACCTCGTCGTCGTTGCTCATCGCCTGGCCGGCCATGGATCGCTCAAGATAGGTGTTGGGTTCTCGCCATCGAACCTGACGCACCACGCGGTGCGGGTAACTGAGCTTGCCGTGCGCGCCAGCACCAATGCCGAGGTAGTCGCCAAACTGCCAGTAGTTCAGGTTGTGGCGGCAGCGATGACCGCTGCGGGCGAAGGCCGAGACCTCGTAGCGCTGCAAACCCACGCTGGCGGTTCGATCGGTGATCGCGTCGAGCATGTCGCTGGCCAGGTCGTCGTCGGGCAGATGGGCCGGCGGCGCTGTCGCGAAGCGCGTGTTGGGCTCTATCGTCAGGTGGTAGATCGACAGGTGCGGTGGTTCGAACGACAGCGCGATGTCCAGGTCGGCGTGCAGTTGCGCCAGGGTCTGGCCCGGCAGTGCGTACATCAAGTCGAGGTTGAAGGTGTCGAAAGCGGCAGCGGCCTCGGTCAGCGCGGCGCGCGCCTGCGCACCATCGTGAACCCGACCCAGCTTGGCCAGCATCGCATCGTCGAAACTCTGCACGCCCACCGACAGCCGGGTCACACCGGCTTTGCGGAAATCGCGAAAGCGATCGCGCTCAAAGCTGCCCGGGTTGGCCTCGAGCGTGATCTCGCAACCCGGCAGCAAGGGCAGCCGTGCGCGGATCGCCGCCAGCAGCCGCCCGATCGCGTCGGCCGAGAACAAGCTGGGTGTGCCGCCACCGATGAACACGCTGTGCACCGGCCGGCCCCAGACTTGCGGCAGCGAGGCTTCCAGGTCGGCGATCAGTGCCTCGATGTAGCGTGACTCGGGCAGGCCTCCTTGGTCCGGCCGCGGCAGCGCATGCGAGTTGAAGTCGCAGTACGGGCACTTGGCCAGACACCAGGGCAGATGCACATAGAGCGCCAGCGGCGGCGATTCACCCAGCTGCAAGGTGCCGGGGCGCAGGTAGCGTTCGACGATGTCCATCAGCGGCCCAGATGCCAGGCCTCGGCCAGCATCGCCCGCAGCAAAGCCGCCGATCGAGCACGGTGGCTGTGCTGGTTCTTCTGCTCAGGCCCGAGCTCGGCGACCGTCGCACCCAGGTCTGGGATGAACATCAACGGGTCGTAGCCAAAACCCTGGTCGCCGCGCGCCTGATGCAAGATTTCTCCCGGCCAGCGCCCCACCGCCACCAGCGGTTCGGGGTCATCGGCATGGCGGATCGCCACCAAGGTGCTGATGAAATGACCTCGCCGGTCAGCCACACCTTGCAGCTTGGCCAGCAAAGCAGCGTTGTTGGCTGCGTCCTGGCGCCGCCGCAGCGTCTCGCGGTCCTCACCGGCCAAGGGCTCGATCTGGCCCGCAAAGTGCGCCGAAATCACCCCGGGCGCACCGCCCAGGCCGCCCAGGCACAGGCCTGAATCATCGGCGACGGCTGCGCTGCCGCTGGCGCGCGCCGCGTGGCGCGCCTTGGCCAGCGCGTTCTCGATGAAGCTGTGGTGCGGCTCCTCGGCCTCGGCGATGCCCAGCGTGCCCTGGGCGACGATGACCAGCGGCAAACCGACCAGCAGCGACTGCAACTCACTGAGCTTCTTGGCGTTGTTGGACGCCAGCACCAAAGGCAGCGAAAGACGCAGCGACAACTCAGCGCTCCGGCGCCGCGGCCAGCGCAGCCCGCTGGGCCAGCACCAACTCGCGTATGCCTTTGTCGGCCAGCACCAGCAAGGCGTCCATCTCGGCGCGCGAAAAAGCCGCTCCTTCGGCAGTGCCCTGCAGTTCGACGAATCCGCCTGACGCCGTCATCACCACGTTCATGTCGGTGTCGCAGGCCGCGTCTTCGGTGTACGCCAGGTCGAGCAAGGGAACGCCTTGCACGATGCCCACCGAGATGGCAGCCAAGCCGTCACGGATCGGGCTTTGCGACAGCTTGCCCTGCGCCATCAGCCAGCTGACCGCGTCGTGCGCAGCCACCCAGGCGCCAGTGATCGCAGCGGTGCGGGTACCGCCGTCGGCCTGCAGCACATCGCAGTCGATCAGGATGCTGCGCTCGCCCAAGGCCTTGAGGTCAAAGACGCAGCGCAGCGACCTGCCGATCAAGCGCTGGATCTCCTGCGTGCGGCCGCTTTGCTTGCCGCGCGCAGCCTCGCGGTCGCCACGGGTGTGGGTGGCACGCGGCAACATGCCGTACTCGGCCGTGACCCAGCCCTCGCCGCTGCCGCGCTTGTGCGGTGGCACTTTTTCTTCGACCGACGCGGTGCACAGCACCCGGGTGTGGCCAAAACTCACCAGCACCGAGCCCTCGGCATGGCGGGTGTAGCCGCGCGCTATCGTCACCTGGCGCAGCGCGTCGGCGCTGCGCCCATCGTTGCGCAGTCCGGCGCGTTGAATCTCGCTCATCTTCTTCCTCAGGGTTTCTTGTGCGCCATGCGCCGGATCGCCTCGTTGATCTCGCGGATAGACCGGTCGATCTCGGCCTCGTCGAGTTCATCGCTGGCGTCGAACGGGGCCGCGCCCGCCACCAAACTGGCCTGAATGGTCGAAGCAAACACCTCGTCACCCAGGCTGCGGGTCGACACCGCGCTGTCGGGCGCGTTGTCCACCAGCCACTCCAGCGCCAGAACCGTGACATTGTCGCTGCGCGGACCGGCGTTGCGCAAAGCCTGCTCGGCGAGTTCTGGCACCGCATCGGAGATCGGCCGCTGCGCGAGCAACTCGGCGATCTGCTCGTCGCTCACACTGCCCCACAAGCCATCGCTGCACAGCATGATCTTGTCGCCTGCGCGCAGCGATGTCGGGCCGGCAGTGTCGACCACCGGCTTGCCCGGGCTGCCCAGGCAGGTGAACAGCACGTTGCGGTTGACGGGCTGGCTCTCGAGCGGCCGGCCGGCCTGTGCCAGCACGGTGTTGAGCTCGGCATAGGAATGGTCACGGGTGCGCGTGATCAGTTGCTCGCCGCGCAACAGGTATAGGCGTGAATCGCCGCAGTGGGCCCAATAGACCGCATCGTCCTGCAGCACGCAAGCCACGAGCGTGGTTCGCGGTGTGTCGAGCAGGCCTCTTTCGGTGGCATGGCGCAGCAAGCGATGGTGGCCTGCCAGCACGGCGTCACGCAAGAACCGCAACGGGTCTTTCAGCGTCGGCCTGGCCTCGCGCTGGAACAGCGCAGACAGCGTCTGCAAAGCCAGCTGCGCGGCCACCTCGCCCTGCGGGTGGCCACCCATGCCATCGGCCAACGCAAACAAGCCTGCCGAACGGGTGTAGCAATAACCCATGCGGTCTTCGTTCCTGGGACGGCCGCCGCGACGGCTGACCTGGTAGACAGAGAACTTCATGCCTTGCTCTGCGCAGCCCCGCTCAAGCCCTGGGGCCAGACTTTAGATTTTCGATCTGCAGCTTGAGTCGCTCGCCAAACGTCAGCTTGGTGTAGCGTCGATCGGATTCACGCACCAGCTCTTTTTGCAGCGCAAAAACGCTTTGCGGCCGCGCCAGCGGGTCCAGCGCCATGCACCACTCTGCGACCTCGATCAGGTTGTCGGAGTAGACATTGCGCAGTCGCGACAGGCTCAGCGCCAGCCTGTCCTTGCTGATGCGCTGCGGTGCGTCGCTGGGTGGATAACCCTGCATGCAAGCGTAGATACAGGCGCCGATCGCGTAGATATCGGTCCAAGGTCCCAGCAAGCCGTCGCGGCGGTACATCTCGGGCGCGGCAAAACCCGGCGTGTACATCGGACGCATGAAATTGCCCCCCTTGCTCAAGACCTCGCGTGCGGCACCAAAATCCAGCATCACCGCCCGGTTGTCATTGGTGATGAACAAATTGGCCGGCTTGATGTCGAGATGCAGCATCTTGTGTTGATGGACAATACGCAGACCGTGCAGTATTTCATCAAACAAGCTGCGAATAGTGCTTTCGCGAAACACCTTGTCTCGCTTCAAGTCACGCGCGGTGACGATGAAGTCCTGCAGCGTATCGCCTTGCAGGTAATTCATCACCATGTAGACGGTCTCGTGCTCGCGAAAGAAGTTGAGCACGCTGACCACGCTCGGATGGCTGATCTGCGCCAAGGACCGGCCTTCTTCGAAGAAGCTCTTGAGCCCCATGCGGTACAAGGGCAGCTTCTCGGGCTTGACACGCGGCGTGAGTTCACCCACTGCACGCTCGGCCAAAGACGCCGGCAGATACTCCTTGATGGCCACGCTGCGCTGCGTCGAGTCTTGCGCCAGATAAACCACGCCAAACCCACCAGCCGCCAGTTTCTTGACGATCTGGTAGCCCCCCACCATGCTGCCCGCAGGCAGCGGCGCCGGTTTGGACTTTGACATAATCCGACGTTTCCCTGACAGGCTATTTTAATGGCAGTTTACAGCATGACCGGCTTCGCGCTAGCCACCCATACCTTGAGCAACGCGGCCGAAGACATGCCCTCGCGCCCTGCCGCCTCAGGGTCGGGCGTGACCGTCGAAGCCCGCTCGGTGAACAGCCGATTTCTCGACCTGAGTTTTCGCCTACCCGACGAAATGCGCGGTCTCGAGCCGGGCTTGCGTGAGTTGGTCGGCGCGAGCTTTCGCCGCGGCAAGATCGAAGTCCGCGTGGCGAGCCAACGCGAGTCCGACAGCGCCTGGCCCCAGCCCCAGCCCGACCAGCTGAACCGGCTCTCGAGGCTGGAGTCCACCGTCACCGGCTGGCTGCCGCAAGCCCGGGTGTTGAGCGTCAACGAAGCGCTGCAATGGTGCCGACTGGGCGGCAGCGCTGAACGGCTTGACGAGGCGGCGCTGGCCGCGGCGCGTGAGGCCATCGCGGGATTGCGCGAGGCGCGCGAGCGCGAAGGCGCCAGGCTGGTGGCCATCCTCACCGAGCGCATCAGCCATCTGCGTGAACTGGCGATCCAGGCAGCGCCGCTGGTGCCGGCCGTGGTCAAGCGACAACAGCAGCGCTTTCTCGAGCGCTGGCAAGAGGCGCTGCAGAACGTGCCAGTCAGCGCGGGCGGCGGCGCGAGCATCAGCGCCGATGCGCTGCGCGACCGCGCGCTCAACGAGGCCGCAGCCTATGCGCTGCGAATCGACGTGGCAGAGGAACTGGCGCGCTTGTCGGCCCATCTCGACGAGATCGCCAGACTGCTGGGCGCAGGCGGTGAACTCGGCAAGCGGCTCGACTTCCTGATCCAGGAGTTGCACCGCGAGGCCAACACGCTGGGGTCAAAATCCTCGGCACTGGAACTGACCAACATCTCGGTCGAGATGAAGGTCGCGATCGAGCAGATGCGCGAGCAGGTGCAAAACTTGGAGTAGCTTTTCAGGGGGTGCCAGACGGCCCCCTGAAATTATCTAACCCACTGTCGTGTAAGGATATTTCGTCCCGGACCGTCCCAGGGCGCCGCAGCGAAGCGCGCGCAACCTGTGGGGTTTATTGTGGGGTTTTTGGGGTTCGCGCCGCTTCTGAGGCGTTCATCCGATCAAAAACCCCACAGCCTCACAGGAGCCTATGGGACATGAGCAGACAGCAACGACCGATCACTGACCGCGAGATCAAGGCCTGGCTCGCTGCCGGAGCCGTGGACCGCGGCGTGGGCGAAGGCCTGACCTTCGTCGCCAGCAGCATCGCAGCGCAGGCCGGTAAGGCCTCGTGGATCCTTCGCTACCGACTCAACGGGCGCTCCAAGGAGAAGGTGCTCGGGCGATACCCTGAGCTGTCGCTCAAAGATGCGCGCGAGCAGGTACGGCGGGATCGAGCACAGATCGAGCGCGGCATCGACGTCACGGCAGCCAAGCAGGCAGAGAAGGCCCTGCAGCTCGAAGTGCCCACCGTGCAGCGGCTCGGTGAAGTCTGGTTCGCGAAGTACATCCAGCCACGTGAATCGCTGTCAGTACTCGAGGCTCAGTGCGACCGAGCCGTAGGCATGGTTGGATGCCTGCTCCTGGAACTCGCGCGAACGATAGACACGCATCACGGCCAGCTTGACCCCGTGCCCGGCCAGCAGGCCCTGCGCGCTGAGGCCGACCGCCGCCTGAGCCACCCAGGGCCGGCGGGTGACCTGGTGGCTCGATCGAAACAGGTTGCCGTCGAGCGAGAAATCATGCGCGACGAGTTTGGTTTCGAGTGTTCCGAACAGGTGAACGCCGGCGCGCGGTCCGGATGCGATGCGGGCGGCCTCGTTCGAGCCGCCGCGTAGGGATGCGGACGAGGGCGGGCGGTTCTCGGCGCCGGGTCGGATCGGATAGGTGCCGAAGTCGTTCGGGATGTTCCAGCCGATCCGGCCTTCGATGCCCGCAGAGACGGACGTTTCGATATTACCCAGGCGAACCCCGATCGAGCGTATCGAGTCGGCAGAGAAGCCGGGCGTGACCGCGCCATCGCCGCGATAGCCCTTGAACTTGCGGTCCATCGCCAGTTGCAACGCAGGCTCGTTCTTCAATTGATGGTCCCAACCGAGAAACCGCTCGGCACCGATCGCATCGTGAATCAGGTTCTGCGCCTGCCGAGCGAGCGACGACGGCCCGATGCCGCCCAGCGTGATCTCGCGCGTGTCGAGCATTTCCGTGCTGCTCTGCGCGGCATGCGTGCGCCGGTTCCACGACATGCCGACGTACAGCAAGCCCGCATACGGCCGATCGTCCGCGATCAGATCGGTGCGCAGCGGATCGTTGGGTGTGAAGATGGACTGGCCGAACTTGACGACGACGTTCTGCGAATGCGCGGGATTTCCGGCGTCGGACCAGAAACCAGGGTTCAGCCACTTGATGAGTTCGGCGTGCAAGCGAACCAGTGTCGGCAGGCATTCGGTGCGCAGGCTGCCGGCGATGTCGCGCGACACTGCCGTGAAGGCCACGCCACTGGTGTAGTTGCGGTCGGTGTCGACGAAGAGGTCGTTTTCCAGCCTCACGGTCAAGCCGCGGAACTCGATGGTCTGCGCCGCTTTGCAATCCTCGGCGCCTGAAGTGCTGTCAGCTGTGGATTGAGCCAGGGCTGGCAGCATTGGCAGGCCCAGTGCGAGCGCCAATGCCGCCCTTGCCAGCGCACGCGCTGCCGGCACGGGATTCGAGGGACATGGTGTGATGGCAAGGTGCACGGTCAGTCCACGACGGTGTCATACGACGGCGGCACGCCGCCATAGAACTCATGCAGCACGGCGACGATTTCTTCCGCTGTTTCGACGACCGCGAAGAGCCGGACATCCTCGGCGTTGACCAGGCCTTCCTCGACCAGGAAGTCGAAGTCGATGGCGCGGCGCCAGAACGCGGCGCCGACCAGCACGATCGGCACGCGGCGCACCTTGCCGGTCTGCACCAGCGTGAGAACCTCGAACAACTCATCGAGCGTTCCATAGCCACCAGGAAACGCGACCAACGCCCGGGCGCGCAACAGGAAGTGCATCTTGCGCAGGCCGAAGTAGCGGAACCGGAAGCACAGCTCCGGGCTGACGAAGGGGTTGGGCGCCTGCTCATGCTGCAGCGTGATGTTCAGGCCGATGCTGCGCGCCCCGGCGTCGAAGGCACCACGGTTCGCTGCCTCCATGACGCCCGGCCCACCGCCGGTGACGACCACGAAGTCGCGCCGTTGCTGCTGCTGGAAATGGCGCGAGACGATTTCGGCGAAACGCCGCGCCTCCTCGTAGTAGCGCGCGTAGTCGAGCTGCTTGCGGGCGCGCGCGATCTGCGCCGGTAGCGTCGTATCGGCGGGTTGCGCAAGGCTGCGTTGCTCGAGCGCGGCGAGTTGCGCGTACGCCTTGGATTCCGGAACCAGGCGCGCACTGCCGAAGACGACGACCGTGGACTGCACCTTGTGCCGGCGCAACTGGCGCTCCGGCTTCAACATTTCGAGCTGCAGCCGCAGCGGTCGCAGATCGTCGCTGGCCAGGAGCTCGGTGTCCTCGTGAGCGAGGCGATAGGAGGGGCTGTCTTCGATCGCTCGCCGCAACGCATCGCGTTCACTCGCGCCGATCTCCTCGCCCCGTGCAACGCTCATAGCCCCGCTCCACCGGCGGGCAAGCGCAGCTTGATCGCCGCCACGCCAAACCAGACTATCGCGGCGACCATCGAGACGCCGCCGACGATCACCAGCAGCGGCGGCACGCCGAACAGCACTTCGGTCAAGATGCCGAGCGGCATCAACATCCCGGCCAGCGTCAGCCACGAGATGCCTTTGGCCGCGAACGCCCCGACCGGCTGGCGCAGCAACAGATAGCCGACGACAATGTTGATGAAGGCGAACAGGTTGCCGTGCACATGCGCCAGGCGCGACTCGAAGTGCTTGCCCACCGAATACTCGGCGATCCACGCCTCCTTGCCGGGTGCGAAGTCGCGCAGGTCGATCAACACGAAGCCGTAAACCATGAACCCAGCGAGAAACAGGAATCCCGCGGCGATGTTCTTCTTGCCTTGCATCTCGCACTCATTGTTTAGGTACCGCACTACCGCGGCCCGAACCACATGCGCGACATCAGCCGGTCCTTGAGCCTGAACTGGTGGAAGAGCGCTCCGATCACGTGCAGTGCGACCAAGGCGGCGATCAGCTTGGCCATCCAACCATGCACCGCGCGTGGCAGCAGGTGCGCGAAGTTCTCGGGCAAGGGCGCGCCGCTGCCGAAGAAAACGATCTGTGGCAGATCGGCCTGGATGGCCGTGGCCGCGCCGCTGGCGGCCATCGCAAAGACGGCCAGGTACAGGCCGATGTGCACGGCTTGGCCCAGCTTGTCCAGCAACGCACTGCCGGCCGTGGCGGGGGCCGGCAGTGCGGTTCGCACGCGCGTCAGCAGCCGCACCAGCATCAGGCTGCCGATCGCGAGGCCGACGATCATGTGCCCGCGCAGCGCCCCGATCTTGTCAGGCGAGGCATTCGACAGCTCCTTGAGCGAGATCGTCCCCATCCCCAGCGCGAAGACGAGGATCAGCGCCAGCAGCCAGTGCAAGGCGACCAGGGCAGGGTGATAGCGAGTCGGTTGCTTGTTCATTCGGTCCTCCTTTGTCCAAGTAATTGGAAACATTCACATGCTGACGCTCTGGCCCGGCGCAGGCACCGTCACCGCCCAGCCGCGATCGGATCGAAGGCGCTCAGCAAACGCGAGTGCCGCCGACTCTTCGCCGTGCACGACGAAGGTCTGGCGCGGCGGCCGCTTGAAGCCTGCGGCCCAGGCCAGCAGGGCCGGCTGGCCGGCATGGGCGGAGAAACCGCCGAGGGTGTGGATGGCGGCGCGCACCGGAATCTCCTCGCCGAAGATGCTGACTTGCTTAGCGCCGTCCACCAGCTTGCGGCCGAGCGTGCCCTGGGCCTGGAAGCCGGTGATCAGCACGCTGCATTCGCGCCGGCCGAGGTTGTGGCGCAGGTGGTGCTTGATGCGCCCGGCGTTGCACATGCCGCTGGCCGAGATGACGATCGCGCCGGCGCGAATGCGGTTCAGCGCCATCGACTCTTCGACGCTGGCGGTGAATCGCAGCGAGGGCAGGTTCTTGCCTGCGGCGCGCCAGTGCTCCAGGCTGCGCGCGGCTTCGTCGAACAGCGCGAGGTACTTCATCGTGATGCGCGTCGCGGCCGCCGCCATCGGCGAATCGACGTATATGTTCAGGTTGCGCAGCCGGCCTTCAGAGGTCAGGCGATGCAGGTGGTACAGCACCTCCTGCGTGCGCCCGACCGCAAAGGCCGGCACGATCACATTGCCGTGCGGCAGTGTGTGCTCGAGCACCTGCACCAACTCCTCCATCGTCGCCACCTGGTCCTTGTGGGCGCGGTCGCCGTAGGTCGATTCGATGAAGAGTACGTCGGCCTCTTCGATCACGGTCGGGTCGCGCAAGATCGGCCGGCCCGGCTGGCCCAGGTCGCCCGACATCACCAGCTTGGTGGTCGTTTCGCCTTCACGGACCCAGATCTCCAGGATCGCCGATCCGAGGATGTGGCCAGCGTCGCGGAAGCGGCAGCGCACGTCGGCATGCGGCACGACGTCGGTGTCATAGGCGACCGGGTGCAGTTGCTGCAGGCAGTCCACCGCATCCTGCATCGTGTAGGCCGGCACGGCGTCGCTGGGGGAAAGCTTGCCGGGCTTGGCGGATTGGATGCGGCGGCTCGCCCGTTCCGCCTCGGCCTCCTGGATGTGCGCGCTGTCGGGCAGCATCACCGCCAGCAGATCGACCGTGGCGCCGGTGGCGTAGATCGGGCCGGTGTAGCCGGCGCGCGTGAGTTTGGGCAGCAGGCCGCTGTGGTCGATGTGGGCGTGCGTGAGCAACACGAAGTCGAGCGCGCACGGATCGAAGCCGAAGGGCAGGCGGTTGCGCGCCGAGGCCTCGCGCCCGCCCTGGAACATGCCGCAATCGACCAGGAAGCGGGTCGTGGCGGTCTCGATCAAGTAGCACGAACCGGTCACCTCGCGGGCCGCACCATGGAAAGTGATGTTCATGGTGTCACTCCGGATCGCGCAGCAAGCGCCGCCACGCGATTGCCGCGATGGCCACCCACACCAGCAGGCGCAGCGTCATCGCGATCACCGTGCGCTGCTCGTAGGCACCACCGGAAGCTACATGTACGCCGAGGGCCGCGAAGGCGAGTGCCGTGGCTGCGGCGATGGCGATCGTCAACCGCGCGGCCCAGCGCCGTCGCAACCACAGCCCGATGCCGGCAATCACATAGGTGAAACCGGCCACGAAATTGAACCAGAGCACGAAGGGCACGTAGTTTCCGGCCGCCGTCACCGCGGCAACTTCGCCGCTCAAAGTCATGCCGCCCTCCTTGATGGTCAGCAGACCGAAGCCGATCGCGATCAGGGCCATCGCCCGGAACCAGAGACTGTGCTGCTGGTGGCGTGCCGTCATGTCATTTCCTCGCTGCTCATGTACTGGTGATTGGGCCGACGCGCTCGATGCCCCGGCGATAGATGGCAAAGGCACCCGGCGCACCCGCGCGCACACCTTCGACCTTGCCGCCGAGCATGGCCTGCATCACCAGGCCCTGGACCATGCCTATGAACAGCGTGGCCGCGGCGGGGCCATCGACCTGCGCAGCAATTTCGCCGCGCGACTTGCCCTGGTCGATCAGAAACTGCAGGCGCTCGCCATAGCGGCGCATCAACTCCTGCGCCGCGCGCTTGGCGGGCGAACGCTGCGCGCGCTGCAACTCGCCGAACAGCATGCGCGGTACGCCCGGGTGTTTGGCCACGAAATCGATGTGCGCCAGGAACACGGCTTCCAGTGCGGCCAGCGGCGATGCGGCGGCCTGTGCGGCCCGGTCCACGCGGCTGAGCAGCCGCTCGCTGACCCAGCCGATCACGGCCTCCCAGATCGCGTCTTTGGTCGGGAAGTGCCGGAACAGGGCACCCTGGGTCAGGTTCATGTGTTCGGCGATCGCAGTAGTCGTGATCTCGCTGGGATTTCCTTCAGCAGCCAGCGCAACAACAGCCTCGATCGTGAGGGTGCGACGTTCATCGGCGGGCAGGCGCGTGGTTTCGGTGGTCATCTGGCTGTCCTCATGCTAGTGAGTGTTCTATTACTTACTGGCGCTGGCATTGATTCGCATCAACAAACGGCGCCGAAGGCTTGCCAGGGATCTGTCTTCACCCTGCAACTCCAGGCAGCACTCACCGAAGGAGTTTTGAAGTGAAGAGGCTTGGTGCGTTGTTGGTGTTTCTCGTATTTGCGCCGTCCAACGTGCCTGAGACAGCCCGTCCTGAAGGCCACGCATCCAGAACCAAGAACTGATGGAGACCCCCATGTTCCGATTTCGAATGGCACTGACCCTGGCGCTGGCCGTCGCAGCCTGCCTGCCCATGGCTGCCCAGGCCCAGGCCGACATGGCGACCGTCAACGCGATCGAGGGCTACTTCGACTTCGTCGACGCCAATGCCGGCACCATCCTGCCCGAGCAGATCCCGGCCGAGGACTAAAAGAAATTCTTCGTGCTCGATGTGCGCGACGCGGGCCAGTTCGCCAAGGAACATGTACCCGGCGGCGCCAACATTGAGTGGCGCCAGGTCTCTGCACAGCGCGCGAAGCTGCCCAAGGACAAGACCATCCTCGTCTACTGCAACACCAGTTCGTTCGCCGCCCAGGTTGCGATGGCGCTGCGAATGGACGGCTTCGAGAACGTGCGCCTGTTGTACGGCGGCTTCAACGAGTGGAAGGCGAGAGGCGGCATGGAAGCCTACGCGCGGGCGAGCAAGAATAGCTGAGGGGTGAGTTGCCTTCCGCAGCCCCTGTGCCTTCTGGCTCAGGCTACGCTGGGCTCGGCCGCCGGCCCGCTTTTGCCTGATCCGCTCCAGCACCGAGAGTGAACTTGTCCGTCCGCAGCCTAGACGGCCCCACGCCCGTGTGCGACCCGTCGTCGGCCTGGCCATCACCCTGGCCCTGCATGCGCTGGTGTTTGCCCAGGCCTTCACGCAGCTCGGCGCAATCATGGACAAGGCCGACCCACGGGCACGCGAGCAGCAGATCACGGTGCTCTACCTGAGACCGCGCGAGCCGGAAAAGTCCGCGCCGGATCCGGAGCCTCCTGCCGCCGTGGCTGAAGCCCCCGCCGTACCGCTTCCGACCATACCGGTGCCGGAAGTCGAATCGGTGGTCGCGCCGATCGCACCGCGCCAGATGGCATCCATGGCTGCGCAAGCGGCGCCCACGGCAGAAGAATGGGCCTTCGCCTCGACGTACAAGCTCAAGAATAGCAAGGGCTACCGCCACACCTGGGGTCAGCAGGTGCGCAGCATGATGGGCACGGCGGTCGAAGGCCCCGACCAGGGCATGGTCGAGTTCCGGATCGAGATCGCGCCCGATGGCAGCTTGACCCAGCTCGAGACGCTGTGGTCTACGTCGGCCGTTGCCGAGAGACTGGCCCGCCAGGCCATCGGGAGCATGCCGCGATGGCCATCCACGCCGACCGGCAAGCCCCTGATCTTCGAGAAGACGATCTCTTTCTCGCCGTTCGCGTCGGACGACCCCCCCGCTCTACAAGGACGACTGCCTGCCCGACCCGCCGGTGTTCAGCAATCCTTTTGCCTGGGACGGCAAGTCTGCCCGCTTGCAGGTGCAGGCCAAGCCGATCGAGAAGCCGGATCCCCAGGCGCTGGAGGATTGCCTCAAGCACTTGCCGAAGGATTCGATCGAGGCAGAGAGCGCACGCGATCGGCGGCTGATGGAGCAGTGGGACTTCGACAGACTCGGGCGATGAGCGTCCGCGGGTAGTCATACTGCCCATCCCAGCCACTGCTGCGAGCGTGACCATGGACACGGAAGTCTTTGACGCCATCATCGTCGGCGCTGGCCAGGCCGGGCCAGCCATCGCCGCACGCTGCAGCCTTGAAGGGCTGAAGACGGCCGTCATCGAGCGGCATCACAGGAACTTGCCGCCACGCGGTCGCCATCCCTCCCGGGCCGAGGTGTGCGCGTCGCTGAGCGCCACGGCGCACAGGGGTATCCCCTTGTCAGTTGCGATCTTGGGCGCTCGGATGCCCGGTTTGACAAGGATCATGGTGCGCACCTCCTGATCGGCGCACACTGGTAAGTGTTTTATTACTTACCAATCCGGATCGGGCCATGCAAACTCGCCTCCCTACTGAAGAGCGCCAGGCAGAGATCGTGACCGCAGCCCTTCGCCTGGCACGCGACTCCAGCCCGGCGCTGATCACGACGACCGATATTGCCTCGGCGGTCGGTCTCACGCAAGGTGCGGTGTTCAAGCACTTCCCGACCAAGGATGCGATCTGGGTGGCGGCGGTGCAGTGGGTTCGCGGCGAACTGATGCACAGCCTGAGAGCCGCCGCCGCAGAGGCACCCACACCCCTGGACGGACTCTCGGCCATGTTCCGGGCGCATGTCGATTTCGTCGTCGCACACTCTGGTGTACCGCGCCTGATCTTCAACGAACTGCAGCAGCCCGCCGACTCTGCGACCAAGCAGGAAATACGTGCCATGTTGCAGGGCTACCGCAAGCTGCTGTTGGACACCCTGGAGCAGGCGGTGGCGCAGGGCCAGGTCGTCGCCGACCTCGACCGTGAAGCCGCGGCCACCACCTTCGTCGGACTGATCCAGGGCCTGGTGATGCAGGCGATGCTGGTTGGTCGCCCCGCCGCGATGCGCCCCCAGGCGGATCGAGTCTTCGCCCTCTATCTGCGCAGTCTCGGAGATGCCTCATGAAGCTCCCATCGATCGGAATGCGCCCGCTCGTCCTGGGCCTGCTCGGCCTGGGGCTGGTCGCGGCGATGGTCTTCGTCGTGATGCGCTCCGGGCCGCTGGCGCCGACGCGTGTCACCGTTGTGCAGGCCGCCGAGGGACGCCTTACGCCCGCGCTGTTCGGCATCGGCACGGTCGAGGCCCGGCGCAGCTACCTGATCGGGCCGACCGTGGCGGGCCGCGTGCGGGCGGTGGCCGTGGACGTGGGCGACCGCGTGAAGGCGGGCCAGTTGCTGGCCGAGATGGACCCGGTGGATCTGGACGAGCGCACCGCTGCGCTCGACGCCTCGGTAACCCGCGCCGGCAGCGTGATGGCCGCGGCAGATGCGCAGCGCCGCGACGCGCTGGCGCGCAAGGAACTTGCGGCGGTTAACGCCCGCCGCTACGTGGAGCTGGGTGCGCAGAACTTCATCAGCGCCGGTGCCGTCGAGGCACGCCTTCAAGAGCAGTCTTCCGCCGACGCCGTCGTCAGCGCCGCCGACGCCAACCTCGCCGCGGCCCGGCAGGACCAGCAGCGCCTGGCGGCCGAACGTGCCGGGCTGCGCCAGCAACGTGCGAACGTGCGGCTGCTCGCGCCGGCCGATGGCGTCGTGACCAGCCGTGATGCCGAACCCGGTTCGACGGTGGTTGCGGGCCAGGCGGTGCTGCGCGTCATCGAACCCTCGTCACTGTGGGTCAAGGTGCGACTGGACCAGGGCCGCTCCGCAGGGCTGGCGGCCGGCCTGCCCGCCCAGGTGGTGCTGCGCTCGAATCCGGGTCAGACGATTGCGGGCAAGGTGGCCCGTGTGGAAGCCGTCAGCGACAGCGTGACCGAAGAGCGCGTGGCGCAGGTGAGCCTGGACCAGCCGCCGGCGAGCCTGTCGGTGGGCGAGCTCGCCGAGGTCACCCTGACGCTTCCTCCGACCGCTCCCGCCGTGCTGCTGCCCAATGCCGCCATCAAGCGCGTCCAAACCCAGACCGGCGTGTGGACGATCGAGAACGGCAGCTTGCGATTCGCACCGGTCCGCCTCGGCCCAGCCAGCCTGGACGGCCAGGTGCAGGTGCTCGATGGGATCACGCCCGGCACAACCGTCGTAGTGCACAGCGAGAAGGGCCTTGCAGCGAAGTCCCGCATCACGGTGGTCGACTCCCTCGCAGGGCAACAGCCGTGATCAGCCTGGCCGGCAGGGACATCCTGCATTCCTGGGGCAAGTTCGTGCTCACGGGGATCGGCTTGGGCCTGCTGATCGGCGTGACGCTCACCATGGCCGGCGTATACCGCGGCATGGTGGACGATGCGCGCGCCCTGCTGAACAACAGCGGCGCCGATCTGTGGGTGGTGCAACAAGACACCCAAGGGCCTTACGCGGAATCGTCGAGCCTGCGTGACGATGCGGTGCGCAGCGTGCTCGGCATCGCGGGTGTGGCCCGCGCTGCGAACGTCACCTACCTAACGATGCAGGTGCGGCGCACCTCGGCCGTCGGCGCCACGGTAGCGGGCGGCAGCGACGAGGACGTGCGCGCCATGGTCGTCGGCTTCGAGCCCGGGCAGCCGGGCGAGCCGGGGTATCTGATCGCAGGGCGGCACATTACGCGCAGCCACTACGAAGCGGTGGCCGACGTTCGCACCGGCTTCATCCTCGGTGAGCGCATCCGCATTCGGCGCCACGACTACACCGTGGTCGGCCTGACCCGACGCATGGTGTCGTCGGGCGGCGACCCGATGGTCTTCATACCGCTGAAGGACGCTCAGGAGGCGCAGTTCCTCAAGGACAACGACGCCATCGTCAACGAGCGCGCACGCACCGCTGCCAACCCGGCCCTCAACCGGCCAGGCGTGCCCGGGTTGCTGGAAGCGATCCAGGCCTCGCAGGCGAACAACCGCAACGTCAACGCCATCCTCGTGCAGGTGCAGCCGGGCATCGACGCCGAAGGCGTGGCCGAGCCGGTGCGCCGCTGGAAGCACCTGGAGGCCTACACGCGGGACCAGATGGAAGAAATCCTGGTGGCCAAGCTGATTGCCACATCCGCAAAACAGATCGGCATGTTCCTGGTCATCCTGGCCATCGTCAGCGCGGCCATCGTCGCCTTCATCATTTACACGATGACGCTGGGCAAGATCCGCGAGATCGCCGTGCTCAAGCTCATCGGCACGCGCAACCGCACGATCGCCGGGATGATCCTGCAGCAGGCGCTGGGCCTGGGCCTGATCGGCTTCATCGTCGGCAAGGTGGCCGCTACCTTCTGGGCGCCGATCTTCCCGAAGTACGTGCTGCTGGAATCGGGCGACGCGGTGCGCGGCCTGGTGGCGGTGGTGGTGATCTGCGCATTGGCCAGCACGCTGGCGATCCGGGTCGCGCTGAAGGTCGACCCGGCCGCGGCGATCGGCGGTTGAGATGGCTGAACTCGGCATCCGCATCGAGCACCTGCGCAAGCGCTACGGCGAGGGCGACACCGCCGTCGACGCATTGAAGGACGTGAACATGACAGTGGCACCGGGCGAGGTGGTGGGCCTGATCGGCCCGTCCGGCTCGGGCAAGAGCACGCTGCTGAAGTGCCTGGGTGCCGTCATCGAGCCGAGCGGCGGCAAGATGGTACTGGGCGGCGAAACCATCTACGACGACGGCTGGAAGATCCCCGATCTGCGCGCGCTGCGACGCGACAGCATCGGCTTCGTCTTCCAGGCGCCCTATCTGATCCCCTTCCTAGACGTCACCGACAACGTCGCCTTGCTGCCGATGCTGGCCGGACGGCCAAATGCCGAGGCGCGTGAGCGAGCCCGGGAACTGCTGGCTGCGCTCGACGTGGGTCACCGCGCGCAAGCGCAACCTTCGGAGCTGTCAGGCGGCGAACAGCAGCGCGTGTCGATCGCACGCGCGCTGGCCAACCGGCCACCGGTGATCCTGGCCGACGAGCCCACCGCGCCGCTGGACAGCGAGCGGGCCTTGGCGGTGGTTCGCATCCTCAACCAGATGGCCCTGCAGTACCACACGGCCATCATCGTCGTGACCCACGACGAGAAGATCATCCCGACGTTCAAGCGGATCTACCACATCCGCGACGGCAGCACGCACGAGGAGGCCGGCGAAGGGCGCAGTCTCTGACCGCGTGACCACGTACATGGGCGGTGACCCTTCACGTATTTACGCCGAGTGCCTGCTGTGATGCTGCGTTGGCTGGACCGTCTACCGTGGACGTGGCTGCTGCTGTTGGCAGCCTGGTTGGCCATCGCACCCATCACGCCCGAACCTCACCTGGTCGAGAAGCTGCGCATGCTGGCCCAAGGTTCGCTGGTGCGTCCGCTCGACATCTTCGACTTGGCCCTGCATGCAACGCCTCTGTTGATCGTGGCGCTCAAGTTGTGGCGGCAGTGGCGCGCGTCCAGGCCCTGACGAAAGCAAACACCGAGTACGAGGGCCCCGGACAGCAACTCAATCCTCGAGCAGGCTGCGCAGCATCCAGGCCGTTTTCTCGTGCACGTCCAGGCGCTGCGTCAGCACATCGGCAGTGGGTTGGTCGCTTGCAGCCTCGACCACCGGAAACAGTTGTCGCGCCGTGCGCGCCGTCGCTTCCTGCGCCGCGACGAGGTGGCGGATCATCTCGGTGGCCTTGGGCACGCCTTCGACTTCCTTGATCGACGCCAGCTTGACGAACTCCTTGTAGGTGCCCGGCGCCGGGTGCCCGAGCGCACGGATGCGTTCGGCAATCAGGTCCAGCGCCGTCCACTGCTCGGTGTACTGCGCCATGAACATGGCGTGCAGACTGTTGAACTGCGGACCAGTGACGTTCCAGTGGAAGTTGTGGGTCATCAGGTACAGGGTGTAGCTGTCGGCCAGCAAGGCCGACAGCCCCTTGACGATCTTCTCGCGATGGCCGGCACTGATGCCGATGTCGATGGCCGGGGTTCGGTTCTTCTTGGTGCTCATGGTCTGGGGCTCCTTTGGAGGTGCTTGCTTGTACGCTGTCCAGCGCGGCGCTTCATGACGGCAAAGCGCCGGCGGCCGCGCTCCTTCGTTCGATCAGAGCTTCTTGGTCGTGAAGTACCAGTCGACCGTGTTCAGCCCTTCAGCCCTGCGCTTGGCGATCGCATCAGGCGTCTTCGGTGCCGGCACGATCACGTCGTCGCCCGGCTTCCAACCTTCGGGCGTGGCCACCTTGTTCGCGTCGCTGGTCTGCATGGCCTGCAGCAGGCGAACGAACTCGTCGATCGCGCGGCCGTTGCTCATCGGGTAGTACACCATCGCGCGCAGCACGCCGTTCGGGTCGATGAAGAAGGTCGCGCGCACGGCCTGGGTGTCGGCTGCACCGGGATGCACCATGCCGTACGCACCGGCCACCTCCATCTTGATGTCCTCGATGATCGGGAACGGAATCTCGACGCCGAACTTCTCCTGGATGTTCTGTGTCCAGGCCAAGTGCGAGAACACGCTGTCGATCGACAGGCCGAGAAGTTCGCAGTTCATCTTCTTGAACGTACCGGCTGCCTTGGCGAAGCCGATGAACTCTGTGGTGCACACGGGCGTGAAGTCCGCCGGGTGCGAGAACAGGATCAGCCACTTGCCCTTGTAGTCGGCCAGCGTGCGCTCGCCATGGGTCGTGAGCGCCTTGAATTCAGGCGCGGGTTCGTTGAGGTGGGGAAAGCTGGATGCGATCATGGGATGCTCCTGGCAGGGGGTGGTTGGTTGAAGAAGGTGCGCTGTATCTGTCATCGCATGCCTTCATTATCGGATACATATATGGGTATCAGGTTGACTTGCTTCAATCGCATTCATAGTCGCCAGAGAAGCCTCGTGTTGATGAAGATCGTGGGCCGCACGCGAAACTGCCAGCTAGATCCGAACACCGCGAACAGCAGAGGCGGCAGATGGGGCCCCGGGCACACCCGAACCCAGAACAAGATGTCTCGTCCCGAGTCTGGTCCCTGCACCTGGGATCGTCGGTACGGTGCGTCACACACGGGTTGTGAAGGGAGGGGCTTGATGCAGGGCAAGGACCGCGTCCTTGAGCGCGCGCCCAATGTGCACATCGCAACGACAGGGGTGTGCCATGCATGCGCTCAAGGATCTCTTCACCACCGACGTCGGTCTGATGAGCGTCGCGGGCATCGCCTTCATGCTGGGCATGGGCGTCTTCTTCGTGCGCTACTTCCTCCGCCACATGCAGGAAGACGCCGAAAAGGCGGCGGCTGCATCGCGGCGTTGACCACCCAGCCCCTTCCCGAAAGAGCCCCCCGATGCCCCTGGCAACCGACACCTATCGCGCCCTGACGCAAGCCGTCTCCACCGAGCTGGCCAGCCTCAGGACCAGCACGCCCGACGTGATGAAGGCCTTCGGCGATCTCGGCCGTGCGGCCACGGCAGAGGGCGTGCTCGACAAGAAGACCAAGGAGTTGATCGCCTTGGCGCTGAGCGTGGCGGGGCGCTGTGACCCGTGTATCGGCTTCCACACCCAGGCGCTGGCCAAGCTGGGAGCCACACGACAGGAAGTTGACGAAACTCTCGGCGTGGCTGTCTACATGGGTGGCGGGCCGTCGCTCATGTATGCCGCCAGCGCCATCAAGGCCTTCGACGAGTTCGCCGGCACGCCGAAGATTTGACCGATGCGCCTAGCCGCTGCCTTCAGGCGGGCGGCTCTTGGTCGATTTCGCGCAGCTTGCGATACAGCGAGCGTTCGCTGATACCGAGCTTTCGTGCCAGTTCGGCGCGGCTGCCGCGGTGAGCCTTGAGCTGGGCCTGCAAGGCTGCGCGCTCCACGCTTCGCAGCGAAGCGTCGGATGCCGACGCGGCCAGGCTTTCAGGCGGTGTCAGGCCCGAGACGCGCCTCGCAGAAGCGGGTTCATCGGAGCCCAGAGCGCGCTCCATATGCACCGGCTCGATGCTCGTGCCGTCGGCCAGCAGCGCGGCACGCTCCAGCACATTGCGCAGCTCCCGCACATTGCCCGGGAACGCATGGCGCTGCAGCACCGCCAGTGCGCCGGTGGACAGTGACATCCGGCGCTGCGGTGCCACCCGCGCCAGCAAGGCCACCGCCAGCAACGGGATGTCTTCGACACGGTCCCGCAAGGCAGGCAGCGTGATCGGGAACGTGCTCAGGCGGTAGTAAAGGTCCTCGCGGAAGCGCCCCTCGGCCACCATCCCCTTCAGATCCCGGTGCGTCGCTGCCACCAAGCGCACATCGGTGCGCCGCAGCTCGGTGCTGCCCACGCGGCGGTAGGTGCCGCTCTCCAGCAGCCGCAGCAGCTTCACCTGCATCGGCAGCGGAATGTCGCCCACCTCATCCAGGAACAAGGTGCCGCCGCTGGCAGCCTCCACCAGTCCGGGCTTGCTGGTGTTGGCACCGGTGAAGGCACCACGCTCGTGGCCGAAAAGCTCGCTCTCAAACAAGGTTTCCGGCAGG
Source organism: Aquabacterium sp. (assembly GCA_044377715.1). GTDB lineage: Bacteria > Pseudomonadota > Gammaproteobacteria > Burkholderiales > Burkholderiaceae_C > Pseudaquabacterium. The sequence goes on from JBILYN010000011.1 coordinate 23,146, forward strand.
CTGGCGCAGTCCACCACCACCAGGGGATTGGCGGCACGCGGGCTGGCCTCGTGCACGGCCTGCGCCACCAGTTCCTTGCCGGTGCCCGATTCACCCAGCAGCAGCACGCTAGCCTGCGAAGGTCCGACCCGTGACACCAGCTCCAGCATGCGCTGGAAGGCGGGCGAGCGGCCGATCAGGCCCTGCGCCGCGGGCTGCCCCTGCGCCACCCGCAAGGGTTCCATCTTCTCGATGAAGTAGGCCTGCTCGCCTGTCGCGTCGCGCAGCGGCACCAGTTCGATGTTGATGTAGGACTCGCCATGGGGGGTGTGGTGCAGGTGCAGCACGCGCTCTCGCTGGCCCGACACGCGCGAGCGTGCCAGCGGGCAGCTTTCGCCAGCCTGGTCGCAAGGCATGCTGAAGTGGTGGGACACCTCGTAGCAGGTGCGCCCGACCACCGAAGTCTGCGGGCTGAACTGGCGCCGGTAGGCGGCGTTGGCCGCCAGGATCCGGTACTGGCGATCGAACAGGATGTGCGGCTCAGGCAGCCCTTCGAGATAGGAAACGAGTTCGGGCAGGACAGTGGCCATGCTTCAGCTGCTCAACAACGCTTGCCGATGGATCACGCCGCGCCCTCGGCGAGCAGGGCGGCGCGCAAGGCGACGCGGTCGAGCAACGCGCTGCGCCCTGGCGTCAGCGTCAGCACGCCTTCGCGGCGCAAGGCGCTGACCAGGCGGCTGGCCGTTTCGAACGTCAATGTCCAGCATCGCCCCAATCTCGTCACGCCGAGGCAGCCAGATGGCATCGTCGGGCCCTGCGTGATCGGCAAGCCGTCGCAGCAGGTGCAGAAGCCTTCGGCGTGCCGGTCCCGTGGACAGATCGGACACCCAGGCTTCGGCGGCGTCCAGCGCCTTCTGCCCGCGCAGCATCAGCTCTCGCGGCAGCGTGTCGCGACCCTGAGCCAGCTGATCGACCAGCACCCGCGGTATCCGGCACAGATGCACCTCCGTGCATGCCACGGCGCCATCGGTGTAGGGACGGTTCAGCAGGGCTTCCTGCCCGATGAGGTCTCCCCGTCCGGCGATGCGCACGATGCGGCGATCGCCGTGTTCGCTGCTGCGCTCAAAGCGCACCAGACCCTCGCGGATCGTGAAAACGGCCAACCCGGCCGAGCCGCGGTCATAGACCGTGGCGTCGGGCGCGAGAGTCATCGAGTCGATCTGCGTGTAGATGCGATCCAGACCCGCATCGTCCAGCACGCCGAAAAGTGCCGTGCTGCGGACTTCGCACGCCGCGCAGGCCAGCGCCTGCGGATGCGCGCTGTCCTTACGATAGATCGCAATGGTCTGCGTGCGCGTGTCCATGAAGCCTGGTCTCGATTCAGGGATTAACGCGCACACCTGGACCAGCGGGGGGTTTCACCATCGGCCAGCCGCGCCGGGCCCATTCACTCATGCCGCCGTTCACGTAGCGCACGTGGCCATAGCCTCGTTCGCGCAGCGCCCGCAAGGTCGCGCTCGATCGGTTCTGCGTGTTGCAGATCAACAAGACCGGCAGGTCGGCGTGGGTGGGGACTTCATGGAGGCGCTGGCTCAACTGCCGCATCGGCAGCAGCCGTGCGCCCGCCGCCACGCCGGTGGCATGTTCCTCGGGCTCCCGGATGTCGATGAGCACGGCCCGCCCAGCCTCGTGTTCGGCCCGCGCAGCCTCCAGGCTCACGGCATCGGTGGATGCCGCGGTCTCGCCACAGGCTGCCATGACCGAGGCAAGGGTCGGTGCCATGGCCACCATCGCCGCGAGCCGAAGCCACTCGCGGCGGCATCGGCGAACGGTCCCTGGGCGAGCCGGGCGACGCCAGGCAACTTTGTTCTGCATCTGGGCGCTGTTCATGTCTTTGAAAGGAGGTCGAGTCACCGGGGTGATTGCTCAAGGAAGACCCGCGTCCATACGCGTACCCACATATCAGCGCATCTGCATATGAAGCACGATTTCCTGGCTGCACACCTCGCCGGCCGACGCGGCTTGGCTGCCATTTTGGCAGCACGCCGCCAATCTGGCATGGAAGCCCTGCCCATCGACTGGCAGGGTTGATCCGCCAGGAACCGTAAGCCGTTGATTACAGGTCACTTTCCGGTTGGCATGGAAGTGGCACGCGTCTTGATAAGTATTGACTGATAGAAGTACCTGGAAGGATTCCTCGATGTTCGAACTGCCCGACGCCCTGCTGCTGGCCCGCATCCAGTTTGCGTTCACCGTCAGCTTCCACTTCCTGTTCCCGGCCATCACGATCGGCTTGGCCAGCTATCTGGCGGTGCTCGAGGGCCTGTGGCTCAAGACCGGCCGCGAGGACTACATGAACTTGTTCCGCTACTGGATCAAGATCTTCGCGTTGGTGTTCGCGATGGGTGTGGTGTCGGGCATCGTCATGTCCTACCAGTTCGGCACCAACTGGGCGGTGTTTTCCGACAAGGCGGGGCCGATCATCGGCCCGCTGATGGCCTACGAGGTGTTGACCGCCTTCTTTCTGGAAGCCGGCTTCCTGGGCGTGATGCTGTTCGGCATGAACCGCGTGGGCAAGAAGCTGCACTTCACCGCCACGCTCATGGTGGCGCTCGGCACCTTCGTCTCGGCGTTCTGGATCCTGTCGGTCAACAGCTGGATGCAGACGCCCGCGGGCTTCGCGATGAACGCCAACGGGCAATACATCTCGGCCGGCAGCTGGCTGGCCATCATCTTCAACCCGAGCTTTCCGTACCGGCTGGTGCATACGTTGTCGGCGGCCTACCTGACCACCGCCTTCCTGGTAGGTGGCGTCGGGGCCTGGCACCTGCTGAAGGACAAGGCCAACCCGCGTGCCCGCCTGATGTTCTCGATGGCCATGTGGATGGCCACCATCGTCGCGCCCTTGCAGATCGTGCTGGGTGACCTGCATGGCCTGAACACGCTGGAGCACCAGCCCGTCAAGGTGATGGCGATGGAAGGCCACTACCAGAGCCACCCCGAAGGTGCGCCGCTGATCCTGTTCGGCATCCCGAACAGCGCCGAGAACCGCATCGACTACGCCATCGAGATTCCGAAGGCCTCGTCGCTGATCCTGAAGCACGACCTGAACGCACCGATGGCCGGGCTGGACACCGTGCCGGCCGCCGACCGCCCGCCGGTGGGCACCGTGTTCTGGGCCTTCCGCATCATGGTCGGGCTGGGTTTCCTGATGGCCGGCCTGGGGCTGCTGAGCCTGCTGGCCCGGGTGCGCGGCAAGCTCTACGAGAGCAAGGCCCTGCACCGTTTCGCGCTGCTGATGGGGCCATCGGGCCTGATTGCGGTACTGGCCGGCTGGATCACTACCGAAGTGGGTCGGCAGCCCTGGACCATCCAGGGCCTGCTACGCACTGCCGAGTCGGCCTCGCCGCTGGCGGCGCCCGCTGTCGCTGCATCGCTCGTGGCCTTCGTGATCGTGTACTTCGCGGTGTTCGGCACGGGCGTGCTCTACATCCTGAAGCTGATGGCCAAGCCGCCGGTGGTGCATGAATCGGCACCGCCCAACATCCCGGTTCGCAGCGCAGGCACCACACCCGCAGTGGCCTTGCGGCCCGACGCGCTGGCCACCGATCTGGGAGCTGCGCAATGAACATCGACCTGACCGTCATCTGGGCGCTGATCATCGTCGTCGCCGTGTTCGTCTACGTGGTGCTGGACGGTTTTGACCTGGGCATCGGCATCCTCTTCCGCACGTTCGCGGTAGGTCACGACCGCGACACCGCGATGAACAGCATCGCGCCGGTATGGGACGGCAACGAGACCTGGCTGGTGCTGGGCGGCGGGGGGCTGCTGGCGGCCTTCCCGCTGGCCTACGGCCTGATCTTCTCGGCCCTGTACGCCCCCATCATCGCGATGCTGCTGGCCCTCGTGTTCCGCGGCGTGGCCTTCGAATTCCGCTGGCGTGACCCGGCGCACCGCGGCTTCTGGGACTTGGCCTTCACCGGAGGCTCGATGCTCGCCGCCTTGGCGCAAGGCGTGGTGCTGGGCGCGCTGTTGCAGGGCGTGGCCATCAGCGACCGGGCCTACGCCGGCGGCTGGTGGGACTGGCTGACGCCCTTTTCGCTGATCACCGGTGTCAGCGTGGTGATTGCCTATGCGCTGCTGGGTGCCACCTGGCTGGTGATGAAGGCCGAAGGCGGGCTGCAGCAGCAGGCGCGGACGATGGCCGGGTGGCTGGGCGCGGCAACCTTGGCCGCCATCGTGGCGGTGAGCATTGCCACGCTGTTCCTCAGCGCCAACTACTTCTCGAACTGGCTGCACTGGCCAAATCTGCTGTGGGTGGCGCCGGTGCCCGTGCTGGTGGCGATATCCAGCGTGGCTTTCTGGCGCAGCCTGAAAGCGGGCCAGGAGCTCGCGCCCTTTCTGCTCACGTTGGGCGTCTTCCTGCTGTGCTTCATCGGCCTGGGCATCAGCGTGTTTCCCTACGTCATCCCCGGCGCCGTGACCATCTGGGCCGCCGCCACCGACCACAGCAGCCAGGTCTTCATGCTTTGGGGCACCGGGCTCGTGCTGCCGATGATCCTGGGCTACACCGCCTGGTCGTATTGGGTCTTCCGCGGCAAGGTGCAAGCCGACGGGTACCACGCATGAAGCGGCGCCTGATCCCTGCTTTTCGCTGGCCCGCCATGGTGCTGCCACCCGCCGATGCACCCTTGACACCACTGTGGCAACGGGTGCTGTGGATGGCCGCCATCTGGGCGGCCAGCATCGGCGTGCTGCTGGTCGTGGCCCTGCTGCTGCGCATGACGCTGCGCCAATGACATACGCAACCGATCGACATCCGATCGAACGCCTTCGATCCGCATCCCGAACGACGCGACCACCGGCAAGGAGCCGAACATGAGTGCCATTCCCATCGCCTGCAGCACTGCCGTCGTCAACGATCCCGAGCGCCGCGTCTGGCTGCTGGCCACTGCCGCAGCCGGGGGCACGGCAGCGATCGCAACGGCCATTCCCTTCGTCTCGACCTTTGCGCCCAGCGAACGCGCCAAGGCTGCGGGCGGCCCGGTCGAGGTCGACATTTCCGACATTCCTCCTGGCGGCGTCAAGACGGTGGAATGGCGCGGCAAGCCCGTCTGGGTGGTGCGGCGCACGCCGGAGATGCTGGCGGCGCTGCAAGGTCACGACGGCGAACTCGTGGACCCACAGTCGGCGAAGGAACAGCAACCCGCGTATGCAAAGAACGCGGCGCGGGCCATCAAGCCCGAGGTCTTCGTCGCCATCGGCATCTGCACCCACCTGGGCTGCTCGCCCAGCGACGCCCCCAAGGGCGGCAACAACCCGAGCCTGCCCGCCGACTGGCCGGGCGGCTTCTTCTGCCCCTGCCACGGCTCCACCTTCGATGGTGCTGGCCGGGTGTTCAAGAACAAGCCGGCACCGACCAACCTGGAGATTCCGCCGCACCGCTACGCGGGCGAGACGCGCATCCTCATTGGCGACGATGCCGCCGCGTGAAGCCCAACGAGAGGACAGCGCCATGTACTTTCGACTCCTGCACGACGAGCGCAGCGGCGCGGTGAGCTATCTGCTCGCCGATCTGGACGCCGGTGAGGCCGTGCTGGTCGACCCACGTGGCGCAGATGTCCCTGTGCTCAACGCCATGCTGAACGAACACCAGCTTCGCCTGAAATGGCTGCTGCGCACCCACGAGCACGATGCGCTGCTGACCGGCGAGGCCGCCGCGCTGGATGCACTGGAGGCTCCCCGCATCCAGCACCACCTTCCCGCGTCGGAAACGCAAGCCGAACCGGGTGCCGAACCCTCGCACGCCGTCCTCACGTTCGGCAACGAGCATGTCCGGGTGCTGCGCACACCCGGCCACACCGCCGGTTGCCTGAGCTACCTGTGGCGCGACCGCCTGTTCTGCGGCGGGCTGCTGGCCGTGGACGCCTGCCCCTTCCAGCCGCGCCCGGCCCTGCCCGAGGCCTTGTGGGACAGCGTCGTGAACGACGTGTTCCTTCGGCCTTCCGAGACGCTGCTGTTCACCGGCCACGCCACACGCTCGCGTGCGGTGTCCAACGTGCTGGAGCAGCGGCGCTGGCACCCCTGGTTCGGTGGCGCCACCCGCGACGAGTTCCTGGCACGGGTCCGTGAGCTGCCGGCCGCCGAACTTGCCTGACCCAACCTGGCAGGACATTCGCCCCAAGACCAAGACCCGAGACCAGAGACCCGAGAACATGACCACCTCCTGCGCCCTGACCATTGACCTGCCGCAGCCCCTGGCGGCCGCGATCGAGACCCTGCGGGCGGCACTCGCCGCCGAACAGATGGGCATCGTCAGCGAGGTCGACGTGCAGGCCACGCTGCAGGCCAAGCTAGGCCTGGACAGCCACCCGCAGAAGCTGCTGGGCATCTGCAGCCCGAAGGTGGCTCACGCCATCCTGAGCGCCGAGCCCGACATGGGTGCGATGCTGCCCTGCGGCTGCGGCGTGGCCGAGGCACAACCGGGCGTGACGCGGATCACGCTGCAGGACCCGGCCGTCATCGCGGCAGCCACCGACAACCCTGCTGTGCACGCCGCCTGCGAGCTGGCAACCGCCGCGCTGCAGCGGGTGGTGGCACGCCTGACACACGGTTTGGCCAACGGCACCACGGTCCAGCCGGCGGGCGCCGCATGACATCCGGTAGCGCCCCGGCTCACATCACCGTGCTGGGCGCGGGTTTCGGCGCCCTGTCCACGGTGCGCGAACTGCGTCGCCGCGATCGCGCCGCACGCATCACGCTGGTGGCGCCGCGCGCCGAGCTGCACTACCTGCCGGGCATCATCTGGATTCCCAGCGGCCTGCGCACACGCGCCGACCTGGTGGTGCCGCTGGACAACTTCCTGCGACGCATGGGTGTGGACTTCCACCCGGCGGAAGTCACCGGCCTGGCCGAGGGCCGGCGTACGGTGCACACCACCCAAGGCGACGTGGCCAACGACGCCTTGGTCATCGCCACCGGTGGCCGCTTCATCAAGAAGCTGCCAGGCATCGAACACGCCATCACGCCCTGCGAAGGCATCACGGCCGCCGAGCGCATCCGCGACCGCCTGCGCGAGATGCAGGGCGGCACCATCGCCGTCGGCTTCGCCGGCAACCCGAACGAGCCCACCGCGGTGCGCGGCGGGCCGATGTTCGAGTTCCTCTTCGGCATCGACGAGCAACTCAAGCGCGAAGGCCGGCGTGAACGCTTCGAGATCGTCTTTTTCAACCCCAGCACCGAACCCGGCAATCGCCTCGGGCCGAAGGCGGTGAAGCACCTGCTGGGCGAGATGGCGCGGCGCGGCATCCGCACCCACTTGGGCCACAAGCTCAAGCGCTTCGACGCCGACAAGGTGGTGACCGAGGGCGGCGAGTTCGCCGCCGACCTGATCCTCTTCATGCCCGGCATGACCGGCAACACCTGGTTCGATGCGACTACGCTGCCGCGCTCGCCGGGCGGCCTGCTGCAGGCCGATGCGCATTGCCGCATCCCGGGCGCCGAGCGCAGCTATGTGGTGGGCGATTCGGGCAGCTTCCCCGGCCCCGACTGGATGCCCAAGCAGGCGCACATGGCCGACCTGCAGGCAGCGGCCGCGGCAGAGAACCTGCTCGGCGACCTGCAGGGCCGCGCCGCCCATGCCACCTTCAAGGTCGAGCTGATCTGCATCGTCGACGCCATAACCCACGGCACGCTGATCTGGCGCACGCCCGATCGCAACTGGCTGCTGCCGTCCACCCGGCTGCTGCACTGGGCCAAACGCGGCTTCGAGTGGAACTACCTGCGTCAGTACCGCTGACGTACCGCTGAACCTGAAAGCCCTGCACACCATGACCGAAACCCTGAACTCCCCCGCAGTCGCGACCGACAGCGTCTACGCCCGCCTGGGCGGCGCGTCGGCCGTCCGCACCCTGGTGGACCGCTTCTACGCGCTGATGGACGAGTTGCCCGAGGCCTACACCGTGCGACAGTTGCACCCCGAGAGCCTGGCCGGCAGCGCCGACAGCCTCTTCAAGTACCTGAGCGGTTGGTTCGGCGGGCCGCCGCTGTACATCCAGGAGCGTGGCCATCCCCGGCTGCGCATGCGGCACGCGCCCTATGCGATCGGCATGGTGGAACGCGACGAATGGATGCTGTGCATGCGCCAGGCACTGGCCGAGCAGGTGACCGACCTGGCGCTGCGTGCAGCGGTCGAGCAGGCCTTCACCGGCATGGCCGAACACATGGTGAACACCGGCAACGCCGCGGGGTGCCCGCGATGAACCGGATGCGTCCACACCAGCCCGGCAGTCGGGCGTTCTGGGCAACAGCCCTGACCGCGCTGATCTGTGCCCTGGCCTTGGCATTGCCACTGACGGCCGACGCCGCACCACTGGCCGCAGGCTCGGTCATGCCCACGCTGAGCCTGAACGACCAACACGACAAGCCGGCCCCGGTCGGCCCGGCGACACGATGGGTGGTCTTCACCGCCGAGAAGCCGGTGAGCGACATGGTCAGTGCGGTGCTGGCCGCCGAACCTGCGGCCGTGGTCGATCGCCTGCGCCTGGTCTATGTGGCCGACATCAGCGGCATGGCTAAGCCTTCAACGTATGAAACTTTCATTCACAACACCTTGCCGGTTTTGACCGGCGCACGGAGACAAACATGAAAGAGATCCGCACCCTTGCGGGCATGGACCCAGCGCGCAGGCGCTGGCTTCAGGCCTTGGCGGCAGCGCCGGCCCTTGCAGGAGCCGCCGCAGCGCCCGTGCCCGCACGCGCCGCGGTCAAGACCAGCGCCCGCATCGTCATCGCCGGCAGCGGCCTGGGCGGCATCGCCGTGGCCAACCGGCTGTCCAAGATGCTCGACGGCGCCAAGATCACCATCGTTGACCGCAAGGAAGAGCACAACTATCAGCCCGGTTACACGCTGGTGGCCACCGGTGTGTGGCCGGTGGACAAGGTGCGCGACCGCAACGCGGACTTCCAGCCCGTGGGTGCGGAATGGGTGAAGGACATGGTCGCCGGCTTCGACCCGGCTGCCAACACCGTGATCACCGCGGGCGGGCAGCGCATCCCGTACGACTTCCTGGTTGTCGCCACCGGCGTGAATCTGGACTACGCGCAGATCGAGGGCATGGATGTCGGCGCCATCGGCACGGACAAGGCACCAGGCCTGACCAGCGTCTACCCCAGCCCCCAGGCGGCGCAGGCCACCTGGGCCGCGATGCAGGCCTTCACCGCCAAAGGTGGCAACGCAGTGATGACGCTGCCGGCCACGCCGCTCAAATGTGCCGGCGCGCCCTTGAAGATGAGCTTCATGCTGCGCGACAGGCTGCTCAAGGCGGGCACGCTGGGCGCCTCGAAAATCAGCTTCCAGTCGGCCCTGGGCAACGTCTTCGGCGTCAAGGTAGTGAACGACAACGTGCTCGAACGCTGGAAGTCGCTGGGCATCGATGTCGAGTTCTCGCGCAAGCTCACCGCCATCGACATCGGCGCCCGGCGCGCCACGTTCGTGTCGCCCGAAGGCGAGAAGCAGGAGATGCCTTACGACTTCATCCACGTCGTGCCACCGATGCGCGCACCCGACGCAGTGAAGAACAGCGACCTGGCCTGGAAGGCAGGCCCGTTTGCCGCAGGCGGCTGGCTGGAGGTGGACAAGAGCACGCTGCAGCACCGGCGCTACCCCAACGTGTTCGGCATCGGCGACATCAACGGCACGCCACGCGGCAAGACCGCCGCCACGGTGAAGAAGAGCGCACCGCTGGTGGCGCACAACCTGGTGGAGGTGATCGCCGGCCGCAAGGCCGACGAGGCCTTCGACGGCTACACCTCGTGCCCGCTGATCACGCGTGAAGGCTCGGCGATGCTGATCGAGTTCGACTACGAGGGGCGCCTCACGCCCAGCCTGCCGATGATCGAGCCGCTCAACGACAGTTTCTTCGCTTGGTTGATGAAGGTCCGCATGCTCAAGCCCGCCTACATGGCGGTGCTCAAGGGCCGGGTCTGAACAGGGAGACATGACATGTACGAAATCTGGCTCGTGATGAACATCGTTTGGGAGATCGCGCTCGGCTTCTGGCCCGTGCTGGCCGTTGGAGCCGTCGCGTGGCTGGTGCTGATGGCCCTGGCCTGGCGCCGGCCGGCGTCCCACTGGCGCAGCGCATGGCCCATGGCGGCGGGCGTCGCCATGGCGGCGGCGGTGGTCGGCTTTCTTGTGGTGCCGACGGCGATACGCTCTTCGTTGCAGGAACTGGCCTATTGGGTCGACTGGGCGAATCTGGCCAGCATCGCGCTGGGCATTGGCATGGCCGCGCTGGCCTTTGCCTGGCCGGTCCGTGTGCTTTCGCGCCCAAACATCATCGAACGCTGATATACGACCCAGCCAGGAAACCGAACATGCCCAGCGACAACCCCACCATGAACCCCAGGCAGCCGACCAGCACGTGTTTGACCAAACGCCGCCGCTGGCTCGCCGCAGCGGCAGCAGGTGCCGCTGGTCTGCTCATGCGGCCCGGGCTCGTCCAGGCGGCCGTCGACCCCGCCACCCTGGCGGAACCTAAGCGCACGAAAGCGGGCCGCTACCTGATGGCCGCCGAAGTACCGGCCTTCATCCAGGCCCAGGGTGGCGCCGGCAAGGTGCTGTTCCTGGACCTGCGCACGCGGGCCGAGGCGATGTACGTGGGCATGGCCACCGGCATCGACGCGCTGGTGCCTTTCGTCGAGCACCAGGAGCTGATGACTGACTGGGATGCGCAGCGCGGCATGTACCGTCTGGAGCCGCTGCAGGACTTCGTGCCGGAGGTGAACCGCCGGCTGGTGCAGAAGGGCCTGGCCAAAGCCGACACGATGGTGCTGATCTGCCGCTCGGGCGACCGCAGCAGCCGTGGCGCCAACCGGCTGGCCGACGATGGCTACACGCAGGTCTGGTCGGTGGTCGATGGCTTCGAGGGCGACATGGGCAAGGACGGCCGGCGCAGCGTCAACGGCTGGAAGAACGCCGGACTGTCATGGAGCTATAAGCTGGACCGCGACCGCATGTACTTCCCGCGATGAAGAACTGCCCTGCATGACCCCTGCCGCCCAGAACGCGACGCCCGATCGCCGCCTGCCGCAGCCGGTGCGCGCCGCGTTGCATTGGATGCTGCTGCGCGGGCTGCGTGCGCCCCGGCTGCCTCACGAGCCGGGCTGGACCGATGGCACGTTGGGCGCTCGGGGCATGACGCCGTTTCGGGTTCGCGGGGCGCGCGGGCAACACCTGGCGGCTTGGGTGGCACTGCCGCAGACGGCATGCGCCGCCCAACCCGTGCCGGTGGTCGTGGCGGTCCACGGCTGGGGTGCCAACGGCTCCACGCTGGCACCGATGGTCGAGCCGCTGGTGCGCGCAGGCATCGCGGTCGTGTTGTTCGATGCCGCGAGCCACGGCGAAAGCTCGGCCGAGGCGTTCAGTTCGCTACCTCGTTTCGCCGAGGACCTGGCCGCGGTGCTGGATGCGCTGCGCGAGATGCCGACCATCGACGCAAAGCGTGTCGGCCTGCTGGGCCACTCGGTCGGCGCTGCCGCCGTGCTGCTGCACACGGCACGACAGGGCGGCGTGCGGGCCGTCGTCAGCTTGTCGGCATTCGCGCATCCCCGAGAAGTGATGGAACGCTGGCTGCAGGAGCACCACATCCCTCGTCGATGGATCGGCGCAGCGATCCTCGAACACGTGCAGGAGGTGATCGGCGAGCGCTTCGACCGCATTGCGCCAGCCCATCAGTTGTCATCCATCGAATGCCCAGTGCTGCTTGTACACGGCGAACATGACCAGACCGTGCCGCTGTCGGACGCGCATCGGCTACAGGCATTGCTGCGCCGCGGCGAGTTGCTGGTCGTCGAGGGTGACCACGACCTGCGGGCGTCGCTGGCACCCCATGCGTGTCAGCTCGTGCGCTTCTTCAGCATCCACCTTGAGGCCATCACAATCCCATGTTCGAACGACTGAAACGCTGGTTGCTGCCAGCAACGCAAGCTGAGGTTGACACCGCGGCTCCAAACGTCGCAGCGCCCCCTGCGCCGCACCCGGTATCCATCGGATCGCCAAGTACTTTGGTCATCGATGTGCGATCGGAACGCGAGTTCCATGCCACGGCCATCGAACACGCCGTGAACGTGCCGCTGCCACAACTGGCGCAGCGCATCAGCGAGCTCGTCGCGGACAAGGCCACGCCGCTGGTGCTCTACTGCGCCAGCGGGGCGCGGTCCGGCATCGGCTGCGGGGTGCTGAAGCAACTGGGCTACACCCACGTCACCAACGCCGGTGGCCTGTATGCGGCAGCCGAACGCCTGCAGCGCGAGGTTCGCCGCTGAACCCCGGCACTTTGCCAACATGAACGACATGACAATTCCACTCATCACCAACGAACTCGACGTTCTGGAGACACTCGTTCCGCTGGCGGACGTGCGCATCGTCGA
>JBILYN010000415.1:0-4056 GCA_044377715.1 Aquabacterium sp.
GTCATGGCCAGCTGAGTTGCCAGGAAGCTGTCGCGGGTCGCGCCTCGGCTGGACCCCGGACTCGGTGCCGAAACATAGCCGACCCGACCCGACTCGACCCGATTCGGTGCGCCTGCGCCGCCCGCCTCGCGCCGCTGAGGCGCCGCCTAGAATTGACCCGAGACCACTGAATGCTTCTAGACGACAACGCGCCCAACCGCCGCATCGGCATCACGCTGGTCTGCCTCACCACCTTGATGTTCGCCTCGCTGGACACCTGCGCCAAGTGGCTGGTGCGAGACCTGCCGGTGTTCCAGGTGGTGTGGATGCGATTCGTGGCGCACGCGCTGATCGCCTCTGCGCTGCTGGCGCCGGTGTACGGGCGCGAACTGCTGCGCGTCAACAACGTCTGGCTGCAGGCGCTGCGTGGCGCGATGCTCGGCGTGATGACGGCGATGAACTTCTGGGCGCTGCAATATCTGCAATTGGCCGAGACAGGCGCCATCCAGTTCTCGGTGCCGCTGCTGATCGCCTTGCTCAGCGCTTGGTGGCTGGGCGAGCGGCTAGACGCCAAGCGCTGGCTGGCCATCGCCGCCGGGCTGGGGGGCGTGCTGCTCATCATGCGGCCTTGGACAGGCGCATTCCACCCCGCGCTGCTGCTGTCCATAGGCAACGCCTTGTTGTACGCCGGCTTCAACCTCCTGACGCGGCGCCTGGCAGCCACCGAGTCTCCGGCTTCGCTGCAACTGATGTCGGCCATCGGCGCTGCCGTGGTCATCGCCCCGTTCGGGCTGGCGCAGTGGCGCACGCCAGCCGACACTGCGACCTGGGCGGTGATCGGCCTGACCGGCTTGTGCGGCGGTCTGGGCCACTACTGCGTCGCCAAAGCGCACCGCTACGCCACGGCCGCCACGCTCGGCCCCTTCCTGTACCAGCAGATCCTCTACATGACCTTGCTAGGTTGGCTGGTTTTCGCCCAGGTGCCCGACGCCCTGGTGATAGCCGGCGCCGCGGTCGTGGTGGCCAGTGGCTTGTACCTGCTGTGGTTGGAGATCAGGAGCCGCTGAGGACACGGCCAGCGGCACCTTCCAGGTGCGGCTGGAGCTGACCAACGCCAGCCGCACGCTGCCCGCCGGGCTGAAGTGCCGGCTCAGCTTGCCCGGGGCGTGAGGCAGCGCCGCAGGATCAGTCGGCCGCGAAGCAGTAGTACAGGCCACCACCGCCGGTGGACTTGAGCTGGTCGGCGCTGCAGCCGCGCGACGGGTGCGACGAGTTCCAGGACTTGGCCGGCACGCTCTCGTCGAGCCCGGTCTTGTCGTGGTGGCCGACCATCGCCGCGCCGCCGCTGCTCATCGTCCAGTTGCCGCAGGTCGAGTTGGCGTCACCGGCGATGAAAGTGCCATTGGGCTGCGAGCCGGTCAGCACGTCGTGCAGGTTGGGCGTGTCGCCGCGGCCGTTGATCGGGTTGCCGGCTTCGGTCAGCGCGGTCAGCTTGCTCAGGTTGTTGGCACCGTGCAACTGCATCACGTCAGTGGCGATCACCACGCCCTTGGCGTTTTGCCACGGGCCGTTGCCGATCCGGTCGCGTGCGTTGACGCCGTACTGCCCGGCCACCGGTTGGGCGCTGAGGTAGGCGCGCCAGTTGCGGTGGCCGGCACCGGCCGCCGCGGCCAGGGTTTGGCAGTGTTTGTCAGCGCCGGCCAGACCGCCCAGGTCACCGCCCTTGCCCGGGTTGGTGCTGGTGACAAAAAAGCCCAGGCCGCTCTTGGCCGGCATCATGCCGCTGCACGCGCCCAGCGCCACCACGGCGGCCGCCGCGCCGCCCAGCAAAGACCAACGGATCGATTGACGCATGCTTGAAGCTCCAGAAAGAGAGGGATAGCCGGGAGGATAGTGTTTTCAAACGCCCTTTTTCCTTCCCCTTGACACCCCAAACAGGGGACCTTGAAGGTCAAACTACTTCGGGTTGCCTGATTAGAAACCTGCCTAAGTCAGGCTCACTCTGTGAGCTAGTGAGCCTGTAAGCTGGAGTTCTCTCACCGATAAGTGAACTTCATGGCCTTCAACCAAATCCTGTTCCAACACGGCATGTCCATTCCTGAACTCCTTCAATGCTTCGACACTGAGGCGCAGTGCGCCAAAGCCGTCAAGCAATCGCGATCGCCGGATGGATTCCGTTTTCCGCGTTGCGACGGCGCCGATCACGGCATCCTCGGCGAGGACGCACGCAAGCTCCAGAAGCGCCGGTGTCGGCGCGGTGCGATCCGGCTTGGTCTTGTTGAAGTTGGCCGCCACCGTGGTCGTCAGGGTGCCCAGCTCTTGCAGGCCAAGCTTCCAACGGCTTGTCAAGTCGATGCCGTTGGTGCTGGCGTCGATGGCGTTGGCCATGAACTGCACGGCGCCGATGTCGGGCGTCGGCGCCGTAGATTGCCGAGGCACCGTCGCGCAGCACATCAATGCGTGCCATGGCAGCAGGCGGCAAGGCATTGAAGTCGTAGCCGACATCGCCACGGCCGATCTGGTTGTTCAGGTTCAGCGCCGGCAGGCAGTAGCGGCGCTTGCCGTTGAGCAACAGCAGCGAGTCGCCCGGGCCCAGGCCACGCAGCGTGGGCGAACTCGTGAAGTCCAGCGCACCGGCCGTCGAGGTCTTCGCGCCGCAGCACGCCAACCGGCGCCGACGTGTCCGCCGATGGCGGTTGCCGCAGCCGGACCAGAGGCGCGCCACCGGCGCGCGAGGCAGCGTGCTCGCGCTTCAAGCTTGTGGAGGCGCTTCTTGATGCGATCAGGATCATGGTCGATGTGCTCACGGTGAAAGCCGGGTCGATGTCGCCGTTGACGAACTCGGAGACAAGTCGTGTGGAAGTGCGGCAAGGCCGCAAGGCCGCAAGGCGGCTGGCGCGTTCGCAAGATAAGCGGCCTTCTGGGTGATGCCCGGCAGGCCGGGACCCAGTTCGGTAGACTCGCACTCCCATGCGCCGATCCGCCGTCCTCATCGTCATGCTGTTTGCCATGCTCTGGCAGTCGACGGCGATGGCGCGTGTGGGCTCGACGGTGAACCCGCTGTCTGACCTGGCGCACGCGACGCTGCACTGGAACGATGAAAGCCATCACCACCACGAGGATGGGTCGTACCACCTCGACGACTCGAAAGAGTCGGTGCACCACATGGCTACGGACCACCTGAACGCATCGCTGGCACCGGCGGCGCCATCGTGGCAGGACTTCCCGGCCTTGGCATCGGCCGCACCCGACGAGCTGCACGCGGCACCCGTGTCCAACCTCGCGCTCGACGGCCTGCTCCGGCCGCCCCGATCCGGCGCCTGACCCGCATTCACTGCGGAAGTGATCTACGGGCGTGCCGCACCGGACGCCCAACCCGCCGCCCCGGCATCCCACGCAAGCCCCCGTCCGCCCCAGGCGTGATGTCTGCTCGCGTCCAGCCGGCCCCGGCTATCGAAACCTCAGGACCCTCGTGAAACCTCATCATTGGCTGTCTGCCTGCGCCATCGCGGGCAGCCTGGCCGGCGGGCCCGGCTGGGCCCAGCCTGCCGCATCGCCGCAGATCCCCCGGCCCGCGGTGCCGGAACCGACGGCCGGGGGCGTGGGCTTGCGCGCCGCCTTCGACGCCGCCTGGCAGCGCACTGTGGCCGCCCGCGAAAGCGACGGCCAGCGTCGCCGCGCCGAAGCCGACCGTGCCGCCGTAGGTCGCTTCTGGGCCGCGCCGCCGTCGCTGGCGCTGAGCCACCGAAACGACCGCCTGCAGGACAACGCAGGCAAGCGCGAGACCGAGATCGGCGTGGCCGTTCCCCTGTGGCTGCCCGGCCAGCGGGCCGCCCGCGCGGGCACAGCGGACGCTGCGGCGGCCCAGGCCCTGGCGGCCGAGCAAGTGGCCCGCCTGCGCCTGGCCGGTGAGCTGCGCGAAGCGGCATGGCAGATCGCGATCTCACAGGCCGAGCTGGCGCAGGCCGACACCGAGGCCCGGTCGCTCAAGCAGCTGGCCGACGATGTCGAGCGCCGCGTGCGCGCCGGCGACCTGGCACGTGCCGACGCGCTGGCCGCCCAGGCCGAGCTGCTGGC
>JBILYN010000012.1:0-35506 GCA_044377715.1 Aquabacterium sp.
CAGGTGCAGGTGCAGGTGCAGGTGCAGGTGCAGGTGCAGGTGCAGGTGCAGGTGCAGGTGCTGGTGCTGGTGCTGGTGCTGGTGCTGGTGCTGGTGCTGGTGCTGGTGCTGGTGCTGGTGCTGGTGCTGGTGCTGGTGCTGGTGCTGGTGCTGGTGCTGGCGCTGGTGCTGGTGCTGGTGCTGGTGCTGGCGCCTCCACCGGCGCTGGCGCCGGCGTCAGCGCTTTCGTTGCCAACGGCAGCGCAGGCGCAACAGCCGCCGGCTGGGCGGCAAGCTCACCGGTCCGGCCCAAGGCCGCCGGTTCGGCCGGCGCCGCCACCACGCCAGCATCGAGATCGGGCACCGTAGCGGCAGCGTTCTGGGCTTGCCAACGCCCCAAGCGCGCCGAGCCAGGCGCTGGCATCGGTGGTTCTTCACGAGGTCGCACCGCGCCGCCCCAGCGCTGTTGAGCCGCCTGGCCCGTTGGACCCTGCTCGGCGGCGGCGCCGGTTTCGCGCTGGCCATCCGAGCCCTGACCCTGCAGGCGGATGTTGATCGCACCCCAGACGCCTTCGCCGGGACGGGCAAGACCCCCCGGCGTGTTGCCGAACACCAGCACCAGCAACACATGGACCAGCAGCGCCAGAACCAGGCATTGCGCCAGCATAGGCCGCTCGCCAAGCGCCGGGACCCTTGGCCTGTAGGCGGCATCGGGACCGGTCGGTGCGGGGTTAGCGGGTTTGGCTGCAGCAGCGTGATCCATCGGACCCCGATGCTGCCAGATCGACAGCCAGCGCGCCTACAGGGCCGGCTCAGCCACGGCCCCGAAGCCAGGCTTTCAGCCGCGCCCGACGAACGGCATCTTGGTCGCCATCACCGTCATGAACAAGATGTTCGCGCCCGCAGGCAGCCGCGCCATCGTCATGAAGCTGTCGGCCACCGAGGCCAACTCCATCCGCGCCTCGGGCCGGATGCTGCCATCGGCTTGCGGCACGCCATGGGTCATCCGCTCGGTCATGTCGCTCGCGACGTTGCCGATGTCGATCTGGCCCACCGCGATGTCGAAAGGCCGGCCATCCAACGCTGCAGCACGGGTCAGACCCGTGATCGCATGTTTGGTCGCGGTGTAGGCGATCGAACCGGGCCGCGGCGCATGGGCCGAGATCGAGCCGTTGTTGATGATGCGACCCCCCTGGGGCGACTGCTCGCGCATCAGCTTGAAGGCCTGCGACAGGCAGAAAAATGCACCGTTGAGGTTGGTGTCGACCGCCCGGCGCCAGCTGGCGGCGTCGAGCTCGTCAGGGCTGCGAGCCGGCAGCGAGACGCCGGCGTTGTTGAACAACAGGTCGAGCCGGCCGAAGCGCGAGCGAACAGCGTCGAACAGCGCGGCCACCGCGGTCTCGTCGCCGACGTCGCAAGGCCAGGCCATGGTGCGATCGGCGATGTCGCCCCAGGGGTCACCGGCCCGGGCAATGGCAGCGGTCAGTGCATCAGCGCGGCGGCCGGTGTAGACCACCCGCCAGCCGTCGGCCAACAACGCTGCCGCACAGGCCAGGCCTATGCCAGAGCCTGCGCCTGTGACCAGGGCAATTCGGTTGTGCGGGGCGGCTGCGGTCATGGAACGATCCCGGTCGGTTGAAGAAGGCGGCAGTCTGCCACAAGCCGCACCGCCAGAAGACCCAAGACCAGACCCGATCCGCCGATCGGGCTGCGCAGCAAATTCAGACCAGGGCGGCTTGCCGCAGAGCCATCGCCTGAGGCAGCGCCAAACCGCTCGTCAGCAGACGCTCGATCAACTCTCGCACGCTGCGGATCTGCGCGCCAAAGGGCAACGCGCCAACGCCTCGAAAGTACAAGCCTTTCTTGAGGTCACCGCGCAGCGCGGCGGCGAGTTGGTTGTCGATGCAGAACTGACCCCAGCCGGGCAAGCCGTCGCGCAAGCCGCAATGGGCCAGGCAATCGAAGGCCTTGGTGCAACGCGACTTGGGCTTGGCCACCGCCTGCAGCCTGGGCTCGATCTTGAGGTAGGCCTTGAGCCAGGGCGTGGCCACCGCTCGCGCCGGCAGTCCGGCCACGCTGGTGAACTCGACCAGGTCCTCGTCGCGGGCCTCGGCCAGCACACGTTTGAACTCGTCGCTGGCATCGCACTCGCAGGTCACGGCAAACGGCGTGCCCAACTGCACGCCTGCGCCGCCCAGACCCTGGATGCGCGCAATGTCTTCGCAGCGACGGATACCGCCTGCGGCGATCAGCGGAATCCGCCCCTCCAGCCCAGCCTGCCTCAGAAATTGCAGCGATTCGGGGATCACGCGATCGAAATCGAAACGCGGGTCGTTCAGGTCGGCAATCTTGGCCGCACCCAGGTGCCCGCCCGCCAGCCTGGGATGCTCGATCACGATGGCATCGGGCAAACGATTCTTGCGTTCCCATTTCTTGACGACCAGTGCCACGCCGCGGGCGTCGCTGAGGATGGGCACCAGCAATGCCTTGGGATGGTCGGCCGCCAAGTCTGGCAGGTCCAGCGGCAGCCCTGCGCCCACCACCACCATGTCGACGCCAGCTTCCAGCGAGCGCTTGACGTAGGCTGCGTAGTCGCTGACCGCACGCATCACGTTCATCGCGATCAGCCCACAGCCGCCCGCAGCGGCGCGTGCGGCTTTGACCTCGCGACCAACAGCCTCCAGGTTCGCGGCATCGATCTGCAGCCTGGTGTCGGCATCGCAGCCGACCCGCGAGGACAGGCCCTGGGTGCGGGCCATCAAGTCTGGATGGTGGCGGCGCAGATCCACCGAACTGAGCGTGCCTACCCCGCCCTGAGCCGCCACGGCGCCAGCCAAACGATGCGCCGACACGCCCACGCCCATGCCCCCTTGGATGATCGGCAACAAGCGTCGGCCAGCCAGCGTCATCGCGTTCAACCCGCTGGCAGCCCAGGCGGGCAGCAATGAGTCCGGGATGGCCATAGGCGCGACCGCGCAGGCCGCCAGGGCAGGATCAGGAACAATCGACATGGGTTCGCGCCGCACTGCGGCCGTCGGGGAGCAGCCGGCAGGCTACAGGCAGTCGCACCGGCATGGCTTGACCGAGATCAGGGTCGAGGCAAGCAGGCCCGCCGGGCGATCCGGCGCGATGGTCTAGCATTGACCCATTCCCAACAGCCAGCAACCTCACCATGAGCCAGCCCCAGCGCATCGCGATCATCCCAGGCGACGGCATCGGTCGCGAAGTGATGCCGGAAGGCCAGCGCGTGCTGGCCGCCGCCGTCACGCGCTTCGGTCTGCCACTGGACTTCACGCCGATAGACTGGGCCAGCTGTGACTGGTACGCCCAACACGGCCAGATGATGCCCGACGACTGGAAGGACCAGATCGGCGGCATGGACGCGATCCTGTTCGGCGCGGTGGGCTGGCCGGCTGCGGTGCCCGACCATGTCTCGCTGTGGGGCTCGTTGCTGAAGTTCCGGCGCGAGTTCGACCAGTACATCAACCTGCGTCCAGCGCGGCTGTTCGAGGGCGTTCCCTGCCCTTTGGCAAACAGAAAACCCGGCGAGATCGACATGCTGATCGTTCGCGAGAACACCGAGGGCGAGTACTCCGCCGTGGGTGGCGTGGCCTTTGCCGGCACCGAACGCGAGTTCGTGGTGCAGGAATCGATCTTCACCCGCCATGGCAGCGAGCGGCTGCTGAACTACGCCTTCAACCTGGCCCGCAGCCGCGAGCGCAAGCATGTGACGGTGGCGACCAAGAGCAACGGCATCGCGATCTCGATGCCCTGGTGGGACGAGCGCGCCGCCGAGGCCGCCGCCCGCCACCCCGACATCACCTGGGACAAGCAGCACATCGACATCCTGGCCGCGCGCTTCGTGCTGCAACCGCAGCGCTTCGACGTGGTCGCGGCCACCAACCTGTTCGGCGACATCCTGTCCGACCTGGGGCCGGCCTGCACCGGCACGATAGGCATCGCGCCATCGGCCAACCTGAACCCCGAGCGCAAGTTCCCCAGCCTGTTCGAGCCAGTGCACGGCTCGGCGCCCGACATCTACGGCCGCAACATCGCCAACCCGGTGGCAATGATCTGGTCGGCAGCGATGATGCTCGACTTCCTGGGCCACCGCGAGGCGCACGACGCGGTGATGCGCGCGATCACGACGGTGCTGCGCGATGGCCCGAGAACGCCTGACCTGGGCGGTGCGGCCAACACCACGCAAGTCGGCGAGGCGCTGGCAGCGCTGGTGGCTGGCGGCATCTAAGCCCGATCCGCGATGGAACAGATCGACGCGGTGGTGGTCGGCGCCGGCGTCGTCGGCTTGGCGGTTGCGCGCGCGCTGGCACTCGCCGGCCGGGAGGTGATCGTGCTCGAGGCCGAGAACGCTTTCGGCACCGGCATCAGCTCGCGCAACAGCGAGGTCATCCATGCCGGCATTTACTACCCACCCGGCTCGCTGCGGGCCGGGCTGTGTGTGCAGGGTAACCGCCTGCTCTATGACTACTGCGCCAGCCACGGCGTGGCCCACCAGCGCTGCGGCAAGCTGATCGTCGCCACCAGCGCCGAAGAGTTGCCAGCCCTTGATCGGCTGCGCGCCACCGCGATCGCCAACGGCGTGTCCGACCTGCAGCCGCTGTCCGCAGCCCAGGCGATCGCGATGGAGCCGGCGCTGCACTGCGTGGGCGCACTGCTGTCGCCGTCGACCGGCATCGTCGACAGCCATGGGCTGATGCTGGCCTTGCTCGGCGACGCCGAGCGCGCCGGCGCGATGCTGGCACTGGGCTCCCGGGTCCATCGCGGGCGCATCACGCCGCAAGGCATCGAACTCGACGTGCGCATTGCGGATGCCGACCCGATGACGCTGCGCGCGGCCTGCGTCGTCAACAGCGCAGGGCTGGACGCACCGGCGCTGGCGCGTGCGCTGGCTGGCTTGGCGCCAGCCCAGGTGCCGCGCGAACATTTGGCCAAGGGATGCTATTTCACGCTCAGCGGCCGTGCGCCGTTCTCGCGCTTGGTCTACCCGGCGCCGGGCCAGAGCAGTCACCTGGGCGTTCACCTGACGCTGGACCTCGGCGGCCAAGCCAGGTTCGGCCCCAGCTTCGAGTGGGTGGACCAGATCGACTACAGCGTGGATCCGAACGGCGCCGGGGCGTTCTACGCCGAGGTGCGCCGCTACTGGCCCGGGCTGGCCGACGGCACGCTGCAGCCGGGCTATGCCGGTCTGCGGCCCAAGATCAGCGGGCCAGGCGAGGCAGCGGCCGATTTCCGCATCGACGGCGTCGAGACGCACGGCGTGCCCGGACTGGTCAATCTGTTCGGCATCGAATCACCCGGCCTGACCGCGAGCCTGGCGATCGCCGAGCGGGTGCTGGCGCTGTTGGGCACGGCGGATATCTCTCGGGGCTAGCGAGCTTGGCGGGCGCGCGTCATCGCCCACCGCAGCGGCTATGGCCACACCGCCCAGGTCGCTGAAGCCATCGCCTACGCCTGCGACACCAAGCGGCTGGTCACTGCGGTCACCAGGCGTGCCGGCTGATCGCGGCACGCCGCCCCGGCTCGCGGCGCCCCGAGAGGCCTGGACGGTGCCGGGCTGGTCAGCCCTTGGCGGGCCCGGTCGGCGCTGCCAGGACCTGCCTGGCGAACCCGAAGAGCCCGGCCAAGCCGACGGCGGCCAGCAAGCCCAGCAGGGCGCCGCTGACCAAGCCGATGTCGCCGCTGTCGGCCAGTGCCAGCACCGGCAGCACCGGCAGGGCGTGCAACAAGGCCCACAGCGGCAGCGCCAGCGGCTTCAGGTCGCGCCGCACCGCGCGCCCCGCCCAGGCCAGCGCACCCGACACCAGCACCAGGGTGGCGAGGCCGCAAGGCATCAGCAGCACCAGGCTGGCAAAGACGCACCAAGCCAACGGCAGGCGCCGGTCGATCACCGCCCGCGCCGGATCGTCGGGGTCGACCCAGATCGGCAGCCGACCGCCTTGGACCTCGGCCAGCCGCAAAGCGGCCACGATACGATCGCGGTGCAGATCGGAGAAGTTGTCACGCAGCGGCACCAGCGCGACGCGCTCCCCCAGGTACGGGCGGTCCACCACGTGGTACTGGTAGTGTGCGCGCAGTTCTCGCAGCGGCTTGGCCGACGGCATGATGCTGATGCTGCCCTTGCCGACGCCCGTCTCCTGCCAAGCCAGCAACTGCGCATCCACCGCGACCCAGTGCCGGCTGTCCCAGGCGCCAGCCAGCGTGGCCACCAGGCGCTGTCCCTGCCACGCCGCGGCACCCCCCAGCACAAGCACCAGCACGGCGGCCAGCCATCGCCAGGGGGCCGAGGCCTTGCGCCGGGCGCGCGCCGCCGCGACCGAACCGGGCTGCAGGGGCGAGCGCCGGGCCACAACACCGCCGCTGCGCGTTCAGCGCGCGCTGGCCGTGCGGGCGCGTGGCCCGGCAAGGCTGCCGGCGGCCTTGCTGTCCAGGCCGGGAACCTCGACCTTGCAGGTGATACCCGCCGGCAGCTTGAGGTCGTAATTGGGCAGTTCGAGGCGCAGGCGGAAGGTGCCGCTGGCGACGTCGATCACCGGATCGACAGTCTTCACCCTGGCGCTGTAGCGCCCGGCCACCGGCGCTTCGGGCGTGACCTCGAGCACCGTGCCCGGGGCGAGCTTGCGGTAGGCCGCCACCGGCAACAGCACCTCGACATGCAGCACCGAGATGTCGGCCACGCGCAACAGCGGCTTGCGCAGGTCACGGTTGTCAGCCAGGTCGCCGGGGTGCGCCAGGCGGTCCATCACCACGCCGTTGAACGGGCTTTTCACGCTGCGCAGACGCAACTGCTCAGAGGCGCGCACCTGCTCGAGCACCACCACCCGCTGGTTCTCGCGCGCCAGCAGCAGCTCGGCCTCGGCCAGGCGCTTCTCGGCCGCGGCCTCGTCGCGGTCCTGCAGCGACACGAACTGGTCGTCGGCCAGCTTCTCGCGGCGCAGCAACTTGACCTGCGCATAGTCGACGCGGCTCTCGGCGGATTTCACCGTGCCCTGCATCGTCGCGCGGTAGCGGGCCTGCTCGAGATTGGCAATTTCCAGGCCCGAGTCCAGCACCACCAACACCTGGCCGGCGCGGATGCGGTCGCCTCGGTCGACGGTGACCTGCTCGATCAGTCCCTCGACTGCGGCGCGCACATCCACCGTCATGCGCGGCTCGATCACGCAGTCGAATTCGCCTGCGGCCGCGCTCTGCAGCGCGAGCACGGCCAGCATGGTCAGGGTGGCGCGGGCCCAGGCCCGCGGCGAGAGGGCGGTGCAACGGGCGGCCGCTGAGGTGTCGAGAGTCGGTGGCATCGGGCTGGAGTGGTGTAGAGGGTTCAACGGGTCGGGCCGCCGAAGGCCAGCCGACGATCGAGCTCACGGTCTTGTTCGACGGTACGCCGGCGCACGCCGGAGTACAGGGCTTCGGCCCGCCACTGGGCAAACCGGCGCAGTGCCTGGCCCAGCGGCGCCGGCAGGACGGCCGCCGGGCCGTCGCAGACGCGACGCAGCCAGCGCGTGGCGATGCCGCCGAAGCCGATGAACAGCGCGTCGTCCAGGCTGACCAGCGACTCGAAGCTGCCCGGATCGCCCTGGCGCCCGGCGCGGCCCTGCAACTGGCGGTCGACCCGCGACGATTCGTGGAACTCGGTCAGGATCACGTGCAGCCCGCCGGCCGCGCGCACCGCGTCGTGCAGCAAGATGTCGGTGCCCCGGCCGGCCATGTTCGTGGCCACGGTGATGCGGCCGGGCTGGCCGGCCTCGGCGATCACCGCGGCCTCTTCGGCATCCTGGCGCGCATTGAGCAGCGCGTGCGGCAGGCCCAGCGCCGACAACGCGCGGCTCACCTCGTCGGACGCATCGACCGACCGGGTGCCTATCAGCACCGCGCGGCCAGCGGCCGACAGCGCGCGCGCACTGTCGGCCACCACGCGCCAGCGCTCATCGGCATGCCGGAACACCCGCACGCCCAGGTTGTGCCGGCGCATCGGCCGGTGGGTCGGCACGCGCACCACGTCCAGCCCGTAGACCGCGCGCATCTCCGGCGCCACCTCCATCGCTGTGCCGCTCATGCCGCACAGCCGCAGGTAGCGGCGGAAGAAGCGCTGGTAGGTCAGCCGGGTCAGCGTGTCGCGGCGCACCGTGACGTCGAGCCCCTCCTTCAACTCGATCATCTGGTGCAGGCCACGCTCCCAAGAGCGGTCGGGCATGACGCGGCCGGTGTTCTCGTCGACGATCTCGACCTTCGGGCCCTCGCCGCTGTCGCGCACGATGTACTGCTGGTCGCGGTGGTAGAGCTGCAAAGCGGAAAGCGCCTGCTGCACCAGCGCACGCCGCGCACGACGCGCCTGCAGCAGCGGGTGCGGGCCGCGGCACAGCTCGTCGATCGCCGCCTCGCCCACGGGCAGCAGTTCGATCAGCCGCTCGCGCGCATGCAGCCGGTAGTGCGTGCCGGCCTGCAATTGCTGCGCGGTGGCCAGCGCCACCTGCCAGGCCGGCACATCGTCGTCGCCGGGCCGTTCGGCCGACAGGATCAGCGGCGTGCGGGCCTCGTCGATCAGCACACTGTCGGCCTCGTCGATCAGCACGAAGTACAAGCCGCGCAGCCGCTGCGCGTTGACGGCGATCGCGCCGACCGCTCCGGTCAGTGGACGCACCGCGGGGTGCAGCGCGCGGCCGCCCGCGGCGAGCTGATCGCGCAGATAGTCGAACACCAGATCCTTGTTGGTGGTGTAGGCCACCGAGCAGCGCCAGGCGGCCAGCCGTTGGTGCTGCGGCTGGCCCTCGCCCACCACGCCCACATCGAGGCCGAAGCGCCGATAGACCGGGCCCAGCGTCTCGGCGTCGCGCGCCGCGAGGTAGTCGTTGACGGTGACCACGTGCACCGGCGCACCGGCCAGGGCCACGGTGATGGCGGGCAGCAGTGCAGTCAGGGTCTTGCCCTCGCCGGTCTGCATCTCGGCCAGGCGGCCCGACAGCAGCACGAAGCCGCCGCTCAGCTGGGCCGGGTAATGGGCCTTGCCGAGCAGCCGCCGCGACACCTCGCGCACCAGCGCGAAGGCCTCGCGCACCGGTTCGTCGGCCAGGCCCTCGGCGCGCAGGCGATCGCGCAACGTGGCGATGGCGACGTCGAGCGCGGCGTCATCGAGCGCGGCCACCGCCTCGGACCGCACCAACACCGCCGCCACCGAGCCGCGCAAGCGGCGACAGGCCGCCGCCGACAACCAGGACGCCAGGTGGCCGCGCCAGCCGGCCAGCCAGCGATCGATCGCACGCTCGTGACCGTCGTCGCGCTCGACGCCGGCACCGGCGCGCAGGCGGCCGGCCTGCCATTGGCTGAGCAAAATCCGGGACATGGCCGTCGCTAGATGTCGAAGCGCGACAGGAACAGCTGGCGCACGCGCCGCCAGGCCTGCCCGGCCAGCGGCTCGGGCTGGTGCTCGAAGCGGGCATAGACCCGCGCGCCCAGCCGCAAGTCGCCCACCTCGGGCGGCAGTTCCACCTCGAACTGGAACACGCGGTTGAGCGTCTTCGTGCCGTCCTTGTCCGACGGGTCCACGGCATGGCGGCCGCCGCCGTCGATGGCCAGCGACCGCGCAGGCAGGCGGTCGCTGCCGCCTGGCACCTCGCGAACGATGCGCGCCTCGTACACCGGCCCCGGCGCGTCGACCAGGCGTACGCGCAGGCTGCGCAGGCTGTTGCGCACCAGGCCGATGTCCTGCTGGCTGACGACGATGCGGGCGGTGCGCAGCGCGCCGTCGAGCACATAGCCAAACTGCTGGCCCTGCCGCAGGTAGCGGCCCTGCAGATCCGCCGCCCGCGGCACCAGCAGCCGGCCTGCGGCGCCGGCCACCACCAGCAGGTGGTCGAGGCGCTCTTCCAGCCGCACCAACGCTTGGCGCTCACGCGCCAGCGTGGTGGCGGTGGCCGCGGCCTGGGCACGATCGTCGGCCAGCTGGGACGCCACCTGCACTTCCAGCCGCTCGACGCGCGCGCGCTGCACCTCGTGGTCGGTCCACAGTGAGCTGTCGGTCAACTCGGCCACCGGCTGGCCCGACACCACCATCGCACCAGATGCCACCAACAGGCGCAGCAGCTGGCCGTCGCCGCGGGCGCGCACCTCGGCCTGCTCGGGCACCCAGACCACGCCCTCGGCAAAGGTGGAGATCGGCAGCGGCAGCCATGCCAGCAAGGCCGCGCCGAGCGCCAACGTGGCAACGCTGATGCCCAGCGCGCGCTGGCGCTGGCGCGCCAGCACCGGCGAGGCGACGACAAAGCGCAGGCCCTTGCCCAGCGGCACCAGCACCCCGGTGGCCACGCCCCACAGTGCCAGCACGACGCCAACGAAGAAGAACTGCGTGGCGATGAACAGCGCGATGCCGAACACCACCAGCATGCGGTAGACCCACGACAGCGCGCCGTAGACCAGCAGGATGCGGCGCTCAGACGCGCTCTCGTCGGGCTCCTGCGCATCGCGGCTGCCGAAGACGCGCCGCTGTACCAGCCAGGCCCAGTAGCCGGTGGCACGCTGGCCGAGGTTGGGCATCTCGATCAGGTCGCACAGGATGAAGTAGCCGTCGTAACGCAGCAGCGGATTGGCGTTGAAGACCAGCGTGGAGACACCGGCCACCAGCATCACGTTGAAGGCCACGCTGCGCACCAGGCCCGGCTCGACCAGCAGCCAGGCGACCAGCGCCAGCGCTGCCAGCGCCAACTCCGCCATCATGCCGGCGGCGGCCACGCCGGCGCGCGCTGCCTTGCTGCGGAAACCCGTGCTGGCCGAGGCATCGACATAGGGCACCGGCGCGAGCACCAGGAACATCAGCCCCATCTCGTGCACCTCGCCGCCACCGCTCTTGACCGCGTAGCCGTGGGCCAACTCGTGCACGGCCTTGACCGCCGGAAACACGAACAGCAGCAGCATCAGGTTGTCCAACGCCAGCACGCGGTCGCTCAGGTTGCCCGTCAGCGCGGCGTAGTGAGTGCCCGCCAGCAGCAGCGCCGGCACCAGCAGTGCCAGCCACAGCGCCACGCCCCAGCGCGAGAACAGGCCCCGCAGTGCCGGCAGGGTCCGCTCGAGGAACGCGTCCGGATCCCACAGCGGCAGCCGCAGTGACATCGGATTGCCCAGGTTGCGCAACCACACCGACCGGCGCTGCTTGCGCTCGCGCGACAGCAGGTCGGCGGCGTCGGGCGCCACGTTGGCCACCAGCAGATCGGCGCCGTGCAGCCGCGACAACAGGTCGAGCACCTCGTCCTGCGACGGTGCGTCGTCACCCAACCGCTGCACCGCCTGGCGCCAGATCTGGTCGACGTTGCGTTGGCCGTCCATCAGCGAGACGATCAGGTAGGCGGCCGGCGTGAAGCGGTGCAGCCGGCCGCTGGCCGGGTCGCGCACCACGTACCAGGCGCTGCCCCGGTAACGCTGGCGGTGGATTTGCGCCTCGCGGGAGATGCGCGGCACCACCTGCTCGATGCGGTACCAGGCGTCGCTGTGGAAGGCCAGCGTCAAGGCGCGCCCTCGCGCGGCCAGCCACGCACGCGCTGCGGGGCGAGCGCTTTGGGCCCACTCATGGGGGTAGCTTCGGGCTGCGCCCTCCAGTGTTCGCCCTTGGGAAGGCCTTGCGCGCTCATGGCCCTCACGGCCACCACTCCCAGAGCTTGAGTCGCACGTGGTCGACGGCGCGGTGGGTCCAGATCCACAGCAGCCGGCGCTGCCCGGCGTCTATCTTGCCAACGCCCTCCATGCCCGGGCGCAGCGTGGGCGGCGAGATGTCGAGCGCGGCCTCGACCTCGAACGCGTTGCGGCCGTCAGAGGGCGCCGCCACCGAGATGTTGCGCACGGTAAAGCCCAGCTTGTCGCTGGTCAGCCCAGCCAGCACCAACTGCCCGCGCTGGTCGATGGCCACGCTGCGGATGTCGCTCTCATCGACCTTCAGCAGCACGCGGAAGGCATCCAGCGGCGCCACCTCGAACAACAGCTTGCCTTTCTCGACCGGGCTGCCCAGTTGCTGCGACAAGTCGCCCGACACGACGACGCCGTCGAAGGGCGCGGTGATCTGCGTCTTGCCCAGCCGCTCCTCGACCAGCGCCAGTTGCGCCTGCGCCTCGGCCATCTCGGCCGCAGCCATGCGTGCTTCGGCGCGCTCGTGGCGCGACAGCGCATCACGGTAGCGGCGCTCGTGGCGTTCGCGCTCGCTGGCGTGGCGCTCGCGCTCGAGCAGCAGGTCGCGGTCGTCCAGCGTGGCCAGCACGTCACCGGCCTTCACCCGCTGGCCGGCCTTGATAGGCGCGGTGCGAACGAAGCCGTCGAACGGCGCCGCAGCAGCGCGCTGCACCGCGCCATCGATGTTGGCCGCCGCACTGACACGGTGGTCGCCATCGGCGAACAGCAGCACGCCCAAGGCCACCAGCGACAACGCCGCCGCGATGCGCCACGACGGCCGACGCGGGTCGCGCAGCACGGCCCAGGCCTGGCTCGCCTGCCGCCGCAGCCGCCCGGCGATCCAGCGGTTGCCGTCCAAGTGCAGCGCCAGCACCGGGCCGAGGGCCGCGGCCCAGGCCTCGAGCCAGGCAAGTTCGTCGGCGTCGAAGGGCTGGTGCAGGCCGCGCTCGATCGTCAGCACGCCCAGCGCATCGCCGCCGGCGGTGACCACGGCCGAGACCACCGCCACGGCCTGCGCGCCGCTGCCGGCCAAGTCGACATGGGCCGCGTCCAGCGCCGCAGGACGGTCGGCGCGAGCCGGCACGGCCACCGTCGCGCGCTGGTCCCAGGCCTCTTCCATCGCGTTCTCGATGCGGCGCGCCAGCGTGCTGCGCTTGTCGAACCAGGCCGTGGCCGACAGCACCTTCAACGCGATGCGGGCGCTGCGCTCATCGCCGAGCAGGCCGAGCGACGCGCGGGCCAGGCCCAGCCGCTCGGCCAGCAGGTCGACCGCCACATGCGCGGCCTCGTCCAGGCTGCCGGCCTCGGCCACGCGCAGCAGCGCATCGATGACCTGGCGGGCGCGTTCGGCGCTGCCGGCCAGGCGGCCCAGTTCCTCGCCGCGCAGCATCGAATCGAGCCAGCCCATACCCCAGTGCAGCGCCCGGTAGGCCTGCTGCACCTGGGCCTCCGGGCGGTGGGCGACGTCGAGCACCACCACCCCGCGCAATTCACCGCGCAGATCGACCGGGTAGGCCAGCACCAGCCCCGGCGTTGCCGCCACCGCACCGGCCGGTGCCGGCAGCGGTTCGCAGCGCGCGCTGCGGGCGGCCAGGCAGCGGCGCGCCGGCTCGGCCAGGTCGGTCAGGTCGGTCTCGACACCGGGCCAGAAGCCGACCGGGCTGAAACTGCCGTCGGCCGAGCGCAGCAGCACCATGCCGCGACGCGTGCGGCCTATGCTGTCGGCCAGGATGGCAAGCCAGGACTGGCAGAACGCACCGACCGAATCGGCTTGGGCGAACGCAGCCCAGCTCTCGCCCAAGGGCCCCACCGCGACAGCCTTGGTCTCACGCTCGATCGATTCCAAAGCCGGGATGCTCCCTGGTTGCGGCTGCTCGCCAAACATCGACGAGAAGCGTTCGGCCCGTCGATCGGAACTGGCTCACAGGCTCACGCGGATGCTGGTGTTGGCTTTGATTGTTGCTGACGAGGTCACCAGCGGCGTCACCCAACTCGGGGTGGGCGTGGCCAGCTTGGGCGTAATATTTGGCACGATCGTCTTCGGCGGTGCGGGCACCGTCACCACCGGCGGCGTCGGCGTGATCGGCGGCGCGCCCGGCACCGGCGAGACCAGACCGACCGCGCCGGCCAGCGTCTGCTCCAACCGCAGCGGATCGATCGCGTCGAAGGCCCCGCTGCCGTTGGCGTCGCCGATGATCCGGCCGTCGACCAGGGGCCAGGCCGGCAGCCTAGGCACCGTGCCGGCCAGCAGGTCGCGCATCAGGCTGACGTCGGCCGCGCTGAGACTGCGGTCGCGGTTGACGTCGCCGGCGAACGCGGCCACGTGCACCGCGTCGTCGTCCAGCGCCGCCATCGCCCCGCCGTTGACCTGCAGGTTGCGCACGTCGAGCAACTCGGCCGCCCCGTAGGAGGCCGAACCCGGCACCGTCGCCACCAGCTGCGCCAGCGTGATCGCCCCCGCAGGCAGGCCACCCGGCAGAGTGATCTGCACCACGATCTGCCCGGGCACCACCTGGGTGGCGGCAAACGTCGCCGCCGCCGGCAGGCCGCTGCCTCGCGACAGCGTGGCCACGCCCAGCAGCGCCGGGTCGTAGGCCAGCGTGAAGCCCAGCGCGGTGACCCCTGCGGCGTTGCTCAGCCGCAGCGCCAGGCCGGTGTCGTTGACCGCCCGGCCCAGTGCCTGGCCCGGGCCGCGCGCCGTGTCGGCCAGGCCGACCGAGACCGCATTGCCACGCGACACGGTGAAGCTGCCGAGGTAGTCGTCGCCGGCCTTGCCGTTGCCGTCGCCGTCCAGCGCCACGTCGGTCAGATCACGCAGTGCGCTGGCACCAGCCACCAGTCGCACGCCGTAGACCCCGTCGGCCAGCAGGCCGCCCGAGGCGATGAAGCGTGCGCTCAGGCCGTCGCCTGCGACGAACAGCGAACCGGCCACGGCCTGGCCGGCCGCGTTGGTGACCACCAGGTCGGCGGTGATGCCGCCGACATCGAGGTCTGCCTGCGCGATCGGCCGCGAGAACACCACCGTGAAGCCGTCGTGGCCGCCGTTGAAGCCGGCCACGCGCAGCGTGTCGTGCAGCAAGGTCAGGCTGACCGTGGCCTCACGGCTGCTGACGCCATCGCTCAGCGCGTAGCGGAAGCTGTCGCCGCCCTCGTAGCCGGCCTGCGCCGTGTAGCTGAACTGGCCGTCGGCGCCCAGCTCCAGCGTGCCGTGCGCCGGACCGTGGCCGTCGACCAGGCGGACCACCAGCAGCGATTTGTCGGGTCGGCCCGGGTCGCTGTCGTTGTCGAGCACGTTGCCGGTGATGGCTTGGTTGGCCACCGCCTGGGCACTGTCGTCGGCCGCCAGCGGCGGCCGGTCGAAGCGGCCGAAGTCGAGCTGGCCGGCATCCAGGCCGCTGGTGACGGTGACCGTGTGGCTGCCCGCGCCGGTGCGCTGCCAGCCCGCCGGCGACGCCTCGGCCACCTTCAGGCTAGCAGGCATCAGCTGCTCGAGTTGCCAGGCGCCGCCTGCGCCGGTGGCCACCGTGGTCTCGCCAGGATCGGCCTGGCCGTTGTCGTTGGCGTCGACGTAGACCGTCGCACCGACGATGCCCGCCTCGCCGGCATCCTGCGCGCCGTCGCCGTTGAGGTCGTCGAACACCAAGCCGGCGATGCGGCCGAGCTTGAAGAAGCCGAACTCGATGTCGCCCACGGTCTGGCCGGGGTTGACCGTCACGGTGACGCTGCCGGCGCCAGCCGGACCGACCGGCGTCGGGCCGGTGTCCGGATCGGTGTCGGTGTCGGTGCCACCGCCGCCTGGGGGCGGTGCGTCATTGGACATCGCCATGATCGCGCCGACCAGGCGCTGCACGTCCAGGCGCGGAAAGTTCAGCCCCGAGTTGGCGACGTTGTCGTGCTCGTCGTCACCGTCATTGATGGTCACCGAAGTGCTGGCCAGCAGGTCGTGGAACTCGGCCACCGACAGGCTGCGGCCGAGGTGCTGACGCGCCATCTGCTGGGCGAGCGCTGCCACGCCCGAAACATAGGCCGCCGACTGGCTGGTGCCCTGCATCGTGCGCACGCCACCGCCAATTGCTGCCGAGGTCAGCCGCGCGCCCGGCGCGAACACGTCGGTCTGGTTCGGATCGCGCTGGCTGAAGCTGGCGATGTGGTCGGACCCGGTGGACTCGTCGATGCCGCCGTTGCCGAAGCGCCACGGGCCACCGAAATCGCCGGCCCACACCGCTCCAACGGCCAGCACGGCCGGGTCGGCACCCGGGTAGGCCACGCCCAGCGCGTTGGTGTTGGCGTAGTTGTTGCCGTCGGCCGCCACGGTGATGATGTTCTGGGCCGCCAGCGCGGCGAACTCGTCACCTAGGCCGTAGTGGCTGCCGGCAGTGGACCAGTTGTGACCATCGCCCAGCGACAGGTTGACCACGCCGACGCGCCAAGCTTGCCCGTTGGTCACCACCCATTGCAGCGCCCGCTCGAGGCTGCCGAACGCGCCGCTGCCGTCGTCGCCGAAGACCTTCAGCACGATCAGCTCGGTCCCCGGCGCCACGCCGCCAAACATCGGGTCGGACCCCGCGATCACCCCGGCCACATGGGTGCCGTGGCCGTTGCGGTCGATCGCCTGCGTGTCGTTGTCGGCAAAGTCGTACTGGTAGACGACGCGGCCGTCGAAGAACGGATGGCTGGCGTCGATGCCGGTGTCGATCACCACCACGCGTACGCCGCTGCCATCGACCCCAGCGTAACCCGGGTCGGCGCGCAGCTTGTCGAGCTCGACAAGCTGCTCGTCCCAGCCGGCCTGCTGCGCCGCCACCGCGGTGACGGTGCCGCCGCAGGCGCAGGCTGGCAGGCTGATCGATGCCAGCGAACCCGACAGCGTGACCACCACGGCCGTGCTGGTGTTGGCGTCCGCATTGGCGCCGGAGGCGCCGGGTCGGGTCTGGATCCAGCCCGCGGGCACCACTTGCGCCACCTGGTAGGTGCCTGGGCGCAGGTCGTCGAAGCGGTAGCTGCCGTCGTCGGCGCTGAGCGTCGAGCGCTCGCCGTCCTGGAGCTGGCCGTCGCCGCTGTTGTCGATGAACACCGTCCAGCCCGACAACCCCGCCTCGCCGGCGTCGCGTTGCCCGTTGCCGTTGAGGTCGTCGAACTCCACCCCGGCGATCGAGCCGAGCTGAAGCAGGCCGAAGGCGCGGTCAGTCAGCGCGTCGCCAGCGGCCACGCTCAAGTCGAGGTACCCGACCGCCGGGCTGGTGATCTCGTAGCCGCTGCGTGGCTCAAGCGCGATGCGCTTGAGCCCGGGTTGCAGGTCGAGCAGCTGCCAGACGCCATCGGTGCCGGTGGTGGCTGAGGCTTCGCCGTCCTCGCGCACGCCGTCGGCATTGGCGTCGATAAACACCGTCCAGCCCGACAGCGGGCCTTCGTCCGCAGCGTGCTGGCCGTTGCCGTCGATGTCGTTGAACACCACACCCGACACACTACCGGTCTGCGCCAGCACCTGGATGCTGGCGTCAGCCGTGGCCGGTGCGGCCTCGACGTTACCGGCGTTGTCGCGCGCGACGCTGTAGAAGGCATAGCGGTGGCCGCCTTCGCCCTCGAACAGCGCCTCGGTGTCGGCGGTGACCAGCTGCCACAGCTCGAACGCGGCGCCGTCGGTGCTGACATAGACCTCGTAGTCGCGGATCGCCGAGCCGCCCGCAGCGTCGGTGCCCGACCAGCGCACCGTGAAGGTGGGCGTGTCGGTGGTGGCCGGCAGCGCCTCGACCGCGCTGCTGGGCAGCCCCGCATCGAGCGTGTTGAAGATCGCAGGCGTGTCGATCGGTCCTTCGCTGTCGAACACGATGCGCGCCTGGGCGTCGACCACCGCACCGGTGGCCGTGTTGCGGTTGGCCTTGACGGTGTAGGACATGAAGCCCTGCCCTTCGCCGGTGGCCACGTCGGGCGGCAGGAAGCCCAGGTTGGCGTCGGCCGGCACGTCGCCGGTCTCGGGGTCGATGGTGGTGAAGGTCCAGGTCACGACACGGCTGCTGGTGTCGACATTGACCGTGACGTCGACGTAGATGCCTTGGCTGTCGCGCAGATCGAGGCGGCCGCTGTAGAACGAGCGGCTGACCGTCGGGTCGACCTGCACGTCGCCGAAGCCGAACGAGCCGACGCGGAAGCTCCTCGGATCGAGGTCGGCGTCCAGCGTCTGCGTCACCGTCACCACCTGCGCCGGCGCCGTGGCGTCGGCGGCATTCTCGAAGCGGATCATGTAGTCGAAGGTGTCGCCAGCCTTGACCCAGTTGGCATCACCGAAACCGTCCGGGCCCTGGATGTCGTTGGGGTCGCGCGGCCGCGTCACGCAGGGCGCGTAGGTGATGGTCTTCTGTTCGCACTTCTTCGAGTCGAGCGTGGTCGTCGAACCGCCGCCTGGGCGGCAATCGGGCGCCGCCTCGGTGATCTTTTTCAGTTTCTCCGGCGTGCACTTCTTGCAATCCTCGGGCACCGCGAACACCGGCCAACCGGACTGCGGTGCCAGCGAGGTCGACTGCGGCGTCGACGCAGCGGCTACGGGCGCGGCCAGCACCTTGTCGAAGGCCTCGGCCATCGCGCTGGCCTGGAAATCACCGACCGTGACCGTGCCGTGGTCCAACACGGCGGTCTGCAGCACCAGCGCGTTGTCGGGGTCGGTGGAGTCGGTGTCGAGGTTCCACGCCAGCAGCGTCTGGCTGCCGCTCAGCGCGATCGTCACCGCCGAGATCTCGCCGCCGGCGCTGCGCGTGACCTCGGTGGCCGCGCTGAAGCCGCTGCCGTTCCAGCTCGCGGTGTAGAGCACCTGCTCGCTGCCGCTGTCGTTGACCCAGGCGATCACCACGCCGCCGTCGGCGTCCTCGGCCAGGGTCAGCGAACTCTCGCTGCCGGCCGTGCCGGTGAAGCGCGTGGCAGGCGTGAAGCCAGCGTCGGTGTCGATCGCGAAGTACAGGTCGGACTGCTTGCGCGCGGCCATCACGTCGGCGATCGGCGAGCTGATGGTCAGCGCGTCGGCCGAGGCATGCGACCACAGCGCCAGCCGCGAACCATCGGCCAGCACCGCGAGTTCGCCCTCGCTGTTGAAGCCCAGCGTGTCGGACAGCGTCGTCGCGTTGCCCCACTGGCCATTGGCCAGCGATTTGACCGTGATGCGGTTGCCGATCTCGCCGGCCACCGCGTCGCCGTCATGCGCCGACAGGCCGTACACCGAGCCGTCGCTGCCGTGCGCCAGTTCCTGCGAAGAGTCGCCAACGCGGTTGCTCGCCACGTTCGGATCGACCGCGCCGTTGCCGTAGACGTTGGTGGTGCCCAGGGTCGCGGCCGGATCCCAGATGAAGATCAGGTCGCTGGCTTCGGACGGATTGGCCGCGCCGCCGCTCAGCAATTCGAGGCTGCTGACCAGCGTGGTCGAGTCGGACCATTCGCCGTTGACCAGCACCCAGCCCGCCACCTTGCCCTGCAGGCTGACGGTGTAGTTGGCGTCGAGCTGGAAGGTCGGGTAGACCTTGGCCTTCAGGCCGACGCGGCCCTCGAGGCTGATCTCGGCGTCCCAGGACTTGACGACGCCCTTGGCCTGCAGGCCGATCTCGCCGCCGATCGAGAATTCGCCGATCGAATCGGGCCAGACGAAAGCCGGGAACGGCGACTTGGTCGACCAGCGCAGGTCCTTGGCCTCGAAGCCGAAGGGCCCGAGGATGACCGCGTTCTCCAACCGCACCGCGCCACCGGTGTAGTTCGAGACGAAGTTCATCGCCTTGCGCAGGCTCAGCGCCACCGGCGCGGTGGCCGGTATGGCTTGCAGCACCTTGAAGATGCCGTCCTTGACCTCGAGCTTGCCCGACGCCGCGGCGTCGATCTGCGCGCCCGAGAAGGCCCAGTCCTGCGTGTTCGGATCGACGAACCAGTTGGCGGTGCCGCTGGCCGAGCCCTCGAACACCGCGCGGCCGATCTCGGGCACGCGGAACGCCAGCGAGCCCTTGCCGGTCAACGAGTCGGCCACCGTGCAGGCGCTGTCGTCCAGCGTGCTGGAGATCGTGCCCTCGAAGCCCGCCTTGAAGCTGAAGCCGGCGATCTCGTAGGGGCCGAAGTCCTTCGACGGGTAGCCCACCGAGATCTTGGTCGTGGCCTGCGGCTCTAACTCGGCCGCGTCGAACGCCGCCTGCGCTGCTGGTGAGGCGGCCAGCCCGGCAACATCGCTCCAGACCAGCGCGTTCGGGTCGATCTCGAGCACTGCGTAGTACTGGTCCGGATCGTCCTGCACGGCGAAGTCGCGGCGCAGGAAGGTGACCACGGCATTGCCGGCGCCGTCGATCTCCACCGTCGGCGCGTAGCTGCCGACCGTCTCGTGCGTGATCTGCAGCGGGCGCGACCAGACATAGCCGCCGGTGGCCGCGGCAACACCCACGGCGCCGAAGATCTGGGTCTCGTTGCCGTTGCCCTCCTCCCATACCGCCATCAGGCCCGGTTGCCCGGCCACCAGCGTTGCGCCGGCGGCCACCGACAGGTTGCTGCCGCTGTGTTCGGAGATCGGCAGCGCATCGGTCCAATGGCCGCTGCTGTCGCGGTAGGCGTGGTGGAGCAGGTCGCCTCGGGTCCAGAACATGTGCGCCACGCCGGCGTCGTCGACCAGCAGCTTG
Organism: Aquabacterium sp.; assembly: GCA_044377715.1. Lineage (GTDB taxonomy): Bacteria > Pseudomonadota > Gammaproteobacteria > Burkholderiales > Burkholderiaceae_C > Pseudaquabacterium. The sequence goes on from JBILYN010000012.1 coordinate 20,277, forward strand.
GCATTGCTGTCCTGGCGCACCACCGCCGACGCGTACGACGACGGCAGCAGGTAGAGCTCGCCGGCATTGACCGGCGCGTCGGCGGTGACCGTCACCGGCGTCAGGCTGGTGTCGGCGGTGCCGTTGCGGTCCATGTCGAACTGCCCGCTGCCCAGCGCCCAGAAGTAGCTGCCTGGCCGCACGCCCGACAGTGCGAAGCTGCCGTCGGCGCCGGTGGTGGCGCTGCCGACGACACGGTAGTTGTCGCCACGCTGCTGCACCAGTTGCACCATGGCACCAGCCACCGCGCTGGCGTCGTCCGACGACAGCAGGCGGCCGCTGACCGCGCGCGCGGGCATCCAGTTCGGGTCGGCGGCCAGTTGCAGCGCGAACAGCTTGCGCACGTCGCGAACCGGATCGCCGGCCGGCGACAGGCGCACGGCCATGTCGTTGAGCACCTGCACCAGGTCACCCATCGTGCCACCGATCGCCGGCTGCACGCGCGCCCAGAAGGCCTGCCAGGCCGTGAAGTCGACACCGGTGGGGCGCAGCGCGCGCTCGATCGCCGCCCAGTCGGTGATCTGCTCGGCGCTGTCGCTCTGCACCGGCCGTGCTTCGATCGACAGGTAGCCGGCCTGGCCCGGGGCCTTGTAGGCCACCGGCAGCGAATAGTGCGCGCCCGGGCGCAGCAGGTCGATCGGGCCATCCAGGCTGGTGCCGAGGACGAACAGGGCGTCGGGCGACAAGGTCTTGTTCGACAGGCCGACCGAGGTGCCACTGCCCGGCGTGACGATCAGCAGCGGCGCCATCGTGTCGGTGTCGCCGTCGTTGCTGTAGTTGAGGTAGAAGCTGGCGTCGCGGTTGACCTGCACCGCAGTCGGGCCGCTGATCGTGATGAACGCGTCCGCGCCCTCGCCGGCCACCACCTGCACCGAGGCGGCCAGCGTCGCCTGCACCTTGGCGCCGGTGGCGTCGGTGCGCACCGCGCGCAGGTCGTAGGTGCCCACGGCAGCGCCGTAGAGATCGAAGCTGACATAGGCGCGACCGGCGTCCTTCAGGTTCACCTCGACCGAGGGGAACACGCTGCCGTCGACGGCCACCAGCTCGAAGCGGGTGCTGTCGTCGAATCGCGCGCCGTCGACGCGCATCGTCGCCTCGCCACGGTTGCCCACGGTGTCCTTGCTGACACGCTCGACCGCGAACGGCACCAGGTCGGCGCGCAGCGAATACGCGCCGTCGGCAAACGCCGAAGCGTCGATGCGCACGTAATAGACCCCAGCCACGGTGGTCGGGATCGTCAGCACCGGATCGGGCGTGAACTGCTCGCCGGTGCCGACCTCGTTGCGCGAACGTGAGGGCACGCTGTCGTGGCTGACCCACATGTCGTTGGCCAGGTCGGTGCCGGGGCCGTCGAGCGTGAAGCGCAGCGCCTCGTCGGCGCCGACACTGACCTTGAAGAACAGCGACTGGCCCGCCGCCCAGGTGCCGATGGTCGGCACGCCGATCGTCAGGCTGGGCACGTCCAGCGTCACCGCGTCGATCGAGGCCGACAGGTTGTTGCTCTCGTTCGCTTCGGGCAGCACGTTGCGCACGTCGCTGCGAACGATCAGCTTGTAGTCTCCCGGGTCGACGCCAGGCACGGTGGCGTGCACGGTGCGGGTGTAGCCGATGTTGGGCCCCACCGGCCCGTAGACGTCGACGCTGCCGAACAACACGTCGCCGGTGTCGTAGACATCGTCCATGGACAGGTACAGCGTGTCTCGCCAGGCACCGAGCGCGGTGTTGGTGCTGGCATTGTTCACCGTGTAGGTGACGTCCATCGCCAGGCCCGGATGGGCATTGGCCGGCAGCGTGATCGCACCGGCGACCAGGTCGGCTGGCGGCGCCAGCGCGATGTCGAGCAGCGCTGGGTCGAAGCCCAGGTTGTTGCCTTCGGCACCGGTCTCGACATAGAAGTTGCCTGCGTCGGTCTTGACCAGCACGTAGAACGGTCCACTGCGCCCCACCGGCAGTTGCACGACGAGGCTGCGGTTGGCATCGGTGCTCCTGGCCTGATCGCCCCAGCCGACGTATCCCAGCGAGATATCGCCGCTGTCGAGGAACGGATCGCTGGACAGGTACACCTGGTCATAGGCGCCACCCCACCAGTACGGGCTGACGGCATCGTCGGGGCCCTGGTTGCGAACCGTCCACTGCACCGTGACCTGCTGGCCGCTGAAGGCCGACTCGGGCGCGTCGACCGCGACCAAGGTGAGGTCCGGATGCCGAACCACCAGATCGCCGATCGACAGGCGGCCGTCGGGCGCCGGCACGCCGCCGATGGTGACCGTGGCGACCGCGGTGTTGTTGCCCTCGTTGGCGCCTTCGACGACGGTGTTGTCGTCGTCGGCGCGCACCAGCACCTTGAAATTGCCGGCCGGCACACCAGCCGGCACCGCGATCCGCAGGTCCACCGCATAGCTGTCGCCGGCGGCCAGCGGATTGCCGCGGAACACCGTCTGCACCCGGGTGTCACCGGCGCCGATGCTGGCATCGGCAGACAGCCAGATGCCATCGACCCAGGAGTTGACGTTGGTGCCCGCCGCACCGTCGTTGCGCACGACGAAGTGCAGGTCGAAGCTGCGGTCGTCGCCGGCCACCGGTGAAGCGCTGGCCTCGGTGACCTGCAGGTCCGACTCGCGACGCGTGATGGTCGCGCTCACCAGCGCGCTGACGTTGTTAACCTCGTTCGATTCGGTGATCTGCGAGCCGCCATCGGTGCGCACGTAGAAGCGCCCGGCGCCGCTCAGCGCGAACGGCACCACCGGCGCCACGCTCACCGGATAGCTGCCGGTGGGCGCCAGCACGCCGGCATGGCCAACGTTGCCGACCAGCACGTCGTCGCCGTTGCCGATGGTGTCGTCCAGGCTGGCCCACAGGCTGTCGGTCCAGCCCGCCAGGATGGTGTCGCCGTCGCCGCGGTTGTCCACCGTCCACGAGAACAGCGCGGTGCGCCCGGCCTCGACGGTGGCAGGCATCGTGAAGGCGCTGACGACCAGATCGGGGCGCGACTGGTAGACGTCGACCGCGCCGGCCAGCAGCAGGTTGTTGGCCTCGCCGGTGCCCTCGAACACCGCATTGCCGACATCGGCGCGCAGCAGCACCTTGTACCGGCCCAGCAGGTCGGACGGCAGTTGACCGCTGATCGCAGCGTCGTAGCCGGCATCGGTAGCCAGCGCGCCGTAGTGCGCGAAAGTACCCAGCGACAGGTCGCTGCCATCGATGTTGTCGTCCAGCGACAGCCAAGCCTGGTCGTACCACCAAGCCTGGCGCGCCGGCGTATCGGTGGCGCCCAGGTTCTCGACCCGGTAGTGCACCGTGAAGGTGGCGCCGGCCCGCGCGGTGTCGGGCACATGCGAACTCGCCACCTCGAGGTCGGGCGGTGGCGTCAGCAAGATCTCGGTGACGCTCGCCTCGGCCCGGGTGTTGTTGGTCTCGAGGGTGTGCTCGTAGACATGGTTGTAGATGTCGGTGGCGACGATGAAGTGGAAGCTGCCGGTCAGGCCGATCGGCAATTGCGGCGTCAGCGAGCCGGTGTAGCCGTCGCCCACGCCGAGCGCGCCGTTGTGCGCCACGTCGCCGAGCATCAGGTCGGTGCCGTCCAGCACGGTGTCGGTGGACAGGTAGACACGGTCGTACCAGGCCGTCTCGCGGGTGCGGCCGTCACCGTTGTTCTGGCCATGCCAGGTGATGGTGATTGGCTCGCCGGAGAACGCCTGCGGCGGCGCGGTCACCTCGGTCACCTGCAGGTCCGGCGGCGGCGTCAGCGTGACGCGGGCGACCGCCGCTGCGCTCGTGTTGTCGTGCTCCTCGGCAGCGGCCGTCGTGCCTTCGAACAACTGGTTGTTGACGTCGGTGACGACGATGAAGCGGTAGTTGCCGTCGATGCCGCGCGGCAGCGTGAAGCCCGCCGAATTGGCGTAAGCGCCATTGACGTCGAGGTAGCCGGGGTTCTCGACCACGGCCAACTGGGTGTCGGCACTGTCCAGCGTGTCGTCGGCGGACAGATAAACCGCGTCGTGCCAGGTCGGCACGGTGGTGGCGCCGGTGCCGATGTTGCGCACCGTCCAGCCGACCACCGCGGCCTGGCCGGAGAACGCGTTCTCGGGCGGCGTGACGCTGGTCACCACGAGGTTGGACAGCGGCCGCTGCCGGGTGGTCAGCGTCTGCGCGTCGACGGTGACGTTGTCACCCTCGCCGCTCGTGCCCTCGAACAAGCTGTTGCCGTTGTCGGTGCGAACGATGACGTGGAAGCTGCCGACCCCGTCGCGCGGCAAGGTGATCGTTTGCACCCGCTCGAGCGAGGCGCCGGCGGCCAGCGAAGCGTCGATCGAGAAGGCGCCGAGGGAACGGTCGCCGCCGTCGAGCGTGGTGTCGGCGGACAGCCAGAGCTGATCGGTCCAGCCCGAGCCGGTGGCCGCGTCGCCGCGGTTGGTGACAGTCCAGCGCAGCGGGATGTCGGATTCGGTCAGCGCGTCGACCGGGGCGACGATGTCGGTCACCGCCAGGTTCGGCAAGGGCGGCAGGCTGACCGTCAACTGGTTGTTGTCCGACCGGGTGTTGTTGTTGTCGTTCGGATACTCGACGACCGTGTTGCCGACGTCGGTGATCACCTGCGCCCGCAACCGGCCGACAAAGGAAGTGACGCCACTGTTGAGCGGCAAGCTGAAGCGCATCTCGAGGGTCTGCGACTGGCCGGCGGCCAGCGACTCGTCGGTCCGCTTGTCGGCGGACAGCGACCACAGCGTGCCGCTCTCGGCCGCCAGCGTGATGCGGTCGGTGCGCGCGCCGGCGGCCTCGGCGCCATTGTTGGTGACGGTATAGGTCACCACCACCTCGCTGCCGGCCAGCGCAGCATCGGGGGCGTCGACCGCAGCGACCACCAGGTCGGGCAGCGCCGGGCGGTTCAGCACCAGGTTGGACGGCGTCGACGCGTTGTTGTTCTCTAGGTTGTATTCGTAGACCTCGCCGCTGATGTCGGTGACGACCCGCAGGTACCAGACCTTGCTGACGTCGCTCGGGCCGTTGATGCCGATCGGCAGGTTCACCTCGGCGCTGCGCTCGGCCGCGCCGCCGGCGGCGATCGAGCCGGTGAAGCGCGCGGCCGGCGCCAACGTGACCACGTTCGCCGAGAAATCGGCCGTCGTCGACACCTGCACTTGCTCGTTGAAGCTGCCGGCGAAGTCGGCGCTGCCGGCGTTCAGCGTGCGCCAGTTCACCGTCAGTGGGCCACCGGTGGCTGCCGACGGCGCGGTCGTGACGCGGTCGGCTTGCAGGTCGACCCGCGGCGGCTGCGTCACCGTGATCGGCGACGAGACCGCGATGTTGTCGTTCTCGTGGTCGTGCTCGTTGACGTAGTCGTTGCTGTAGTAATAAGGCCCGTCGGTCTTGACGACGATGGTGTAGCTGCCGTCGGCCACCGTGTCGGGGATCGTCACGCGCTGCACCCGCGCCAGCGTGCTGCCGGCGGGGAAGGACCCATTGACCTGGAAGGCGCCCAGGTCGTGCAACACATTGCCGGTGGTATCGGCCAGGTAGACACGGTCGAAGAAGTAGTTGGCGCCGGGGTAGCGCAAGAACAGGTCGCCGTTGCCGATGTTGGCCGTGGTCCACGACACGTCGATCGGCAGGCCGGAGGTCGCGGTGCTCGGCGCCGACAGGTCCTGCACCACCAGGTTGGCCAGCAGCGGCACGCTGATCTGCAGCGGCGTGCTGAAGTTGTTGTTGCCGCGGTTCGATTCGTTCAGCTTGTTGTTGACGTCGGTCAGCACCTGCACCAGGTAGTCGCCGGTCTCGAGCCCGGCCTGCAGCGGCAGCGCGATCGACACACTGTTGCTGTAGCTGGCACCGGCGGCCACGCCGGTGGTGCTGTTGCCGGAGCCGACATCGACGTAGGCGATCACGGTGGCGGGGTTGTCGGCCCGCACGATCTGGACGCGGTCGTTCCACTGCACGTTCTGCGTGCTGCCGACGCCACCGTTGTCGACGGCGTAGATGAGATTCAGCGTGCTGCCGAAGGTGGGCGCCGACGGCAGGCTGGTCTCGAGACGCACGTTCGTCAGGTCGGCGCGAAGCGCCTCGGTCACCGTGAACGGCGAGGAGATCGTGACGTTGTTGTTCTCGTGGTCGTACTCGGCGACCAGGTTCTGGTAGTTGGTGTAGGTGTAGTACTGGTCGATCGTGAGGCGCACCCGGTAGCTGCCCGGCGCCAGCGTCGACGGCAGCACGAATTCATGGCTGCGGGCGGCCGCCCCGTCCACCGGAATCGTCGCCGTATCGTTGACGTACAGCGAGCTGTTGTAGACCACGCCGTTGGCGCTGTTGAGCAGTTCGAAGTAGGTGTGGTAGATCTGCGGGCTGGGCGCATCACCCTGGTTGCGGTCTTGCCAGGTCACCGCGATGCGAGTGTTCGCAGGTGCCGAACCCGGCGTGGTGACGGCCGCGACGACCAGGTCCGGTGTCGGCGGCGCCACCAGCGGCACCAGGTCGTTCGACAGCAGCGCGTTGTTCGACTCGCTCGATTCGTTCTGGTAACCATAGCCGTCGCTGGTGATGCGGAACAGGTAGTTGCCCTCAAGGTAGGTCGGGTAGCTGATCGGCGGCGTGAAGGTGTAGCTGCCGCCGTAGGTGCCGCCGACGGCGAGCTCGGCGACCGGGTTCACGTAGGCGGAGTTGGTGTACACGACCTGGTTGGTGCTGGCGTTCAGCAGTTCGACCCGGTCGTACCAGGTCGAATTGGCTGGCATCACGCCGGTGCCGTTGTTGACGCCCGTCCAGGTGACGGTGACCGGTTGGCCCAGCGTGATCGACGCCGGCGGCACGATGGCCTGCATCTGCAGATCCGGCACGATCGCGGTGGTGACCTGCAGCGTCGCCACGGCGGTGGTGGTGTTGTTGTCCTCGTTCAGCAGTTCGTTGATGTAGTGGTAGATGTCGGTGGCCACCCGCAGCCGGTAGGTGCCCACCGGCAGCGTGTGCGGCACGCGGAAGGCCTGCGTGCGCTCGATCGTCGCGTCGGCAGCCAGCATCGCCGGCTGGTAAACGTCGCCCAACTGCGTGGCAATGCCGCTGTCGTCGACCAGCCAGATCCGATCGTAGTAGTCGTGCGCTGTCGCCGCGGCGCCCTGGTTGGCCACCGTCCAGGTGACGCTGAGGTCCTGGTTGGCGGCCACCGAATCGGCCGAGCTCAGCGCGCTGACCACCAGGTCGGGCACGCTGATCGGCGTGACCGTCAGGCGCGACGCGGCATCCAGCGCGTTGTTCGATTCATTGCTCTCGGCGCGGTAGTTGTAGACGTCGACCAGCACCCGCACGATGTAGTCGCCATGCGCCAGGGCCGCCCTGGTCGGCACCGTGAGACTCAGCTGGTCGGTGTAGCTGCCGTCGGCACTCAGGTCGTGGTTCTTGTAGCCGGCGTTCTGCTCATAGGCGATCTCGCCGGTCGTCGGGTTGACGAGATGAACCCGGTCGTACCAGGAACCACCGCCCGCCGCCCCGCCGACGTTCTGTACCTGCCAGGAGACGGTGATCTGATCGCCCATCGTCGCGGCAGTCGGTGCCGTCACCGCCACCGGGCGCAGGTCGAACGAATGCACCGTGAACAGGTCCGACAGCGTCGAGTTGTTGTTCTCGCCGGCGCCCTCGTTGACCTGGCTGCCGTCCAAGGACGCGGCATCGGTCGTGATGCGCAGCCGGTACTGGCCGCCGGCCAGCGCCGCCGGCAGCGTGATCGACAGCGATCGCTGACGGCTTTCACCGGCCGGGATGTTGTCGTAGAAGTAGGTGCTCCACTGCTGCGTCGTGGCGAGGTTGCCGTCGGCGTCTGTCAGCTGGATCAGGTCGTAGTAGTAGCCGTTGCTGGTGTTGGCGGCCGCGTTGCCCTGGTTGGTGTCGGTCCACTGCACGCTGAACGAGACCCCGGTCGTGACGCCGGACGGCGGGACGATGTTCGAGACCACGAGGTCGGGGGCCACGTTGGACAGCGCCACCGTGTCAGGGCTGGTCAGCGCGTTGTTGCCCTCATCCAGCTCGGGCTCGTAGCCGTATATATCGGTCGCGACGCGAATGCGGTAGTTGCCGTCCTGCAGGCCGATGCCCAGCGGCACGACGAACGACTGACTGATCGTCACACTGTCGCCGACGGCCAACTCGCTGTACTGGTAGTGGTAGTAGTCGCCGATGTAGGTCTCGCTGTCGTCCGGCCCGACCAGCCAGACCCGGTCGTACCAATTCGTATCGGCGGCCAGCGGACCGCTGCCGGTGTTGGCGATGGTCCACGACAGCTGCGCCGACTGCCCGGTCAGCAGTTGAGGCGGCAGCGTGATCGAATCGACCACTAGGTCGATCTGCGTGACCTGCACCACCGCGGTGAAGCGGTCGTCGGTCGCCTCGCCGGCGGTGCTGTCGCCGTCCTGGTTCAGTGGGTTGCCGGCCAAGTCGCGGATGTCGGGGCCGACGGTCAGCTGGTACTCGCCGAGCACATGTTGATTGTCGAAGTTCACCGTCAGCTGGCGGTCGTTGACCACGATGGCGGTGATCTGGCCCAGCAGGTCCTGGCCATCGGGGCCGGTGAAGCTGGCGATGTCCGCCACGCTGACCGAGGCCGGGTCGACGGCCTCGGTCAGCGTCAAGGTGATCGAACCGAGCGGCGCGCGCTGCGTCGCCGGGTTCGAATCGGTGACTTGGGGCGGCGTCAGGTCGATGTTGAAACTGCCGCCACTCTCCGCGTTGCCCTGGCCGTCGTGGCCGAGCACGGCACCGTCGGCGATGGCCCAGTGCACGATACCCTCGGGCAAGGCGGCGCCGTTGAGGTGGAAGCGCAGCGTGCGGCCGCTGCGCACCTCGACGCTGGTGACCGCGGCGCCGGCGTCGACGGCCACCTGGTCGAGGACGAGGTCGCCGGCATCGGCCGAATCGGACCGGATGAAGCTGTCGAAATTGACGTCGATGTACGGCGGCAGGCCGTCGACCGGGCCCGCGTCGACCGGTGTCGACGACACCACTTGCGGCGCCGGCGGCGTGCCGGTAGCGCCGGTCACCTGCAGCAGGTATTCGCCCACCGTCTGCTGGCTGTAGACCTGCACCGACCATTGGCCACCGACGGTCGCATCCAGCGACGTGCTCAGTCCGGATACCGGACCCGGGGGCAGGCCGGTGTCCAGGCGGACCACGCCGTTGGGATCGGTCAGCCGCAGCGTGAACGGCAACGCGTTCTGGCCCACAGCCTGTGCGCTGAGCTCGAGATGGTCACCGGCGTTGACCCAAAGCCCGTACTGGTCCGAGTTGCCGAGGGCGAAATTGGCCACGCTGGCCATCTCGGCGGTCGACAGGCCAGTCACGGCCTCGGTCGGCAACTGCAGCAGCCGCTGCGCCGTGGCCTGCACGGTGGCCTGGTTTGGGCCCTGCACCGCGAAATGCAGCAGCCCGACCGTCTGGCCCGGCGCCAGCGTGAGCGTCCAGTCGCGCGTCAGGCTGTCGTAGTTCAGCGACACGCCGCTGGGCGCCAGCCCGCCGGCGCCCCAGGAGACATGCGCCAGCGACGGATCCCCATTGCCGTCGTAGTCGTCGGTGGCCACCCAATGGTCGGTGATGTCGAACACGCCGACGGGCAGGGTGTCGGTGCCGAAGAGTTGCGTGCCGCTGTCGGACCCCAGGTTGCCATAGACCGTCAGCGTGACAGTGCGCGTCGTCGTGCCGGTGTTGGTCACCTGGTCGAGGAAGCGCGCGAAGGCGTCGGCGGTCGGCACATAGACCTTGCGGTTCAATCGCAACTCGCTGCTGACCGTGTCGGTCAGCGACAGCGTGCGGCCGTCGACCGACAGCGTGCCGCTGTCGGTGGAGAAGGCGTACTGGGACAGCCCGGACAGCGCATCGCTCAGTCGCAGGTACTGGCCGCCGTCGTAGGCGTCGTTGCTGCCGTCGTTGACGACACCGTTGCCGTAGAGATCCCACCGATAGCTGGAACCATCGTAGACCACCATCTGGCTGGCCGGCGAGCCCGGGTCGCTGGTGGTGCCGCCACCGCCCTGCGACGAGCCATCGAGCTCACCGAGCACCGCGCCGGTGGGGCCGAGCGACTGCGGCAGGCTGTCGACCATGCCGACGTCGAAGGTGGCGCCGCGGGTGACGACCATGCTGTAGCGCGCCGAACTGTCGGCGCGCGCACGGGCATACAGCGTGACCGGGTCACCGCCATGGTTGGTGAAGTCGAGGATCACCCGGTCGGCGTGCGGGCTGGCGATCGCCGCAGAGACCAACATGCCGTTTTCAGCGGCCAGGTCGCCGCTGTCGTCAAACAGGCCCAGCCGCAGATTGTCGACCGTCGGCGTGCCTTCGACGGCCACGACGATGCTGGCCGATTGGCCGGCATCGAGCGTGAAGCGGAAGAAGTCCACGTCAGCGGTGGCCGCGCCGGTGCCCGGGTTCACGACCGGCGAGAAACGGCCGACGCTGGCCAGCCGGTCGATGCCCGGGGCCAGCCCCAGGCTGGTGGCATCGAGGTCCTCGGCGTTGGCGCGGCTGCCGTTCGACGGCTGCAGGTCACCGCCGACTTCCACCCCCTCGCGCTGCACGCCGGCACCGATGACCACCGACGCGCTGTACAGCCCGGCGCCGCCGTCGGGCGAGCTCACACGCAGCCGCCAGAGGCCGGCCGCACCGGTGGTGACGTCCGGGATCATCAGCGCGCGGCCGGCGGCGCTGGTGCTGGCGCTCGCCACTTCGTTGCCATCTGGATCGATCAATACCAGCTGCACCGCCGGCAGCGTGTCCGACGACTGGCCGAGCTGGGCGCTGACCACCGCGGTGAAGGTGACGCTGTCGCCGAGGTCGATTTCGAACTCGTCGACGTCGTTGCTGCTCGACAGCATCGCGTTGACCGCGCTGGCGAAGACCAACGAGCCCAGCGGCTCGCGCGCGACGAGCGCGGGCATGACATAGGTGTCGCGGTCGGTGGTGAAACGCAGCGTCAGTGGGTCGACCGTCGCGGTGGCGGTGTTGGCGTCGTACTCGTTGCCGGCCATGTCCTGCAAGTTCCATTCAGGCAGGTGAAGCTCGTAAGTGCCCTCGGGCAGCGTGTCGGTCAGCTGGATCGTCAGCGTGCGGCCGTCGTCGGACCACAGGAAGTCCCAGTTCAGCGACAGCGGATTGCCTTCGGCGTCGAAGAAGCTCGCGTCAGGCCAGTAGCGGCTCATCGCCTCGTCGAAGGTCAAGGTGATGGTCTGGTCGGTCGAGATCTCGACCGCGCTGCCCGGCGTGGGCGACACCAGTTGCGGCCGCTGGGCATCGACCGTGAAGCCGACCTCGAAGCGGTCGGTGCCCTGGCCGGTCAGGTCGACGAAGGTGCCGGCCTCGGCCACCAGCGTGTAGTTGCCGGCGGCCAGGTCGTCGGGCAACTTCACCGTGACGCCGGTGTCGGACCACCACGGAGAGAGCTGCACGTCGCCGAGGGCGTTGCCCGCTTCATCGAACAGCGTCACCGGGCCCATGCGGTCGGCGCGGTAGGTCTCGCTCAGCACCAGGTTCTGCCACGGTGTGGTGGAGCCGACCAGCCCGTCGCCGAACGAGCCGGACTGCAGCAAGGGTGCTGGGTTGTCGCCGCTGGCGCCCTGCACCTGCAGCAGGAACTGGCCATCGGTCGGCGAGGTGATCTCGATCGAGATGCGCGCGCCGGGGGTAGCCAGTGCGAAGAAGCGCTCACCGAAGGGGCCCGGCGTGGGAAGGACCGGCAGTTCGTTGCCGAATTCGTCCAGCACCCGCACCTGCGGCGAGACGCTGCTCCAGCCCTGCGTGCCATCGGCGATCGGCGCGATGTCGATCAGCACCGGGTCCCCGCCAGGGTTGACCGTGGCGTCGAAGCGTCGCGTGCTGCCGATCGTTGCGGCGTCGGGGTTAGCCGCGCTCACGGGGGCGAGCGGCGGGTTCTGGATCGCCGCCAGCTGCGAGGCGGCCAACCCCAGCTCGCTGTGGCTGTCGGGGTCGAGGCTGGTGTTGCGGGCCACGACCAGCGTGTAGTCGACCGGATCGAGCGCACGGGAGGGGTCCCACCACAGGTCGACCTTCAGGAAGTAGGTGGCGTCGCTGTCGGCGACGAATTGCGGGATGCCCAGCGGGCCGTCCCACTGCATCGTTGCGCCGGTGCGGTTGGCGATGGCGACGATGTTGCCGGCGCTGTCCAGCAGTTGCATGAAGCCCTGGGCATTGGACAGCGTGGTCTCGGCCTGCAGCGACTCGCCGGCCGAGAGCTCGATCCGGTACAGATCGGTGTCGGCCCGCCCGTCGCCTTGCGGCGTCAGCCGGCCGACGACGGCGGCGCGCTGCGCGCCCGGTAGCGGCAAGGCCTGCCCGCCGTCGAGCCACTGGGCGACGTCGGCCGTGTCGTTGCCGTTGCCGCTCAGCCAGGGCTCGACCTCGAGCGCGGCGTCGACAGCGACGTTCAGTGTCAAGCCGATCTGCGCCGGATAGCCCAACTCACCGGCACCGGGGCCCATCGCCGACACAGTGAGCTGGACGGTGTAGCTGCCGTCGGCCGGCGCCACCACGGTCTCCAACGGTGCGCCGTCGAGGCCGAGGCTTGAGCCCAACAGACTGTCATCGGGCCCGAACAGGTCCAACTCGACACCATAGAAGCCGGACAAGCCGTGGTTGTCGATCGAAGCGATGGCGCTGACCGTCTGGCCGGCGGCCAGGTCGACGCTGTACGACTGGCTGACCGGCAGGTCGCCTGGCTGGCCGGAGAGCAAGCCGCTGCGGCTGTCGGCCACATGCACCCCGCCCTCGATCGGGCCGACGGCGTGCATCGTCAGCGGCTCGGCGCCGCTGGCGACGACCGACTCGACGCTGACGACCGGCGGCGAGGCGACGATGTTGACGGCCACTGGCGGCGTGCTGCCCGGCATCAGATCGGCCGACAGCAGCAGACGCGGCTCGAGCGCCTCGAACAACACCTTGCGGCGGAACGGCAACTCGCGCACCACGCGCGCGCTGACGGACCGACCAGCGGCGACCCTGACGCCGGCGCGAACCAGCGGGCGGTCGACGGCGCGGGCGCCGGACCAGGACGACAGCGAGCGGGCAGCGGCCCGGTGCAGCAGATCAACAAGCTTGCTCATCCCACTTCTCCTTCAACAGAGCCCAGCGGGAGGTTGCGGGACTGTCTGGCCGCCGACCCGCATCGGCACCACCAAGGCACCAGAACCCTGGACCGACCTCGTGTGCTGCGTCGGCGCCCGACGGCAGCGCCCACAAGCCCCAGCCCGGCCAACAGCATCGCCACGGTGTCGGGCTCGGGCACCGCGGTGATGTTGAATTCCATGCCAGCAGGGTCCACGTTGTAGTACGGCGCAGCAAACGTATCCGGGTAGGAAAAGGGCAGCAGGTACACGAAAGTCGACCCGAGCGGCGCGCCGGCCAGCACACTGAGGCCCAGGTGCACCACGTCGCCTGCGGTGGTGTGCTGGAGGATGTCACCCCCTGTCACCGCGTACCACTCGAAGGTGTACGTCGGCGCCCACGCAGGTGCGAGTGCCATGCCCTGGAACGTTGCCGTCGCCCCGGGGAACACGTCGCCCGGCGTGACGCCTGTGAGTTGCAGCACGGCTGAATCGAAGCCAACGAACAGGTCGCTGTCGCTGAAGCCGGCCACCGGCGTCGCGGCAATCGCGGCGTCGGTCCAGGGCAAGGCGAAGCTGCTGCCCTGGGCCACATTGGTCGCCGCCGATGCCTGCGAAGCGCCGCCCACCAAGGCCGCCGCCGACAGCGCCAGCGCCACCGTCTGTGTCCACGAAACTGAAGTCATATCCGATCCCCGAGAGTTGATTCACGACGGCAGCCGCTGAAACCGCGACTTGCTTCACCCGTCAGAAAAGAATGTCATAGGGGATGCCCCGAAACATCCTCCGCCCGGGGGGGCGCCCCTCGGATGAGGGGCAGCGCGCGGCAGGACACAACTTCGCTCAACGGATCAGCGCAAAGCCGCCTAGGCTTGCCCGGATAAATCCGGGTGCAGTGAGCACGGTCGGCGCGGACCTCAACCGGCCGGGCGGCCCGCCGGACGTTGCGCCACCGGCTCGCCGGCCTGCTTGCAGTCGCCGACGCCGCCATCGAGATGGACCACGTTCTCCACGCCCATCTGCTGCATCGTCAGGGCTGCCAGCGCCGAGCGCCAGCCACCGGCGCAGAACAAGCCCATAGCAGGTGCCGGGCAGCTTGAACACCGGGTGGTGGTGTGGCGACTCGGGATCAACCCAGAACTCCAGCATGCCGCGCGGCGCGTGCAAGGCGCTGGGGATCACGCCGTCGCGAGCGGGCTCGCGCGGGTCGCGCAGGTCGACGAACTGAACGCCGCGCTGGCCGACGGCACGCTGCAGCCGGGCTAGGCCGGTCTGCGGCCCAAGATCAGCGGGCCTGGCGATCGCCGAGCGGGTGGCCCAGAACTTGGCTGGATAGACAGCGCAAGCTCGTCACTGAGCGCACGCTCAGCTCGACGCTGGAGGGGCAAGCAGCGCGCCGGATCCGGCCGCCGGCCCGTCAGCGCGCGACGCACGCCGGCCTCCAACAGTCGCGGCTCAAGCGGCCGAGGCCAGTATTCAAAAACGCCCAGACTCATTGCCTTGACGGTCTCGATCGAAGCTTGCTCGCTGGTGAGGATCGCCACCCGCAACCCGCGCTGAGCGATCTCGCCATTGAGCCTGCGCACGACCTCGACCCCACCGATGTCGGGCAATCGCATGTCCAGGATCACGAAGTCGGGTCGCTCACTCAGCGCCAGTGCCACGCCGGCCAGTCCGCCGGTCGCGTGGACCAGACTGACCCCGCGATGCTGGGCCAGCAGGCCGGCCACAATCCGTGCGCTGGCCTGCTCGGCATCGATCAGCAACAGCTTGCCTTGCAGGCTTGTGGCATCGACCGCGTCGGCATTCATCACAGCGGCCATCGTCCTTGCTCCTGTGGTGGTATGCACCAGACAGAGGTGCCAGACGCTCTCAAGCAAATGTAGCTTTGCCACTTTGCTTGATCCCCTCGGGGGGCGGCCGGCTTCCGCCGGCCTTGGGGCGCGCAGCAGCAAGCATAGATGCAGCGAATGCGCGGCGTCAAAGCGCCGCCGTGCGCTATGTCACGCCTCAAACAGCCGCAGGCTTGCTGCGAGCCACCGCCTTGTCAGCCACCGGCGCCCCGGCTGCTTTCCATGCGCCAAAGCCGCCCTCGATATGGCC
>JBILYN010000133.1:0-11864 GCA_044377715.1 Aquabacterium sp.
CAAGCCGTCGAGACCATCGCCTATCAGTTGTGTACCACCCTGGATGCTGCGGTAGACCATGCCGGTCAAGCCGCGTGTGCGAGGCAGTCCATCGGTGTCGAAAGACTGGGTAGGCTTGGCATCGTCGACCCGGACCAGGCGCAGGCGCAGCGGCGGTGCGAGGCGCTGGATTTGGCCGTGCAGCGCCTCAACCACCCCGGTGATGTGGCGTGCACCCTCGACCACCAGGCGCAGTCCGCCCCGTGCGTCGCCCAATGCCTTGCTTTTGCCCGAACCGGGTTTGCCGTGTTGCCTTGTCATGATCCCGCGCTCCCTGGAATCTGCCCGCTGCCATCGACATCGACGGGTTCGGGCAAACTCATGCGCTATTGGAAATCAGGCACGGGCCGCCAAGCTGTGAGGCAGGTCAAGCCTAGACACCAACGCGACGGCCGATGGCCGCAGGTCTGTGACGGATCAAGACCTGTTCAGCACCAGCGCTCGGCCTGCTGCGCAGCGCGCGCGGCCGGACTGTCACCCAACACGGTGAGTTGCCGGGAGCCGGCGAACAACTCACTCGGCTTCAGGCCATAGACATGGCGGATCGAGTGGCTGAAGTGGGTCGAGTCGGGGTATCCGGTGTCGAGCGCCACGTGCACCAAATTGGCCTCACGGGTCACATGGTGCAGCAGGCTGCGCGCCCGCTTCCAGGTCCGAAGACTGCGAAAAGGCGTCCCGACCTCATCCTTGAAAAGGTGTAGGAAGCGCGAAAACGACAGCCCGACCGCCTTCGCACAGTCCTGTGCCGTGGTGGTGCGCGAAGGATCGTTGCGGATCTCCTCCAGCACGCCAGCGATGCGTGGATCGAGCTGGCGCGGCGCCAATCGCTGGCCGAAAAAACATTCGTCAAAGCTGGTGGTCTGCAGGTCGATGTCGCGACCGTGGGTGCGTAGCCAAGTGTGGGCAGCACGCACCCGCTGCACGGTTTGTGCCGCACCCGGCCAATCACCCGGCACGGCGCCGGCGTGGAAGCGCATGAAGTCAGGCAGTGCGGCGTCGTCCACGGTCTCGGGCTCGACCGTGATGCTGCAGATCAGCCGCTCGTCGCAAACCACCCGGTGTGGCGTGTACGGCGGCACCACGGCCAGGTCGGTGCTCTGCCAAACCGTGTCGGCCGACAACAGGCCCAGCGCTGCGTCGCCAACCGCAATCCGGATCGGTGAGCCCAGCGAGACGTAGACCAGCCAGCCGCCCATGGTGCGCACGCTCATCGCGCCCAAAAGCCCGGCATAAAAGACGCGGTCGTTGTTGAGCCACATCACCCGGTTGCGCCGGTCTGTCAGCGGCAGTGCAACAAGCGGCAGTGCGACAAGCGGCGCGGTCGCTGCGCCGGTCGGCGACGGCAGGGGCGGGGCTGGGGTTCGGCTGACCAAGGGCGGTCTCTCCTGTGCGGGGGGCGTCGGCCCGGGCAACAAGCCCGGATGGGTGGCAAACAAGGCCTGGTAGCCAATCTGCACAAGACTACCAGCCAATCGGTCGATTGATATCCGGGCAAATCTGGAGGGCCTGCCGCAAGCCAAGCCTGAAATGGTGGCCGTCGGCGCCCTGATTCAGAGGCGGCGCAACGCTTCTTGAGCGCTGAAGTTCCGACGCCGGCCATGGTGCTTATGAAGATAAACCCCAATACCCAAACACTTGTTTGTTTTGTTCCGCTGAAGTAGCCTGCGCGCCATGAAAATGAGCTACGACCCAGCCGCTCCCGAGGTGCGGCGCAACCCTTTCCCCGCCTACAGTCAGCTGCAGGACGACGACCCGGTGCACTGGAGCGAGTCGCTTCGCAGCTGGGTGCTCACGCGTTACGACGACGTGCGTCAGGTCGCGATGTCCGACCTCATGTCGCCTGACCGTCTGCGGCCGTTCTACGCGCAGCTCAAGGGTGAGCGGCGCGAGACCCTGGCCGAGGTGATGCGCTACCTGTCGCTGTGGATGGTGTTCCGTGACCCGCCCGAGCACACGCGATTGCGCCGCTTGGTGGG
This sequence comes from Aquabacterium sp., assembly GCA_044377715.1. Lineage (GTDB taxonomy): Bacteria > Pseudomonadota > Gammaproteobacteria > Burkholderiales > Burkholderiaceae_C > Pseudaquabacterium. The sequence goes on from JBILYN010000133.1 coordinate 2,016, forward strand.
CACAGCTTTCACGCCGCGCTCGATAGAGGCGCTGGCTGAGCCTGTCGGCCGAGTCGTCGACCAGTTGCTCGACGCGCTGCCGAAAAACCAGCCTGTGGACTGGGCGCAGCAAGTGGCCATGCCGCTGCCGGCCTATGTGATCCTCGACTTGCTGGGCATCCCGCACCAGTCCTATGCTGATTTGAAAGCCTGGTCGGACGACTTGCGCGCTTTCGTAGGATCGTCGCGTGCCGACCCCGACCGCTACAACCGGGCCCGCCACGGCGCGACCCAATTGGCGGGATTTTTTCGCGAGGTGATCGCGGCTCGTCGGGCTGCGCCGGGCGAGGACTTCGTCAGCCGGATGATCACCGCGCGCGACGAGCAGGGCTCGCTGAGCGAAGACGAACTGGTCGCGACCTGCATGTTGGTGCTGTTCGCCGGCCACGAGACCACCACCCATCTGCTGGGCAATTCGGCCAACGCGCTGCTCGACCACCCCGACCAGTTGCAGCGCCTGCGCGACAACCCGGCGTTGATCAACCCGGCGGTCGAGGAGTTCCTGCGCTACGACGGCCCAAGCAACGCGATCACCCGCGTGGTCTCGGCCGACCACGAGATCTGCGGCAAGCTGCTGCGCAGCGGCGATCGGGTGTTCGCGATGGTCAACGCCGCCAACCGCGACCCGCGCCGCTTCGACGATCCGCAGGGCCTGGACATCGCGCGCCAAAATAACCGCCACTTGACATTCGGCTTCGGCCTGCATTTCTGCCTGGGCGCGCCGCTGGCCAGGCTGGAAGCCCAGCTGTGCTTCGCCGGGTTGATCCGGCGCTTCGGCAAGATCGAACGCGCGGCCGGCGAGACCGAATGGATAGACTCGCTGGCGATGCGCGGGCTGTCCCGGCTGCCTGTTCAGCTGGGATGACACAACTGGGATGACACAACGGGGATGAAAAGATGAACGACGCTTACCTGATCGGCACCAGCTGCACCCGCTTCGGCAAACAGCCCGGCGCCAGCTTCAAGGATTTGAGCCGCGAGGCCTACCTCGCGGTGCTGCGCGATGCCGGACTGGCCAACGGCGACCAGATTGCCAACGCCTGGTTCGGCAACTGCGGCATGGGCAGCTGGGGCCAGCGCAACATCCGAGGCCAGGTCTGTTTCACGCCTCTGGTGCGCGAACAGCTGTTCCCTGAGCGGGTGCCCATGATCAACGTCGAAGGCGGCTGCGCCACCGCGAGCATGGCACTGCACGGTGCCTGGAAAGACGTGCTGTCGGGCACGGCCGAGCTGTCACTGGCAATCGGCGTCGAAAAGACCTTTGTGCCCGACGAACCGCTGCGCACTCAGGAGATCTTCGACGGCGGCATCGACCAGCTTGACCCGCAGGACTGGCTGAGCTATTACGCCGCAGCTGGCGAGCAAGCGGGCAAGCCCTTCAACCCCAAGGACGGCGGCGGCACGCTGTTCATGGACACCTACGCGATGCAGGCCGCCTGGCACATGAAGCACCACGGCACGACCGCAGCGCAGATCGCATTCGGCGCATCGAAGAACCACGCGATGGGCGCGAAGAACCCGTTGGCGCAGTACCGCTTCGAGGTCTCGCCGCAGCAAGTGCTGGACGATCGATCGATCAGCTGGCCGCTGACGCGTGCGATGTGCGCACCGATCGGCGACGGTGCTGCAGCCGCGTTGGTCTGTTCGGCAGCGTTCCTGAAGTCTTTGCCGGCGGCGGTTCGCGAGCGCGCACTGCGCATCAGCGCCAGCGTGCTGACCGGCGGCAAGTACCGCCGCCTGGACGAACCGGGCTTGAGCCAGGTGGCGGCCCAGCGCGCTTATTCGATGGCCGGACTCGGCCCGCGCGACATCGACGTGGCCGAGGTCCACGATGCGACCTCATTCTGCGAGCTCTACCAGGCCGAGATGCTGGGTTTCTGCGAGATCGGCCAGGGCGGTGCCTATGTCGCCTCGGGTGCCACGGCCTTGGGCGGCGAGCGACCGATCAACCTCTCGGGCGGGCTGGTCAGCAAAGGCCATCCGGTCGGCGCGACCGGCTTGTCGATGATCCACGAGTTGGCGCTGCAACTGCGCGGCGAGGCCGGCGAGCGCCAGGCCAGCCGAGCCCGGATCGGCCTGGCCGAGAACGGCGGCGGTGTGATTGGCTTTGAGGAGGCCGCCTGCGCGGTGACGATCCTGCAAGCCCTCTGACAGTCCGGGCGGCCGATCGGTCCGGCCTGCGGGCCGAGCTTCGCGCTTACAGTGGCGCCCTACCCTGAGGAGACGTGGCTTGGTCGATGTCCTGGTGATCGGTGGCGGCAACGCCGCGCTGTGCGCCGCGCTGATGGCGCGCGAGGCCGGTGCCAGCGTGCTGCTGCTTGAAGCTGCCCCCAAGGCCTGGCGCGGCGGCAACTCGATGCACACCCGCAACCTGCGCTGCATGCACGACGCGCCGCAAGATGTGCTGGTCGAGGCCTACCCGGAAGAGGAGTACTGGCAAGACTTGCTCAAGGTCACCGCCGGCAAGACCGACGAGGCGCTGGCACGTTTGGTGATCCGAGCGTCTTCGACTTGCAGGCCCTGGATGCGTCGACATGGCGTGCATTTCCAGCCGCCACTGTCTGGCGCACTGCACGTGGCACGGACCAACGCCTTCTTCCTAGGCGGCGGCAAGGCGCTGGTCAACGCTTATTACCGCAGCGCCGAGCGCTTGGGCGTGCAGGTCCGTTACGACAGCCCGGTTGACCGCATCGAGCTGGCTGGCGAGCGCTTTGTCGCGGCTTTCAGCGGCGGCGAGCGCATCGCCGCGCGCAGCTGCGTGCTCGCGGCCGGTGGCTTCGAGTCCAACCGCGAGTGGCTGCGCGAGGCCTGGGGCCAGAACGCGCTGGGTGAATGGCCGGCAGATAACTTCCTGATCCGCGGCACCCGCTTCAACACCGGCGTGCTGCTCAAGCACCTGATCGCGCTGGGGGCCGATTCGATCGGTGACCCGACCCAGGCCCATATGGTGGCGATCGACGCGCGCGCGCCGCTCTACGACGGCGGCATCTGCACCCGGCTCGACTCGGTCTCGCTGGGCGTGATGGTCAACCGCGAAGGCCAGCGCTTCTACGACGAGGGCGAAGACTTCTGGCCCAAGCGTTACGCGATCTGGGGTCGACTGGTGGCCCAGCAGCCCGGCCAGATCGGCTACTCGATCATCGACGCCAAGGCGATCGGCCGCTTCATGCCGCCGGTCTTCGACGGCATCAGCGCGGCCAGCCTGCCCGAGTTGGCCACCAAGCTCGGCCTGGATCCGGACCGGCTGCAGCGCACCGTGACCGATTACAACGCCGCCTGCCGCGTCGGCAGCTTCGACCACACCGTCCTCGACGACTGTCACACCGAGGGCCTGGCGCCGGCCAAGACCCACTGGGCACTGCCGCTCGACACCCCGCCCTACCACGGCTACGCGCTGCGCCCGGGCGTGACCTTCACCTACCTGGGGCTGCAGGTCGACGCCAGCACCGCTGTGCGCTTCGGTGGCAAGCCCAGCGACAACCTGTTCGTCGCTGGCGAGATGATGGCTGGCAATGTGCTGGGCCAGGGCTATACCGCGGGCGTCGGCATGTCGATAGGCACCGCGTTCGGCCGCATCGCTGGCAGCCAGGCCGCAGCAGCGACCGGCCACCCAGCCCCCCATTCAGCCTCCTCAGCCCCCCACTCGACCGCATCGACCGCAGGAGCCGCGCTTGAATCCGCTTGAAACCCTGACTCGCGAAGCTGCAGCGCTGGCCGACGGTCGACCCGCTGCCCCGCAGCGCGTGATCCCGATTCATGCTGCCAGCGCTGACGAAGCCGAGGTGGCGCGGCTGCTGCAGATCTGCAACGCTTGCCGTTACTGCGAGGGCTACTGCGCGGTTTTCCCGGCGATGACGCGCAGACTGGCCTTTAATCCGGCCGACGCGCATTACCTGGCCAACCTGTGTCACAACTGCGGCGCCTGTCTGCACGCCTGCCAGTACGCGCCGCCGCACGAGTTCGGCGTCAACCTGCCGAGGGCATTGGCCAGGGTTCGCGGCCAGACCTATGTGCAGCATGCCTGGCCGGCCGCTCTCGGCGCGCTCTACCAGCGAGCCGGCCTGACCTTGGCGCTGGCCTTGGCCGCAGCTCTGGCTTTGTTCATGCTGCTCGCGCTGGCACGCCAGGGCACGCTGTGGCCCGCCGAGCCGGTCAAGGATTTCTACGCCATCTTCCCGCACGGACTGATGGTCTCGTTGTTCGCGCCAGTCTTTGGCTTTGCGATGCTGGCGCTGGGGCTGGGCTTGCGCAGCTTCTGGCGCGAAGCCTCACCCGGACCGGCGTCAAGCGCGGCCTGGGCAGAGGCCAGTCGCGACACGCTGGGGCTGAAACACCTGGGCGGCGGCCATGGCGAGGGTTGCAACAATGACGACGACGCCTTCACACTCTGGCGCCGGCGCTTCCACCACCTGACTTTCTACGGTTTCATCGCCTGTTTTGCAGCCACCGTCTGCGCAACGGCTTACCACTACCTGCTGGGCTGGTCAGCGCCTTACGGTTGGACCAGCCTGCCCAAGCTGCTCGGTGTCCCAGGCGGTGTGAGCCTGATGTTGGGCAGCGCAGGCTTGGGCTGGTTGAACCTGCGGCGCGACCCGCTGGCCGGTGATCCGGCGCAGGGTGCGATGGACCGCGGCTTCATCGCGCTGCTGTTCTTCACCGCAGCCACCGGCTTGGCGCTGGCCGCTGCGCGCGGTACGTCGGCGCTGCCCAGCCTGCTGTGCGTCCACCTCGGCGTGGTGATGGCCTTGTTCGCCACCATGCCCTACGGCAAGTTCGCCCATGGCATGTACCGCGCCGCGGCGCTGCTGAAGTGGGCGATCGAGAAGCGCCAGCCCAGCCGGCTCAAGCTGGCGCAAGACTGAAACCAAATCGAAAGCTCTGTGATGAAAAAGACCCTGCTGTTGGTCGCCAGCCTGATCGCCACCCTGACCGTCCAGGCCCAGGACATCCCGCGCAAGACGCTGACGCTGGTGGTCGGATTCGCTGCAGGAGGTGCTGCAGACACCGCTGCGCGCCTGGTCGCCAAGAAGGTCGGCGAGAGCCTGGGGCAGACCGTGGTGGTCGACAACCGCGCCGGCGCCGGCGGCAACATCGCACACCAATTCGTCGCCAACGCCGTACCCGACGGCGGCACGATCCTGCTGGGCTCGATCGGCCCGCTGGCGATCGCGCCGCACTTGATGAAACTGGGCTACGACCCGCAGCGCGACTTGGCGCCGCTGACGCTGGGCATGAGCTTTCCCAACGTGCTGGTGGTTCACCAGGGCGTGGGCGCGAAGACGCTGGCCGAATTCGTCGCGCTGGCCAAGAAAAAACCCGGCAGTCTGGATTTCGCCTCGACCGGCGCCGGTTCAGCCTCGCACCTGGCTGGCGAGTTGTTCAACCTGGTCGCCGGCATAGACACCGTGCACATCCCGTATAAGGGCGGCGCACCGGCACTGCATGACATGCTCGCGGGCCGGGTCGCGTCCTATTACTCGACGCTGTCGACCTCGCAGGCACACATCGAATCGGGCAAGCTGATCGCGTTGGCCAGCACCGGGCTGACCCGGCCGTCCTTCTTGCCCAATGTGCCGACGATCGCCGAATCAGGCTATCCGGGTTTCAGCGCGACCAACTGGTATGCCTTTGTGGCGCCGGGCAAGACACCGCTGCCGGTGCTTGAGCGCTGGAATCAGGAACTGGTCAAGGCGCTGAACGCCCCCGAGGTCAAGGCCGAGTTGCAAAAGCACGGCCTGACACCCCAGCCCGGCAGCCGCGAAGAACTGGCAAGGCTGATCGTCTCTGAAACAGCCACCTGGGGCAAGGTGATCCGCGACCGCAAGATCACCGCCGAGTGAATCGCTTGGCGCTCAGGCCGCGGCCTTGGCGGCGTACATGCCCTCGATCAGCGACGCGTATTTGCTGTTGATCAGCGAGCGCTTGAGCTTCATCGTCGGCGTCAGTTCCTCGTCCTCGGCGGTCAGGCGCTGCTCGATCAGGCGGAACTGCTTGATCTGCTCGACGCGCGCAAACTGCTTGTTGATCTTTTCGATCTCCTCGCCGATCAGCGAGAGTACTTCGGGCGCGCGGCACAGGCTCTTGAAATCACTGAACTGGACGTCACGGTCCTGGGCCCACTGTGCGACGTTGTCTTCGTCGATCATCACCAAGCAGCTCAGGTAAGCGCGCTTGTCGCCAATCACCACCGCGTCGGTGACGTAAGGGCTGAACTTGAGCTGGTTCTCCCATTCGCTGGGCGTGACGTTCTTGCCTCCGGCGGTGATGATGATGTCCTTCATCCGGTCGGTGATGTAGAAATAGCCGTCGGCGTCGACCCGCCCGACATCGCCAGTGTGCAGCCAGCCCTCGGCGTCAACTGTCTCGGCCGTCTTGTCGGGCTGGTTCAGGTAGCCTTTGAACACCATCGCACCCCGCATCAAGATCTCGCCTTGCTCGGAGATGCGCAGTTCGACGCCGGGTCCGGGCAAGCCTATGCTGCCAGGGCGCGACTCGCCGCGTGGCATCACGGTGCCGCCGCCGGTGCTCTCGGTCATGCCCCAGCCTTCCCGCAACGGGATGCCCAAGGCCAGGTACCAGCGAATCAATTCGGGCGAGATTGGCGCAGCACCGGTCAGCGCAAGCTGCACCCGGTTCAGCCCTACCATCCTGCGCACATTGTTCAACACCAGGGTGCGCGCCAGCCAATAGCGCAGTTGCAGCAGCATGCCGGGCTGGGTGCCAGCCTCGAGCGCTGCGACGCGCTGCATGCCTTCGCTCAAGGCCCAAGCATAGGCCAGCTTTTGTACGGCACCGGCTTCCTTGATCGCTATCGCGACGGTCGAAAACACCTTTTCCCAGACCCGCGGCACCGCGAAGAAGACGACGGGCTGCACCTCGCGCAGATTGTCAAAAACCGTCTCTGGGTTCTCGACGAAATTGATGATCGAGCGCCGCAAGATCGGCACGTACTCGCCGACCATGCGCTCAGCGATGTGGCACAGGGGCAAAAAGGCGACCCGCTCGCCACCCATGGGCAGGCCTTCGAACATCGAGTTGTTGACGGCCGCCAATGAAGCGCAGATGTTGGCGTGGCTGAGCATCGCACCCTTCGGACGGCCGGTGGTGCCCGAGGTGTAGACCAGTACTGCCAAGTCCTGCGTCTGGCGGCTGGCCAGACGATCGGCCAACAACTGCGGATGACTGCGCAGGTGCTCGCGCCCGAGCGTGCGCAACGCGTCCAGGCTGATGATCTGGGGGTCGTCGAGGTCGTGCAAGCCCGTCATGTTGAAGACGATCACGCGTCGAATTTGCGGCAGGCGGTCGCGCAGTTCGAGGTATTTGTCAAGTTGCTCGTCATCCTCGACGAACAGGAACCGGCTCGCCGAATCGGTGCACAGGTATTCCACCTGGGATGCCGAATCGGTGGGGTAGATGCCGTTGCACACACCGCCCATGCTGAGCACGGCCAGGTCGGCCCAGACCCACTCGCGGCAGGTGTTGGCCAACACCGACGCCACCTCGCCAGGCTCGAATCCCAGGCTGACCAAGCCGGCGCCGACCTCGGTGACGATGTTGGCGACCTCGGTCCAGCTGTAAGCGCGCCACAAGCCCAGGTCTTTCTGGCGCATCATCACCGCCCCACCCTGCGCCTGCACGCCCTGCCAGAACATTCTGGGCACGGTGTCGAACGTCAGTTTTTCAGCAACCCAGCCGGCGCGGCGGGTGGTGACGATGGGTGATGCAGCAGAGTTCATTCGTGGTACCGCGATGTCGAGGTCACGGATTGAGATCGTGAAGGAAGCGTCGCGAGCGCGCCGAGCTTGTGCCGAGCAGCGCAGATCGACGCCAAGCGCGAAGGCCGAACCAAGCAGACGCCGTGGATCCGGCTCCGCCAGGCCACAGGCGTCCGCCCCCTGGGGGGCTGAGTCCGGACACAAACGGTGCGCCGTTTGTGCCTGACGAAGGGCTGAGCCTCTGGCCCAGCGCGGCCTGCAAGGACGCCGAAGGCGCTTCGGGAGGGGCCGTTCATCGCCAGGTCTTCTTCTTTTTCCAACGCCGCTCACCGCGAACGCCGCTGTCCTTCATGCCGAGGTAGAACTCGCGGATGTCTTCCTTCTCGCGCAGCACCTCGCAGCGGTCTTCCATCACGATGCGGCCGTTCTCGAGCACATAGCCGTAGTCGGCGGCATTGAGCGCCATGTTGGCGTTCTGCTCGACCAGCAGCATCGTCGTGCCGCGTTCGCGGTTGATCCGAACGACGATCTCGAAGATCTCTTTTGTCAGCTTCGGGCTCAGGCCCAGGCTGGGCTCATCAAGCAGGATCAGGTCGGGCTCAGCCATCAACGCGCGGCTGATCGCCAGCATCTGCTGCTGGCCGCCCGACAACAGCCCGGCGTCCTGGCCGGCTCGATCGCGCAGTATCGGGAAGTAGGTGTAGACCTGCTCGATGTCGCGTGCCACGCCGTCGCGGTCGTGCCGGGTGTAGGCGCCCATCAACAGGTTGTCTCTGACTGACAGCAGTGGGAAAACTTCGCGCCCCTCGGGCACGTGGACCAGCCCGCGCTGCACGATGTCGGCTGGGTCGCGTGCGGTGATGTCTTCGCCCTTGAACATCACCGTGCCACGGGTCGGGTCGAGCACGCCCGAGATGGTCTTGAGAATGGTCGACTTGCCTGCGCCGTTGCTGCCCAAGACAGTGGCCATCTCGCCGCGTCTGACCTTCAGGCTGACGCCGCGGATCGCTTTGATCGGGCCGTATGAGCTCTCGACGTTGGCCAGCGACAGCAGGATGTCGTCTGCCTTGGGTTGCGTAGTCACTGAATCCTGGGGCGTCATGCAGCCTTCCTTCTCAGCGAGGACACATCGTCGACCGACCCGAGGTAGGCCTCGATCACGCCGGGATGGGCCTGGACCTCTGCCGGCGTGCCCAGTGCCAGCACCTCGCCTTGGTTCATCGCCAGCACACGGTCCGAGACGCGAGAGACCAGGCTCATGTCGTGCTCGACCATCAGCACCGTGATGCCGAGCTCGTGCTGGATGTCCTGGATCCACCAGGCCATGTCCTCGGTCTCCTCGACGTTCAGGCCAGACGAGGGCTCGTCTAGCAGCAGCAGCTTCGGACTGGTGCACAGCGCGCGCGCCAGCTCAACCACCTTGCGTTTACCGTAGGGTAGTCCGGCGACAAAAGTATCACGCAGTGGCTGCAAACCGAGCAGGTCTATCACTTTTTCGGCCGCCAGCCGAGCGGCCAACTCGGCCTGACGGGTGGCTTTGGTGAAGAACAGGTTGCTCCAGAAGCCGGCGCCGCGGTGGATGTGGTGGCCGATCAGCAGGTTCTGCAGCACGGTGGCGTTCTCGAACAGCTCGATGTTCTGGAAGGTGCGCGCGATGCCCAGCGCGGCAATGTCGTGCGGCGGTTTGTCCGACAGCAGCTGGCCCTCGAAGTGCAGCGTGCCGGTGGTCGGTGTGTAGATGCGCGAGATCAGGTTGAAGACGGTGGTCTTGCCTGCGCCGTTGGGTCCGATCAGTGTGAAGACCTCACCGCGCCGCACCTCGAAGCTGACCCGGTTGACCGCCAGCACGCCGCCGAAACGCACGCTCAGGTCGCGCGCCGACAGCAAGGATGTATCTGCCGCAACGTTCATGACAACTGTTCCATGGCAACCGATCCAGCATGACTACGTCCAAGCCAAGCAAACGCCGCGGAACCGGCTTCGCCGGGCCGCTGGCGTGCCTTGCAGGCCGCGCCGGGCCGGTCGGCCCGGCCCCTCGCCAGGCACCGAAGGTCCACTGGACCTTCGGTGTCCGGGCTCGGCCCCCCTGGGGGGG
>JBILYN010000416.1:0-4028 GCA_044377715.1 Aquabacterium sp.
GCCCACCGGCTGGGTCATCATCGCGGGGGCCGCCACGCAGGGCCGGACCCTGACGGCTGTCAACAACCTGTCAGACCTCGACGGACTGGGCGCTGTCAATTACCAGTGGATAGCCGACGGTGTGGCGATCTCCGGCGCGACATCGAGCAGCCTGGTCCTCACGGCGACCCAGGTCGGCAAGGCGATCACGGTCGCTGCGAGCTATACCGATGGGCACGGCACGGCGGAGTCGGTGGCCAGCAGCGCAACCGCTTCGGTGCTCAAGCTCAGCGACCCTGGCACCGCGGTCCAGACTGTCGACTTGCTGGCCTACAGCTGGAACTCTCACATCCTGCTCAACGCGGTGGGCCTGAGCGCTGGCCTGCACAGCGTCATGACCGACGCGAAAGGTGCCGCTGCATTGGCTGCAGTGACCGAGACCCTCTTGCTACTGACCGCGAACCGGATCGTGCCCGCCGCAGAGGCCAACGCCACCAGCCTGGCGGTGAATCTGACGGACGCGATTGCCATCTTGAAGATGATCGTCGGGCTTGATGTCAATGGCGCGGGCAAACCCCTGTCGCCTTACCAGCTCTATGCGGCCGACTTCGACGGCAACGGCCTGGTCGAGCTCAGCGATGCGATCTCGGTGCTCAAACATGTGGTGGGTTTGCCCGCACCAGCGATGAAATGGGCGTTCTTCAACGAGGCCGACAGCATGGTGTCTGCGATGTTGGCGCAAGGTAAGGCCACGCTGAGCCCGGGCACGGTGCCGGCGTTGAGCATAGGCTCGGGCACCGTCCATCTCGGCTTGGTCGGCGTGCTGCTCGGTGACGTGGATGGCAGCTATGGACTGCCGGTTGCTGCGCCGGCGCTGGCGCCCAGCCATTTCGTCGAATTGAGCGTGCAAGACCATTTGAACCTCTCGCAGTTCGGGGTCTATCCGGCTTGATGCCAGCATCCTGCTGCGCAGCGCCGACATGTCTTCCGATCGAGGTTTGTGCCTTGGCCGTGAACAGCGAGCCCTGCCGGCTGCCCACTGGTTCGGCGGGATCACTCATGACTTTTCGATTTGGCGCTTTTGCACCGATCCGAGATCGGTGCAGCGCCTGAAGTTCGACACGCTCAACGTCCACCATGGCCTCTCTGTCGCCAGCCGGGAAATGAGCGATTGACGATGTAGTGCGTTCGCACTACAATTTTTCGATGAAAACCGCCGTCATCCCTCAAGTTCGCGTGGAGCCGGAGTTGCGCGCTGATCTCGATTCCGTTCTCTTGCCTGGTGAGACCCTGACCGACTTTGTCGAGGCATCAGTGCGCGCCGCGGTCGAATTTAGGCGTGTGCAAACCGACTTCGCCGCACGTTGCGACGCATCGCTGGCCGAATTCGAGCGCACCGGGGTTTCTATCTCCTCGGACCTTGTGCTGTCGAAACTGGAGGCAAAGGTCGCGGCACGGGTGAAACAACTGCGCAAATGACATTCAGGGTCGAGTTCACCCCTGAAGCAGATGCCGATCTGGATCGTTTGTTCGACTTCCTGCTCGAGCGAGCCGAGACGGTCGAGGAGGCCATCCGTGCCTACGAGGCTGTCGAAGGCATTCGCACGGTGGCCAACAGCCACCTCTCGACCACGCCCTACAGCTATCGCAAGGTGGGTGCACGCCCAACGCTGCGCGAACTCATCGTCCCATTCGGCGGGACAGGGTACGTCCTTCGCTTCGACATCCGAACGCCGGCGCTAGTCCTCGTGATCGGCGCCCGCCACCAGCACGAAGAGGATTACCACTGAGCCCCCCAAGGAGATGGCCGACATCGTCAAGACCAAAGTGGCTGCAGGTGAGTACGCAACCGAAAGGGAAGTCATCCGCGACGGTTTGCGCGTGCTGATGGCGCGGGACCGCGCGATGGAGAACTGGCTGTCGCAGTCCGTGGGGCCAGCCTATGACGCGCTCAAGGCCAGTCCGGTGCGGGCAGTGCCGTTGGCCAAGGTGCGAGCCAGGCTCGCAGCAGAACACAAGAAGCCCGCTGCAAAGGGGTGATGCAGTACGAGGTCGTCTTCACGCCGGAGGCGTTGGAGCAACTGGTCTTGCTCTCATTCATCGGGCGAGTGCCTCTGATGCATCAGCGCATGCTCGCATTCAGGCGAGTCGCAGTTGTCGCAGTTTTGTTGCCAGATCGGCTGGGCAGCGTCGCGCTCGGCCAGCCGGGTGAACAGGCCGGTCTTGGTGGTGGTGCGGCCGCGCAGCAGCGGCGCCAGCGCATCGACTGCCGACTCGACCCGCGCCGCACCGCGACCGGCCACCAGCGACCAGGGCAGCCGGTGGCCGATCAACAGCGCGCGCAGCCGGTTGTCCACGGGTTCTCGCACCTGCGGCCCGTCGCGCTGCAGGCCGTCGGCAACCCAATCGATGTCTAGCGCGGTCAGCAATGTGAGCTCGCAGCGGCGTTGTTGTTCGATCGCGTAAGCCACCAGGCTGCGGTCGTCGAACAACATGTCGCTGTACACCGCGGTCATCAGCGCCGTGGTGTCGCAGACCACCAGCTCGTGATTCGCTGCGGCGACCTCGATCAAGTCCTGCTGGTGCTGCGCGATCGCGGCCTGCTCGTCGGGCCTGGGCGTTCGGCCTTCGCGCTCGCACCAACTTCGCAGCCACTCGCCAACCCAGGTGCAGCGCAGCCCGCTCAAGTCTGCGACGCGTTCAGCCAGTGCCTGGGCCAGCGCGGTCTTGCCGGTGCTCTCGGCGCCGACGATGGCGATGCGCAGCGTCATGCGCTCGGCCTGGCTGCCGGTAGCATCCTCGCCCAGGAACGCCAGCCCAGCAGCGCCAGCAGCGCGAACAGCGCATACAGCAACGCCGTCAACCACAGCCCTTTGACGGCAAACAACAGCACGCTGACGATGTTGACAGCGACCCAGACTGGCCAGTTGTCGACCCACTTGCGCCCCAGCAGGTATTGCCCGGTCAGGCTGCCGACGGTGGGCAGCGCGTCGAGGTAGGGCACATCGCTGTCGGTGATGCGCGCCAGTGTGGCGCCCAGCAGCGGCCAGGCGGCCAGCGTTAGCGCCAGCGTCGCCCAGCGTTGGCGTGGCGCCAGGGTTCTGACTTGCAGGCGAGCCCCTTCGGCGGTGCCGCGCAGCCATTGCCACCAACCCCAGGCACCGAGCACGATGAAGACAAGCTGCAATGCCGCCTCGCCGTAGAGTTTGCTGTGCAGGAACAGCAGCCCGTACAGCCCCGAACTGGCGATGGCCAGCGGCCAGCCGATCGGGTTGACGCGAAGATTGCAGACCACCATCGCCAGCGCCATCAGCAATGCCACGATCTCGAGCCAGCTGATGTCGCTGCCGGCCCAGTTGAAGGCGGGCACGAGCAGCGGCGCTGAGAGCACCAGCAGCTCGTTCATCGTCGGTCAGCACAGGCCGCGCGCGGCCGGCGGGCGATCAACGCCGAGGTGCGTACTGCACCAGCATCTCGTCGCGCTTGATCATGCCGAGGTCGGCGCGGGCCCGTTCTTCGACCATCTCCAGCCCTTGCCGCAGGTCTTCTATTTCGGCCACCAGCCGCTCATTGGCGCGCAGCTGGCTGGTGTTGCGTTGCCGCTGTGCTTCGAGTTGGGCTTGCAGCTTCATCACCTGCGGCAGCCCGGCATCGCCAAGCCACAAGCCGGCGTGTACGGCTGCCATCAGCAGCAACAAGGCGACGGTGACCGGGCGCATCGGTTGGACGAGCTTGAGGCTCAGCGCAGGTTGTAGAACGCCGAGCGACCGGGGTAGTAGGCGATGTCGCCCAGGTCTTCCTCGATGCGCAGCAACTGGTTGTACTTGGCCATGCGGTCGCTGCGGCTCATCGAGCCGGTCTTGATCTGGCCGGCGTTGGTGCCCACCGCGATGTCGGCGATCGTGGAGTCTTCGGTCTCGCCCGAGCGGTGGCTGATCACCGCGGTGTAGCCGGCGCGCTTGGCCATCTCGATGGCCGCGAAGGTTTCGGTCAAGGTGCCGATCTGGTTGATCTTGATCAGGATCGAGTTTGCGACGCGCTGATCTATG
>JBILYN010000417.1:0-4025 GCA_044377715.1 Aquabacterium sp.
CTCGGTGGCGTCAACGCTGGGTTCGGGTCTGCGTGGCTGGGTCCAAGACCCAGCCCAAGCTCAGCGTGGACAGCAGGCGCAACAGCGCCGTCGAGACACAGCGGAACATGGTGTGGATCCAGGGGCTGCGGGCAGCGCCGGAACCCGGCGCGGGGCCGAAGTGTAGTGGTTTTCAGCCTGCGCGCAGTTGCAGCACCGGCCAGCCCTGCGCCAGCGCATGGGCCAGCAGGCGATCGTCCGGGTTCACCGCGACTGGCTTGCGCACCGCTTGAAGCAGCGGCAAGTCGTTGATCGAGTCGCTGTACAGCGTGGACTCGCAGTCCAGCAGTTCGATCTGTCGCGCCGCCAGCCATTGCTGAAGCCGCAGCACCTTGCCCTCTCGCATGTTGAGGGTGCCGGTGGTGCGTCCAGTGAAGCGCCCGTCGGCGTCGGTCTCGCACTCGGTGGCGATCAGGTGTGGCAGCCCCAGGTGCGCTGCGGTCAGCGCGGTCAGGAAGCGGTTGGTCGCGGTGGTCAGCAAGATCAGATCGCCGGCGTCGCGGTGGCGTTGCACCAGTGCGTGGGCCGCTGGCGGGATCCGCGGCGCGACCACCGTGTCGAGGAACTTGCGTCGCAGCGGGTCCCAATCCTTCGCGCTGTGGCCGGCCAATGTGGCGACATAGAAATCGCAAAACGCCTGGGTGCTGACGCTGCCGGCGCGGTACTGGCGCGCCATCTCGGCGTTGCGGGGCTCAAAGGTCGCGCGGTCCAGCCGCCCCTGGTCGATCAGGAAATCGCACCACAGCACATCGCTGTCGCCCTCGAGCAGCGTGTGGTCGAGGTCGAACAGCGTGAGCCTGAGCCTGCCGGGCATCGCGGTCTGGTTCAGGGCTGGCGCAGATGCCAGGCCTTGGGGCGGGTGAAAGTTTGGATGCCGGCGGTCGACAAGGTCAGTCCGATGCCCGAGTCGCGCTGTCCTGACCAGGGCAGGCGTGGACTGACCCGGTCGCAGCAGTTCCAGTAAACGCTGCCGGCGTTGACCTGGTCGAGCAATTCGCGCGACCGGGTCTCGTCGCGGCTGTAGACACCAGCGGTCAGGCCGTAGCGGCTGTCGTTCATCAGCGCGACCGCTTCGTCGTCGCTGCCGACCTGCTGGATGCCGATGATCGGGCCGAAGCTCTCTTCGCGCATCAGCGCCATGCGGTGGTCGACCCCGGTCAGCACCGTGGGCTCGAACCAGTTGCCAGGCCCCGGCAGACGGTGGCCACCACAGCGCAGCGTGGCACCCAGCGCCAGCGCCTCGTCGACCTGGGCCTGCAGCAGGTCGAGTTGCGGCGCGCGGGTCAGCGCGCCGACCGAGGTCGCTGAGTCCATAGTGTCGCCGATGCGCAGCGACGCCACTGTGGCCAGGAAGTGGCCGACGAAAGCGTCGTGGACCGAGGCATGCACGTAGATTCGCTCGACCGAGCAGCAGCTCTGGCCGGTGTTGTACATCGCGCCGTCGGCCAGGCTTTCGGCAGCGGCCCGGGGATCGGCGTCGGCGCGCACATAGCTCGGGTCCTTGCCGCCAAGCTCGAGCTGGAGCTTGACCATGCGCGGCGCGACCAGCGCGGCAATGCGTGCGCCGGTGGCATGGCTGCCGGTGAAGAACACGCCGTCAACGCGTTGCCGGGTCAATGCGGTGCCGACCGCGCCGGCGCCGACCAGGCATTGCAGCGCGTCGGCCGGCACGCCGCTGGCGTGCAACAACCGGGTGATGTGCAGGCCGCTCAG
This sequence comes from Aquabacterium sp., assembly GCA_044377715.1. Lineage (GTDB taxonomy): Bacteria > Pseudomonadota > Gammaproteobacteria > Burkholderiales > Burkholderiaceae_C > Pseudaquabacterium. Next base: position 1,753 of record JBILYN010000417.1, read on the forward strand.
CGTGGCGTGTTCAGACGGCTTGTACAGCACGGTGTTGCCGGTCAGCAGTGCTGGCAGGATCACGTTGCAGCCGACGAAATAAGGGTAGTTCCAGGCCGAGATGTTGGCCACCACGCCGAGCGGGATGTGGCTGATCTGCTCGTGCATGCCACCGCCATCGAACACATGCTGGTCGTGGACCGCGGCCTCAGCCTGTTCGAGGAAGAAGTCGATCCGCGGCAACAGGCCGTTGAGCTCGTTGCGCGACTGCGCGATCGGCTTGCCAACCTCCTGTGTCAGCGTGGTGGCCAGGGTCTCGAGCTCGGTGATCAGCATCGCCCGGAAGCGCTGGACCATCGCCAGCTTGTCGGCCATCGGCACGCACTGCCAGGCCGGCTGGGCGGCGCGCGCTGCGGCGGTCTTGGCCGCCACGCTGGCGTCGTCATCGCAGCGCAACTCGGTGATCAGCGCGCCGGTGGCGGGGTTGTGGATCTGCAGCTGGGTCATGATGTGATCAGGTGGGCTGGTGCGGCGCTGCTGCGCGCAAGCTGCGCCGCGGCGAGGAAGTCGCGCAGCATCGGCGCGTCGTCGAAGGTGCCCAGCGCTTGCGCGTCGTGGAATTCGGGGTGCCATTGCACGGCAGCCACATAGCCAGGCCCCGGCTTGCGGATCGCCTCGATCATCCCGTCCTCGGGGCAGCGCGCCTCGACGATGAAGCCAGGCGCCAGATCTTTGATGCCCTGGTGGTGGATGCTGTTGGTGACGACCCGGCTCACTCCGGGGTAGAGCGCTGCCAGCCTTGTGCCCGGCACCAGATCGACTGCGTGGACATGTCGCTCGTAGATCGACACGTCGCGGTGCGACTTCGAGGCCGGTCGCTGCGTCGCGATGTCTTGCAGCAGCGTGCCGCCGTACATCACGTTGATCAACTGGAAACCCCGGCAGACACCGAACACCGGCTTGCCGGCCTTGACGAAAGCTTCGATCAGCTCGAGTTCGTAGCGGTCGCGGATACGATCGCCGTGCCAATCGACGTGCTGCGGTGTCTCGCCATAGCTCTCAGGTGCGACATCGTTGCCGCCTTGCAGCACCAGGCCGTCGAGTGCTGCGGCGTAATCGTCGAGCCGGATGTCCGAGCGCCTGACGACGCTCTCGGCGTCCACCGCCGGCACCATCACCGCCATCGCGCCGCCCGACATCACCCAATGCGCGACCGATTGCTCCAGGTAGTGCAGCGTCTTGGTCCAGACGCCGCTGACCTTGATGCCGGGTGTGCCGGGGTAGTAGATCCGCGCTGAGACGCCGATCAGCAGCGGTCTTGCGCTGGCGGCTTTGTCGGGCGCGTTCACATCGCCTCCAGGAACAAGCGCTCGTAGTCTGCCGCGGTCGCGGGTCGCGGGTTGGTCTGGCCGGTGAAGTCCGTCACGGCCAGCGGCACCAGGCGCGGCAACATCGCCGGCGTCACGCCGCGTGCGGCCAGGCCACCGCGGATGCCGACCTGCTGTTTGAGCTGTTTGAGCCAGGCCAGCAGCGCGAAGCCGCCGCCGCTCAAGCCGGCGGCATGGGCGAGCTCGTCGAATTTGGCCGGCACGGCCTCGAAGTTCCAGGCCAGCACGGGCTCGATCATCAGCGCGTTGGCCAGGCCGTGGTGCATGTCGCAGACGGCGCCCAGCGCATGGGCGCAGGCGTGGACCGATCCCAGGTCTTTCTGGAACGCGATCGCCCCCATCATCGAACTCATCATCATGTCGGTTCGGGCCTGCAGACTGCCGGGCTCGTTGACCGCGGCCACCAGCGCGCGCGCGCCGATGCGCAGGCCTTCGAGCGCAATGCCGTCGCACAGCGGGTGATAGGCCGGCGAGAGGTAGCTCTCGATGTTGTGCGTCAAGGCGTCCATGCCGGTGGCTGCGGTCACTGCCGCCGGCAGCGCCAGCGTCAGCTCAGGGTCGGCGAACACCGCACCGGCCAGCAACTTGGCGCTGAACACGGTGCGCTTGTGGTGGCTGTCGTTCTCGCTGACCACCGACGAGCGGCCAACCTCCGAGCCGGTGCCCGAGGTGGTGGGCAATGCGACCAAGTAGGGCAGTGGGTTGACGATGGGCCGCACCGCAGGGTGGTCCCAGACGTAGTCGAGCACGTCGCCGTCGTGCACCGCCATCAGCGCGACCACTTTCGACACGTCTAGCGCCGCGCCGCCGCCGAAGCCGATCACGCAGTCTGCTTCATGGGTTTTGAATGCCGCTGCACCGGCCATCACCTGCGCGCAGCTCGGGTTGCCGAACACGCCGTCGAAG
>JBILYN010000418.1:0-4024 GCA_044377715.1 Aquabacterium sp.
GAGATCCCTTGGCTTTCAGACTTGTCACACTCAATTTGAACGGTATCCGCTCAGCCGCCAGCAAGGGCTTCGTGGAATGGGCGGCGCAGGCGGGCGCGGATTGTATGGGGGTGCAGGAGGTCAAGGCCCAGCATGACGATGTGGTCGGCCGTTTCGACCAGGTGGCCGGGATGCAAGGGCATTTTCACTTCGCGCAGAAAAAGGGCTACTCGGGCGTTGGCGTCTACACCCGCAAGCAGCCCAGCGAGGTGGTGGTCGGCCTGGGCCATCCGGACTTCGACGCCGAAGGTCGCTATGTCGAGACCCGGTTCGACAGCGCGGACCGCAAGCTCAGCATCATCAGCTGCTATTTCCCGAGCGGCTCGTCCGGCGAGGAGAGGCAGGCCGTGAAGTACCGCTTTCTGGACCATCTCTACCCGCACCTGCTCGCACTCAAACGCGAGCGCGAGTTCATCCTGGTCGGCGACATCAACATCGCGCACCAGGCGATCGATCTGAAGAACTGGAAAGGCAACCAGAAGAACTCAGGCTTCCTGCCAGACGAGCGCGCCTGGATGACCCGCTTGCTCGACGAAGCCGGCCTGGTCGACGTGTTCCGTCGCCTCAACCCGGCGCCCGAGCAATACACCTGGTGGAGCAACCGCGGCCAGGCTTGGGCCAAGAACGTGGGCTGGCGTCTCGACTACCACTTGGCCACGCCAGGACTTGCCGCGCTTGCCAGGCGTGAGTCGATCTACCTGGATCAGCGATTCAGCGACCACGCGCCGCTGACGATCGACTACGACTTCGCGCTGTGACGGCGGTGCTTCAAGGCATGTAGATCCCGAACTGCGTCAGGTTCAGCCCCGTCGTCGCTGCCAAGTCCTGGAAGTAAGTGTCGGCCAGCGCCGGTCCCGGGTTGGCCGCCACAAAGCTGCCATCGACATCGCCGCGCAGCACGCCGACCAGGCCAATGTGGTGCAGTCCGAAGCCTGAGAGATCGGTCTCCAGAGGTGGCACGCTGCCCGGGTTCAACCGGTCCCGCGCCGCCAGGCTGATGTCGGTCTCGTCGAAGAACAGCCACTGCGGCGCCGGCGCGTCCAGGCCGACCACATGCTTGAGCACCGCGATCGCATCGGCCAACTCGATCTTGCCGTTGCCGTCGACATCGGCGGCGAAGGACTGGTAAGGCGACAAGCCATGGCCTGCAGCGTTGAGTTCCAGGCCGACGATCAGCTTCAGGATGGCGATGGCATCCCGCAGATCCACCGCAGCATCGGTGTTGGCCGAATCAGCCGGTGCGGCCGAGCGGCTTGCGGTCACCGGCAGCGAGGCAGCGCTCAGGCCCGCGATGCGAATCGAGCCCTGGCCGTCGGTCGCGCCGATCTGCGCTCCGATACCGACGCTGACCGCGTCGAGCAAGCTGTGCGATTTCCAGCCGTAGGCCAGCAGGTCGGCAGACCTGGCCATGGAGCCCGCTTCCAGCGTGAAGCTCAAGGGCGCGCTGGCCGCCGACACGTTGCCTGCCAGATCGAGCTGGCGCACATAGACCACATTGGCGCCGTCCGACAGGGCGGGCTTGCTCAGCCAGTCGAAGCCGTCGCCGCGGCTGTTGTACTGCAAGCTCGCGCCCGGCTCGACCTCGCCCACGAGCAGCGTGCCGTCGTTGCTGAGGCGGTCGGACTGGCTGGCGCCGCTGTCGACTTTGAGCGCCAGCGTCGGCGCTTTGGCGCGGCTGTCGAGCACGAAGGGCAAGAACGGCCCGGCGCCCGAGACATTGCCAGCCGAGTCAGTTTGCCGCGCCCATACCAGGTTATCACCTTCTTTCGGCGCGAAACTCGCATGCCAGGTGTCGCCAGCGTCGAGGCTGAACTCGGCTGTGGCGCCAGGCTCCAGGCCCTGGAGCTGCAGGCTGCCGTCGCTGCTGAGGTCGTCACCCGCCACCCCGGTGTCATGCAGCAGGCGAGGGGTGGGTCCGACCACGGTGTTGTCGACGCTGAGCGAGGCTGTAAACCCCGTCGTCGCAGTGTTGCCAGCGCCATCGGTCTGCCGCACCTGCACGACCCCGGCGGCGTAGCTGCCCTCAGCCAGGTCGAAGCTGTTGCCGACACCGGCGTGCCAGACCGGCAAGCCGTTGGCGCCAGCGCCAGTGCTGAATTGCCAAGTCGATGTGGGCTCGATGCCGCTGACCTTGATCGTTGCAACGGCCGTGACCTTGTCGGTGTCGCTCGCACCGGTGTCCTGGGCCAGGCTTAGCGTCGGGGCGGCGGCGCTCAGCGCCAACGAGAAGCGCAGTTCTGCGCTCCAGGCTGACACGTTGCCGGCCAAGTCGGTCTGACGCACGGATACGGTGTTGGAGCCTGGCAAGGCCTGGAAGCTGCCAGACCAGGTCTTGCCGAGGTCGAGGCTGTACTCGGGTGTCGCACCGGTCTCCAGGCCGCCGATCGCCAGATCGCCCCGGTTGGTGATGCGGTCGCCCGGCGTGCCGCTGTCCGATCGCAGCGCCAGAGTCGGTGCGGCGGCTTGCTTGTCTAGCGTGAATTCGAACGGGTCGATGCCGCCCGTGACGATAGCCGTGGCATCAGTATGCCGCACCCATACGGTGTTATCACCTTCCTGGGCCGTGAAGACGCTGGACCAGACATCGCCAGCGTCGATGCGGTACTCGACCTTGGCGCCCGGCGCCACAGTCCCGACCAAGCGCAACGCGCCCGAGCTGGTGATCTTGTCGCCATCAATGCCGGTGTCTTGCTGCAGTGCCAGTGTCAGAGAGGCCGTCATTGCCGAATCACTTTGAACCAATCGATGACCAGAGAGAAGACAGATCTGCGACCCACGATCGTCATGAAAATACCGCCATTCGCTGTCAATTCCGAGTCTTTGTCCGGTTCGGCGCCACCGATGTCAAGCGGCATGGGCCTGGAATATTCGCCTGCGGCGGTGGATCAATATGCGATCCTCGACGTCGTCGTCAAAACGATCGATAAGACTGCGTTTGTATCACGCCGCTGTGGACTTGTGTTGGCCAAGGCAAGCGCGCCGCATCGATGATCAATGGCGAGACGGGCGAAGATCACCCACAAAAAGCCGGATGGGTCTGCGTCCTTCAATGCGGTCCGTCAGAGGCCCTTGAGTTCAGCCCTTGAGTTCACGCAGTTTGGGTGGCGGCTTGAGTCGCCGCTGACGACAGATGCTGGACCAGCAGACGCGCGGTCGGCGTCAAATCGGCCTCATGCCGAAATACGATGACGTATCGACGCGATGCCCAAGCGTCGGCCAGCGGTATCACCGCGAGATGGAAGAGATCGGCCAATTTGGTTGCCGCGCCCGCTGGCGCGACGCAAATCCCGCGTTCGGCGCTGACCAGGCGAAATGCAGAATAGAAACTGTCGACTTCAATCCGAACTGATATCTTGCCGGCGTCAATGACTTTGGCTCGGTTCAACATGGCTGCAGCAGCATTGGCCGAACCGATGAAGATATGTTGAAATTCCAAAGTGTCCGCCAGCGTGGCTTGTCGATGTTGCGCCAAAGGGTGTTTTCGGTGGCAAACTGCTGCCAGTTGATCGCCGCGATAAGGCAGGGTTTGAAAATCAGCCATCTCTATCGCATCCCACAGCACGCCAAATTGCACGGTGCCGTTCTTGACGGCCTGTAGCACCGTCACCTGATCCTTCCCGACGATCATTTTGAGGCGGATGGCGCAGTGGGCTGGCTGACCCAGGAAATCGCTGATGTCGTCGAGCAGCAGTCCGGCGGCCGGCGAATCGGTGGACATGAACTGCACCAATTCAGCGGCGTCGGCGCGGTGGAGCTGCATGTCCTCGGCGATTCGATGGGCATCGCGCAACAGCACCCGGGCCCGCTCAGCCAAGGCCAGACCGGCGGCGGTGGGCCCGACCCCGCGTCTGAATTTTGTCAACAGCGGCACGCCGATGTCGGACTCGAGCTTGGTCATTCGCTTGCTGATGGCCGAAGGCACCAGGTTTTCGCGCTCAGCGACGCGCGCGATGTTTCCCGCTTCGCAGACGGCGACGAAGATCCG
>JBILYN010000596.1:0-2530 GCA_044377715.1 Aquabacterium sp.
CCTTATTCCAGCGAGGCGCTGGTGCAAACCCTGTCGAGCTTGATCGGCGCTGACGCGCTGTCGATGCGCAGCAATCTGGTGACCGGGGGCGCCAGCAGGTCTGCGCGCTACCAGCCTGACCAAGTGCTTCCGGCCTGGCAGTGCTTTCTGGACCGGGTGTCTGCGGCCCCAGACGATTCTTCTTCCCTGGCCCGTTCCGCGGCGCCACAGCTGCGAGCGAGACCATGAGTGTTTCCATCTTGTTTACCGTCGGCACACCCATGGGTCAGTGGGTCGCGCCGGCCACGGCCTTGTTGGCGGGCGTTTGCCCTGACCAGCGGCTTGCGTTGCCTGCGTTCAGCCGTTGGCACGCTGACCTTGCTGGGCTGGAGGACTTGACCTTGGCAGAACCCACCAGGTCTCAGCTCGACGCGTTGGCGGCGCTGCCTGGCGATGGGACGTCGGCCGGGCCCTGGGGCGGTGTAGACGGTCGCGCCTGCTGGACCCTGGACGCCTTGCGCGATGGATTTGCGCAGGCTGATTACCTGGTGTGGGTTGAAAGCCCGGTGCTGGGACTGGCGGCGGCGCTGAACGCCGGCCAGGCCGACGTCCCGGCCGAATGGTTGGCCACCTGGCGCGCGGGCGCGCAGCGGCTGCTGCGGCACATCCAGCGCGACCCGGCGCGTTGCTGGGTGGTGGCCGCCAGCGAGGCCTGGCGCCACCCCGAGGCCTGGCAGGCCGGGTTCGCCGAGCGCTTTGGCCTGTTGTTGCCGCCGGATGCGTGCAGCGCGGCCATCGCTGAAGTGGCTGTGGCCGACCCGCTCTGCCTGGCTTTGGCCTCGGCACTGGTCGGCGCAGGCAGCCAAGCACAGGCGCTGTACGCCGAGTTGCAGGCCAGCAGCGTGCTGCTCGCTGCCGAGGATGTCGCAGATGCGGATGTTGTGGTCGATGGCGCGGTGGCGGCGCTGCGGCTGCGAGAACTGCAGGCCGGCCAGCAGGCGGTGGCGCAAGAGCGGATGGCTCGAGAACGGCTTGCACAAGCGCAGCTCGCGGTCGCCCAGGCGCGCGCTGAAGCGCAAAGCTTGATCGACGCCCGTGACCAGGCGCTGCAGCAAGCCCAGACGCGGGGCGACGAGCTGGCCGCTGAACGCGCCAGCCATCGGTCGGCCAACGAGGAAAACGAGCTGCTGCTGTTGGAGCTGCACCAGGTGCAGGAAGAGCTCGAAGCCCTGTGCATCGCCCGGCGCGAAACCACCGAGCAGGCCGGCGCGCAGGCCGCACAGCTCGAGGCGCAGCTTGCGCAGGCCGCTACCGAACGCGATGCCCATGCGGCCCAATCCGTCGACCTGCAGCAACAGCTGGCGGGCCTGGGCCAGTCCATGCGCAGCCGTGAAGCCGAGACCGAGTCGCTGCACCAGCGGCTCGGGGCGTTGACCCAATCCACGGCCCAGCAGGCCAGCGAGCAGGCCAGCGAGCACGCGGCAGCGCAGGCGCAACTGGTCGCGCTGGCCGCAGCGCTGGCGCAGGCCAAGGCTCAGGCAGAGACCGAGGCGCAGCGCTGGAGCCAGGCCCGTGAGCAGGCGGCGCAGCACGCGCTGCAGCAGTGCGCCGAGCTGGACGCTGCGCGCGCCAGCACCTTGGCAGCCAGTGAGGAGAGCGAGCTGCTGCTGTTGGAGCTGCACCAGGTGCAAGAAGAACTCGAGGCCGTCTGCCTGGCGCGGCGCGCGCTCCAGGCCGCTGCCGAATCCGCTGTACCTGCTGCCGACGGCCTAGACCTGGAGGTGGGCGAGATGCGCCCCGTCGCCGAGCGCGCCGCGCTGCCGCATCGCGAGCTGAGCTTTGCGCTGCGCCAGGCGACGGTGGCGGGCCGCGAGATCCCCGAGGCCGCGTTGCGGTTGGTGGAGCACCTTGGCCACCCCGGCCTGGTGGTGTTTGCCAACCCGCAAGGCCCGCAGCTGCTCGACGCCTGGCAGGAAAGCGGCCGTGAGGATGGCCGGCCCTACGCCTTGCTCGTCCCCGGCGATCGACACAGCCAGCCGATATTCGACGCGATGGGCAGCACCGACTGGTTGCTGATCCAGGCGCTGGCCGGCCAGATCGTGCACAGGCTGCAACCGGCGCAATCGGCTTTGGCGCCTTACTGGATCAACCTAGCGCGCCGGCTGCGCGAGCAACTGCAGGAGATGCCATTGCGCCTGCGATTCGACGGCTTGAGTTTCGAGACCAGTGACGACAGTGCGCCAGCCTGGTTGGGGCTGCGGTTTGACCGGCTGAGCTGCGGCGTGCGTCGGCTGGACCGGCTGACGGTGCGCTGGCGGCACAGCGGCCCGCAGGTCGGGATAGAGCTGATGTGCGACGAACTGGCCGGGCCGCCGCTGCCCCATTGGCCGATAGACGCCGAGGGCGGATGGCCCGACAGCCTGTACTTGCCGCTGAGCGCGGCGGGTGCCGCCGAAGCGCCGGGCAGCGCTGCGTCGGCGCCATGGTTAAACCTTAGCGCCGCGGACCTAGATTTCGTCTTTGCGCTGCTCGCCGCGATGCCTGGGGCAGC
>JBILYN010000419.1:0-4020 GCA_044377715.1 Aquabacterium sp.
GTCCTCCTGCGCCGCTTGGCTCGTCGCTGCCACCGCAGCATTGCTCGCCACCCGCTGCACATTGACCGTCAGCGTGTCGACCGTCACGCCGTCGCTCTCGGCGATGAACAGCCCGCCCGCGCCCGCGTTGGCGGTCAGCGTGGACACCGTTGTCTCGACCGCGTTGCCGCCTACCCCAATCGCGTTGCCAGCTTTCAGGACCAACCCGGCTGCCATGATGTCGACCTCGGTATCGCCCGCGGCGTCGCCATCGACGATGCTGCCCGCTGCGCCCGCAACAACGATCACCTTGCCCAGTCCCGCTGTCAAGGTCTCGACCGTCACGTTGCCCGACGCGCGCAACGAGATGTTGCCGTCGGTCGTGGCGATGCTGCTCAGCGCGTCGGCCATCAAGATACGGCCACCGGCCACCAGGTCGACGCTTGTTGCGCCCAGCGCCGTCAACACATCGGCGTTGAGCTCGATGTCACCGGCTGCGTCCAGGCTGACATGACCGCGCGCAGCGACCGCACCGGCCGCAGCGACACCGCTGGTGCGCAGGTCGGCGTTGATCACCAACCTGGCGCCCGTGCCCGCAGCCTTCAACAACACATTGCCCACGGCCTGGACGCCGAGCGTGCCGGCATCGGTATCGCCCTCGTTGACCGTCAGCGTGCCTGCCAGCGTCTGCAGCACCAGGTTGCCTGACGACACCGTATCCGACAGCATGGGGTCGGAAGTGCTGACCAGTTGCGCGCCCAAGGTCCTCAAACCCAGCACGCGCTGGACGCTGATGGCGTCGAGTTGGTCGACGATCAGCGCGTCGGTTTCGGTGATGAACAGTCCGCCCGTGCCCGTGCCGGCCACCATCGCTGCCAACCTGGCCACCGTCGTCTGCAGCGGCGCCGTGCCGGTACCTGCCCCGTCGCCATTGGCCACACCCGTCGTCACGATGCGCAGCGCGACAGCGTTGACGTCGATGTCGGTGTTGCCCGAATCGGTCAACTTGCTCGCACTCAGGCTGACGTTGGCGCTGCTGATGATCGCCCCTATCGTCATCGCACCGGCCGCCACGTAGCGGATGTTGCCCGGCGCATTGGCTGTCGCACCGTCTGCCATTGCCACAGCACCGCCAGCCTGCACGTCAATCGTGCCACCGCTGGTCAGCAGCTTGCCGGCCAACGCCTGGGCGATGTCGCCCTGCGCGAACAGCGAAATCCAGCCGCTGCCGGCATCGACCGGTGCGTTCAGGCTGATCGCACCCGCAGCAGTGATCGGCGTCGCGGTGGCGCTCCAAGGCGCCGACAGCAGGATCGAGCCCATGCCAGTCGCCTGGACCGCTTGGTCGACCACCATCGCGCCGGCGCCGGTCCTGCCGGTGCTCAGGATGATCGACCCACCCGACAGGGCGCTCAAGCCGCTGAGCGCGGTCGTGCCGAAGCGGCTGTCGGCGGCCAAACCAGCCGCCGACACGCGCTTGACCGTCAACTCAGCCACGGTGCCAACCGTCACACCGTCGGCTTCGGCGATGAAGATGCCACCGGCATCGGACTTGGCGCTCAAGGTCGCCACCTTGGTCGTGATCGACGCAGCGGCCGGGCCGATACCCGCGCCCGCCTCCATCCTCAAGCTGCCGGCACTGACATTGACCAGGCCGCCGGCGTCGGTGATCGCGCTGGCGGCGCCGCTGGCGCGAATGCTGACAGCGCCGGTGCCGGCGCTGAGTTGGCCCAGCGCCACGTTGCCAGCCGTCTCGACACGCTGCGCACCGTTGTTGGTGAGCAAGCTGGCGGTGCTGGCCATGGTCACGCCGGCAAAGCCGGCGCTGAGGTCCAAGGTCTGTCCCGCAGCGCTCACGGCGACCGCCGAGTTGCCTTGCACCAGCAAGGCATTGGCCGCCAGCAGGCTGATGCTGCCGCTGATTGAACCGATGTTGGCGTACACGCTGATCGAACCGGCCGGCGCCTGCAGCAGCAGGTGACCGCTGCCCGCTGTCGTCGCGGTCGACGCCACTGGACCACTGACCAGCAGGTCGCCCGCGGTCACCGTCAGCGCCATCGACCCGGCGCCCGCAGCCGCACCCGCCAGCGTGACCGTGTTGAGGATCAGCGCGCTCTCCTCGACCACGAAGAGGCCGCCGCCAGTGGTGTCGCTCGCCGTCAGTGACGTGATGCGCGTGCGCAGCGCGCCACTGGTGCCCGTGGCCGCACCGGTGCCGATGCCGGTCGATGCGCCCAAGCTGGTGCTGCCACCGATCAAGTTGGGCGTATCGCCTGTCAGCCAGTCGACGATCGCCCCGCCGCTCGTCGTCGCAACAAGACTGCCGCCGACCTCGACCTGGCTGAGCTTGATGTCACCGCCGGCCACCAGGCTGGCGCTGCCGGCCTGCAACGAGACGATGTGTTTGCCGTCGGTCATCGTGATCGCAGCGCCGGCAATCAGCGACACCGTGCCGCCGCTGGTGCCTGACGAGATGCCCGAGCCCGAGCTGATGTGGCCGCCCAGCGTGATCGCGCCGCTGGTCGCGGTCAGCGACACCGGGCTTGCAGAACTGTCCAGCAAGTCGATATTGGCCGCGGTGGTGATGGCACGGCCAGCGCTCAGCGTCAGCGGGCCTGCGTTGCTAATCCCCTGGTTGATCAACAAGTCCTTGCCTGCGCCACCGGCCGTCAGCGTGACCGCGCCCGAGCCTGCGGTCGTCACGCCAAAGCCAGGGCTGGCGGCCGACAACACGGTGACACTGCCACCAGCGCTGACCAAGGAAAGAGATTCGCTGCCGGTCGACCCCTGGGCCAGACGAAACACATCGACATCGCCGGTGATCACGCTGCTGGCAAACAGCGAGGAGCCACGCGCCACGTTGATACCGACGAGCAGACTGCCCGACGTCAGGTTGGTCACATCCACGGTGTTGGTCTCGACCGACCCGAGCGCAACGCCAGTCACCCCACGGACGGTCAGCTTCAACGCTCGGGTCGCTTCGGCCGCGAGGCCATCAACGTTGTCGTCGACTTGGCGCACCGAGCCGGTTGCCGAGTACAGCGTCAGCTCCTGCGCCTCGGTCTCGTTGCGGATTTCGATGTTGCTGTAGGCATCGAGCTTCAGCGTCGCCGCCGATGCGGTGCTCAGCGTGCTGGTGGGGTCGACAGCGTCGACCACGGTGATCGAACCACCGTACAGCGTTGCGCTGTCCAGGAACAAGGGGTTGGCGCTGCGGCTCCCGAGTTGCAAGGCGCCGGCCGTCGATGCGGCGTGACCGCCGCTGTTGACACCGATGACGAAAGCGCTGAAACCATCGGCGAAAGCACTCATTTCAGCCCCGTCGACATCGAGCACGCCGATCGTCGCCAAGCCAGGCGCCAAGCCAATCGCGATGGGCAGGGTCGACGTGGTCGGCAGCAGCGTGACAAGGCCCTGGCCCTGGATCAGCGATTCGGTGATCTGCAACTCGATTTCGTCGGCTTGAAGCCAGATCTCGCCTTTGCTGCTGTCGCTGGCCACACCCGTCAGCGTCACGCTGCTGGTCGCCGGAAATGACACCAGCGTGGCCCCCCGAACGATCAAATCCCCACCGGCACTGATCTTCACGGCCTTCAAAAAAGTGACCGTGCCGCTGGCATTGATGACGAGGTTGCCATCGATGGTCACTTGACCGCCGAAGGTCACATCGTGCACTGTGGCAGGCGTGCCGGCGGCCTCGGCGCCGATCACCAGATCAGCGCCGCCACCGGTCAGTGTGACGTCCTGATTGAACACGACATTGCCGCTGGCACTGACGATGCGCAGGTCGCCGGACATCGCCACCGACTGTACAAAAAGCACCGATGCGGCACTTGTGACCGTGATCCCGTTGAGCAAGTCCGTGGTACCTGCCTCGCCCTCGGTCTGGCCCGCCGCGACCCGCCCGTTGAAGCTCAGGTTGCCGCCGGTAGACAGGGTCAGCGTGTCGGCCACGGTTGTGGTCGCGGGATCGCCGCCGACGAAATTCTTCTGCCCGGACGCCAGGTCTGCCGTGGGCGTGCCGATCACGATATTGCCCAC
>JBILYN010000420.1:0-4017 GCA_044377715.1 Aquabacterium sp.
GTACATCATGAAAGTGTTCTCGAACTGGCCGAGCATGTCCTTCTGCGCTTGTTCGAAACCGTCGAGGTTCTTGTCCTTGCTGCGCTTGGCGAACTCACCGCCCAGGATCTCCTCCCAGTTCGGGCCCCAGACGATCTTGTCCATTTGCTTGCCGGTGATCAGGCTGCGCGGCCTGGCCGTCGGCGTGGCCTTCATCTCGGGTGCCGATTGCAAGTGACCGTAATCGAAGGTGAAAGGCTCGTAGTAATCGTCGATCTCAGGCAGGTTGGGGTTGGCAAAGATGCGCATCAGCAGCTTCCACTTCGCACCCTGGCGCGGCTCGATCGCGCCGTTGGCCTTGCGAGTCCAACCGCCGTTCCACTTGTCCTGGTTCTCCCATTCCTTGGGATAACCGATGCCAGGCTTGGTCTCGACATTGTTGAACCAGGCGTATTCCATGCCGGGCCGGCTGGTCCAAACGTTCTTGCAGGTGACCGAACAGGTGTGGCAACCGATGCACTTGTCCAGGTTCAGCACCATGCCGATTTGGGCTCTGATCTTCATGCCACTTCTCCTTCAGCCTGCACCTTGGCGATCAGTTCACTGCCGACTGGCGTGTCGAGCCAGTCAACCTTGTTCATCTTGCGCACCACGACGAACTCATCGCGGTTCGTGCCTATGGTCCCGTAGTAGTTGAAGCCGTAGCTGAACTGGGCGTAACCGCCGATCATGTGGGTGGGCTTGAGGACGATGCGGGTGACCGAGTTGTGGATACCGCCGCGCGCGCCGGTGATCTCGGACCCCGGCGTGTTGACGATCTTCTCCTGCGCGTGGTACATCATCACCATGCCAGGCTTGACGCGTTGGCTGACCACCGCGCGCGCCGCGATCGCGCCGTTCAGGTTGAACAACTCGATCCAATCGTTGTCCTCGATGCCAACCTTTTTTGCGTCATCCTCGCTCAACCAGACGCAAGGCCCGCCGCGGCTCAAGGTCAGCATCAACAGGTTGTCGGTATAGGTCGAGTGGATGCCCCATTTCTGGTGCGGCGTGATGAAGTTCAGCGCAATCTCGGGATGGCCGTTGGGCTTGACACCCTGGATGCCTGCGGTGGTCTTCAAGTCCACCGGCGGGCGGTAGCTGGTGAAGCCTTCACCGAAAGCGATCATCCATGGATGGTCCATGTAGAACTGCTGGCGCCCGGTCAAGGTGCGCCAAGGGATCATCTCGTGCACATTGGTATAGCCGGCGTTGTACGAGACGGTCTCGCTCTCGATACCGCTCCAGGTGGGCGATGAAATGATCTTGCGCGGCTGGGCCTGGACGTCGCGGAATCGAATTTTCTCGTCCTCGCGGTGGATCGCCAGATGGGTATGGTCCAGGCCGGTCTGTTTGCCCAAGGCTTGCCAGGCCTTGACGGCGACATGGCCGTTGGTCTCAGGCGCGAGTTGCAGGATCACTTCGCAGGCGTCGATGTCGGTCTCGATCTTCGGCATGCCGCGGGTCACGCCTTCGGCAGTCACCAAGCCACTCAACTCGCCGAGTTGCTTGACCTCGGTCTGGGTGTTCCAACTGATGCCTTTGCCGCCGTTGCCGATCTTGTTCATCAAGGGCCCGAGCGCGGTGAAGCGCTTGAAGGTGTTCGGGTAGTCGCGCTCGACCACCTGCATGTTCGGCGCGGTCTTGCCGGGGATCAACTCGCACTCGCCGCGCTGCCAGTCATGCACCGCGAAAGGCTGGGCCAACTCGGACGGGCTGTCATGCATCAGCGGCGTCAGCACCAGTTCGCGCTCGACACCGAGGTGACCGACACAGACCTCGCTGAACTTCTTCGCGAAACCCTTGTAGATGTCCCAGTCGCTGCGCGATTGCCAGGCCGGGTCCACCGCGGTCGACAGCGGGTGGATGAAGGGATGCATGTCGCTGGTGTTGAGGTCGTTTTTCTCGTACCAAGTGGCAGTGGGCAGCACGATGTCGGAGTACAGACAGGTGGTGCTCATGCGGAAGTCGAGCGTCACGAGCAGGTCGAGCTTGCCCTCGGGCGCCTTGTCGTGCCAGACCACCTCGGTGGGCTTCGTTTCCTCGGAGCCCAAGTCCTTGCCCTGCACCCCGTTGCTGGTGCCCAGCAAATGCTTGAGGAAGTACTCGTGGCCTTTGCCGCTGGAGCCCAGGATGTTGGAGCGCCAGACAAACATGTTGCGCGGCCAGTTGTCCGGGTGGTCGGGGTCGGTGCAGCTGAGCTTGAGCGAGCCGTCCTTCAGCCCCTTGACTGCGTAGTCCTTGGGTTCCAACCCAGCGGCGGTGGCGTCGCGCACCACCTGCATCGGGTTCGTCTGCAGTTGCGGTGCTGAAGGCAGCCAGCCCATGCGCTCGGCCCGCACGTTGTAGTCGATCATGCTGCCGCCATAAGTGGTCTTGTCGGCCAAGGGCGACAGCACCTCCTCCATGCCAAGCTTCTCGTAGCGCCACTGGTCGGTGTGGGCATAGAAGAAGCTGGTGCTGTTCATCTGGCGCGGCGGGCGCACCCAGTCGAGCGCGAAAGCCAACGGCGCCCAGCCGGTCTGCGGCCGCAGCTTTTCCTGGCCGACGTAATGCGCCCAGCCGCCGCCCGATTGGCCGATGCAGCCGCACAGCATCAACATGTTGATCACACCGCGGTAGTTCATGTCGCTGTGGTACCAGTGGTTCATCGCCGCGCCGATGATCACCATCGACTTGCCATGCGTCTTGTGCGCGTTCTCGGCGAACTGCTGGGCCACGGTGATCAGCTGAGCCCTAGGCGTGCCGGTGATGCGCTCTTGCCAGGCCGGGGTGTAAGGCGTGTCGTCGTCGAAACTCGTGGCCGCCAGTTCACCCGGCAGACCGCGCGCGACACCGTAGTTGGCGACCTGCAGATCGAACACGGTGGCCACCAGGGCTTCGCGCGCTTCGCCAGCCTTGCCCAAAGTGATGCGCCGCACCGGCACCGTGCGCACCAGCACGTCGGTCTGTTGATTGCTGGGGAAGTTCTCGCTGACGATGCCACCGAAATAGGGGAAGCCAACCTTTGCGGTCTCGCTGCTGGGCTCGCTGCCTTCCAGCACGGACAATTGCAGCTTCACGTCTTCGCCATGGCGCGCTTCCTTGGCTTGCAGGTTCCACTGCCCCTCGTCGGCACGGCCGTCAGGGCCCCAACGGAAGCCAATCGCACCCTGGGGCACCACCACCTTGCCCGCCTCGTCGAAAGCCACGGTCTTCCAGTCCGGGTTGTTGGCCTGGCCGAGCTTGCCGTTGAAATCAGACGCCCGCAGGTAACGGTCGGGCACGGTGATGGTTTCACCGCTGGGCAGGACATGCTCTTTCAGCATCACCAGCATCGGCATGTCGGTGTAGCGACGAACATAGTCGTCAAAATAGGCGCTGCGTTCGCCTTGGTCAGGAAAGTAGAAAGCTTTCAGGATCACATGACCCATCGCCATCGCCACAGCGGCATCGGTGCCTTGCTTGGGGTTCATCCAGATGTCGGCCAGCTTGGCGACTTCGGAGTAGTCCGGCGTGATCGCCACCGTCTTCGCGCCCTTGTAGCGCACCTCGGTGAAGAAGTGGGCGTCTGGCGTTCGCGTCTGCGGCACGTTGGAGCCCCAGGCGATGATGTAGCTGGAGTTGAACCAGTCGGCCGACTCGGGCACGTCGGTCTGCTCGCCCCAGATCTGCGGGCTGGCTGGCGGCAGGTCGCAGTACCAGTCGTAAAAACTCATGCAGACGCCGCCAATCAGGCTCAGGTAGCGGCTACCCGCGGCGTAGCTGACCATCGACATCGCGGGAATCGGCGAAAAGCCGATGATCCGGTCCGGCCCATGCTTCTTGATGGTGTAGACATTGGCTGCGGCGACGATCTCGTTGACCTCGTCCCAGGTCGACCGCACGAAGCCGCCCAGGCCACGCACCTGCTGGTAGTCACGCCGCTTGGCATCGTCCTCGACGATGCTGGACCAGGCCGCCACGGGCTCGTTGGACAGCCTGGCCTCGCGCCAGCTCTTGAGCAATCGGCCACGCACC
>JBILYN010000013.1:0-35207 GCA_044377715.1 Aquabacterium sp.
CGCTGTTTTGCCGCGGCGTCGGGCCGTTCCGCTGGGTCGCGCGGTCGGGCGACCCCGAGGACATCCGCAAGACCGATGCGAAGATGAAGCAGCTGTTCCCCGACAACAAGCACCTGCACCGCTGGCTCGACATGGCTGGCGAACGCATCGCTTTCCAGGGGCTGCCGGCGCGGATCTGCTGGATCGGCCTGGGCGATCGGCACCGCGCCGGTCTGGCGTTCAATGAGATGGTGGCCTCCGGCGAGCTGAAGGCGCCGATCGTGATCGGCCGCGACCACCTCGACGCCGGTTCGGTCGCGAGCCCGAATCGCGAGACCGAGGCGATGCGCGACGGCAGCGACGCGGTCTCGGACTGGCCGATGCTCAACGCGCTGCTCAACACCGCTGGCGGCGCGACCTGGGTCAGCCTGCACCATGGCGGCGGTGTCGGCATGGGTTATTCGCAGCATGCCGGCGTGGTGATCGTCTGCGACGGCAGCGATGCTGCCGCCAAGCGTATCGAACGCGTGCTGTGGAACGACCCGGCCACCGGCGTGATGCGCCATGCCGATGCTGGCTACGAGGACGCCGTGGCCTGCGCCAGCGAGCAAGGGCTGGATTTGCCGATGCTGTGATGCGCAAGGGCTGACTGGCGTGATGCCTGCGCGCAAATCCGGTTCCGACGGCGCTGGAGACAGCGGCCCGATCTTTCCCCGTTTCCTCTGAACTCTTGTTTCAAACCTCTGGAGAATCGAATGACCTCGCCCAAGATTGCCAAGACCCTTGTCATCGCTGCCGCCGCGCTGTCTGCGGCCTACGCCCCCGCTGTCCGTGCCCAGGACACCAAGGTGGCGATCGCCATCTCGGGTTGGACCGGTTTCGCACCGCTGACGCTGGCCAAGGAGGCCGGCCTGTTCAAGAAGTACGGCCTGGACGTCACGATCAAGAAGGTGCCGCAGAAAGATCGCCACCTGGTGATTGCCTCGGGTGATGTGCAATGCGCTGCCACCACGGTCGAGACCTGGGTGGTCTGGAACGCCAACGGCGTGCCGACCACACAGATCTTCCAACTCGACAAGAGCTATGGCGCCGACGGCATGGTGGTCAAGCCGGGCATCACCAAGATCACCGACTTGAAGGGCAAGACCGTGGCGGCCAGCGCGCCCGGCACCGCGCCTTACTTCACGCTGGCCTGGATGCTCAAGAAGAACGGGATGTCGATCAAGGACGTCAAGGTCGTCAACCTCGAGCCGCAGGCCGCCGCCAACGCGATGATCGCCGGCACCGACGGCGTCGACGCGGCGATGACTTACGAACCCTACCTCGGTGCGGTGCGGGCCAAGCCCGAAGCCGGCAAGATCATCGCCACCACGCTGGATTACCCAATGATCATGGACACCTTTGGCTGCACGCCGAAGTTCTTGGCCGAGAACCCCAAGGCCGCCAAGGCGTTGGCCGACGGCTACTTCGACGCGGTGGCAATGACCCGGGCCGAGCCTAAGAAGAGTTTCGAGATCATGGGCGCCGACGTCAAGCAAAGCGGCGAGGCCTTCGAGAAGAGCCAGGCCTACTTGCGCTGGCAAGACCGCGAGGCGAACCAGAAGTTCTTCGCCGGCGAGCATGCCCAATTCAGCAAGGAAGCCGCTGACCTGCTGCTCGAGGTGGGCATCATCAAGGCGATCCCCGACTTGAGCAAGCTGGCCGACACGCGCTTCTTGAAATGACCCACCCCCGTAGCGCCTGCGACGCTCCCCCTCAAGGGGGCACCGCCTGCGGCCCGGCGAAGCCGGATCCGCGGCGGTTGCTTGCTTGGGTCCGGTGCTTTTATGAGGACGGTGAGCTGCGGCCGGTCTCGACATGAAACCCCTGGTGGCCGTGGCTCCGGGCGCGAAGATCGCGCTGGGCGTGAGCTTCTTCGTGCTGTTCGTCGCGCTGTGGGCGCTGGCGACCTTTGGCGGTTTCGTGCAGAAGACCTTCCTGGCCGATCCGCTGCAGATGCTGCGCAGCGGCTGGTTGCTGCTGACCGAGATGGGTTTTGGCTGGGACATCGGCATGACGGTTTGGCGGGTGCTGGGCGGCTTTGTGCTGGCCGCGTTGCTGGCGGTGCCGCTGGGCGTGGCGATGGGTGCGTACAAGCCGGTCGAGGCGTTCTTTGAGCCCTTCGTCTCGTTCGCGCGCTATCTGCCGGCCTCGGCCTTCATCCCGCTGCTGATCCTGTGGGCCGGCATCGGCGAGGCTCAGAAGCTGGCGGTGATCTTCATCGGCAGCTTCTTCCAACTGGTGTTGATGATCGCGGTGGTGGTGGGCAACACCCGGCGCGACCTGGTCGAGGCCGCTTACACCTTGGGCAGCAGCGATGCCAGCCTGGTGCGGCGGGTGCTGATCCCGGGCGCAGCGCCCGAGATCGCCGAGATCCTGCGCATGGTGCTGGGCTGGGCCTGGACTTACGTGATCGTCGCTGAGTTGATCGGTGCATCGAGCGGCATCGGCCACATGATCACCGACAGCCAGGCGCTGCTGGCCACCGACCAGATCATCTTCGGCATCATCGTGATCGGCCTGATCGGACTGGTCAGCGACTTCGCCTTCAAGTGGGCCAACCGGCGGCTGTTCCCCTGGGCCCAACTCGGGCGATAAACGGCGCGAGCCACACCATGACCGAAGCCTTCTTGTCGATTCGCGGCGTCTCGCGCAGCTTTGCCGCCAGCGGCGGCGGCGTGCCCACACTGGCGCTGCAGGCCACCGATCTGGAGGTTGCCGAGAACGATTTCGTCACCATCCTCGGGCCTTCGGGCTGCGGCAAGAGCACGCTGCTGCGCATCGTCGCCGGCCTCGACCGCCAAACGTCCGGCGAGGTCTTGCTGGCGGGCCAGCGCATCAGCGGCCCCGGCGCCGACCGCGGCATGGTGTTCCAGAGCTATACGCTGTTTCCCTGGCTGACGGTGCGCGACAACGTTTGCTTCGGTCTGCGCGAGCGTGGTTTGGCAAGGGCCGAGCAACTGGAGATCGCCGGCGCTTTTCTCGACAAGGTCGGCCTGCGCGGCTTCGAGCATCACTTTCCGAAGCAGCTCTCGGGCGGCATGCAGCAGCGCGTGGCGATCGCCCGCGCGCTGGCCAACAGCCCGCGCATGCTGCTGATGGACGAACCCTTCGGCGCGCTGGACCACCAGACCCGCGAGCTGATGCAGGAGCTGTTGCTGGGTATCTGGGAGGGCGATTCGGTCAGCCAGCGCAAGACGGTGCTGTTCGTCACCCACGACATCGACGAAGCGGTGTTCATGGGCAGCCGGGTGGTGGTGATGAGCGCCAGGCCTGGCCGAATCAAGCTCGACCTGGTGGTGCCGCTGGCCCACCCGCGCGACTACCGGATCAAGACCAGCCCAGAGTTCAGCGCACTCAAGGCTGAACTGACCGAGCAGGTGAGGGTGGAGGTACGGGCAGCACAAGCGGCTTTGGCTTGAGCGCTGCGGCAGTCGCTCGTCGAGCGGCTGCTGGCTACATCACCGCGCCGACCTGCCAGGGCACAAACTCGCTCT
The DNA here is from genome assembly GCA_044377715.1 of Aquabacterium sp. Classification (GTDB taxonomy): domain Bacteria; phylum Pseudomonadota; class Gammaproteobacteria; order Burkholderiales; family Burkholderiaceae_C; genus Pseudaquabacterium. The sequence goes on from JBILYN010000013.1 coordinate 3,516, forward strand.
GGCCATAGCCATGCAACTCGCTCTTGCTGTGCGTACCCGACGCGGTGGCGAGCACCAGGTCGAAGATGCGCTGGCCCATCTGCGCGATCGAACTGGTGCCGTCGATGATCTCTCCGCAGTTGATGTCCATGTCGTCTTCCTGGCGCTGCCACAGCGCGGTGTTGGTCGACAGCTTGAGCGAAGGCGAGGGCGCGCAGCCGTAGGCCGATCCGCGTCCGGTGGTGAAGCAGATCAGGTTGGCCCCGCCCGCGACCTGCCCGGTGGCGCTGACCGGGTCGTAGCCGGGGGTGTCCATGTAGACAAAGCCGGCCTGACGCACAGGCTCGGCGTACTCATAGACGGCCTGCAGGTTGGTCGTGCCGCCCTTGGCGACGGCGCCCAGTGACTTCTCGAGAATCGTCGTCAGTCCGCCGGCCTTGTTGCCCGGCGACGGGTTGTTGTTCATCTCGCCGTCGTTGTTGCGGGTGTATTGCTCCCACCACTTGATGCGCGCGATCAGTTTGTCGGCGATCTCGGGCCTGACGGCGCGGCGCGTCAGCAAGTGCTCGGCGCCGTAGATCTCAGGGGTCTCCGACAGGATCGCCGTGCCACCGTGCGCCACCAGCAGGTCGACCGCGGCGCCCAGTGCCGGGTTGGCGCTGATGCCCGAATAGCCGTCCGAGCCGCCGCACTGCAGGCCGATCGTGATGTGCGACGCGCTGCAAGGCACGCGCTGGGCCAGGTTGGCCTTGGGCAGCATGGCTTGCACCAGCGCGATGCCTTTGTTCACCGTCTTGGTGGTGCCGCCCGAGTCCTGGATGTTGAAGACCTGCAGCTCTTCGCCTTCGCGCAGGCTGCTGTGCGCCAGCCAGGCGTTGATCTGGTTGGCCTCGCAACCCAGACCCACGACCAGCACACCGGCGAAGTTGGCGTGGGTGGCATAGCCGGCCAGCGTGCGTTCCAGGATGCTCATGCCCAGGCCCTCCGAGGCCATGCCGCAGCCGGTGCCGTGCGTCAGCGCGACAACGCCGTCGACGTTCGGGAAAGCGGCCAGCGCCTGCGGGTTGGTGCGGCGCGAGAAGTGATCGGCAATCGCTCTGGCGGCCGTCGCCGAGCAGTTCACGCTCGACAGGATGCCGATGTAGTTGCGCGTCGCGACGCGGCCGTCTAGGCGCTGGATGCCCATGAAGCTGGCCTCGCGCCGCGCTGGCTCGGGTTTGAGGTCGGCACCGACGGCGTAGTCGCGTGCGAAGTCGCCGCCGTTGTCGCCCACGCCCAGGTTGTGCGTGTGCACATGCTCGCCGGCGGCGATGGGCTTGCTGGCAAAACCGATGATCTGGTTGTAGCGGCGCACCGCTTCACCCGCCGCGATGGCGCGCGCCGCGACCTTGTGGCCGGGCGGTATCAGCCCTCTGACGGTGATGCCTTCCAGGCCGGTGCCGCCCAGCAACTGGCTGCGGGCAATCAGGACATCGTCGGCAGGGTGCAGGCGGATGAAGGGGGTCATGGAGGGCTTTCAGCGATCGGGCGAAGACAAAGGCACGGTGCTTCAGTAGACCATCTTGGGCAACCACAGCACCAGCTCGGGGAAATAGGTGATCACGACCAGACTGTCCAGCAGCGGCATCCACCAGGGCAGGATGGCCATGGTCGTGCGGTCGACGCTGAGCTTGGCACACCGCACCTACGGATCTGTGGAGGGGTGCTGGTGACTGGCATTCCTACTCCGATGGAGGTCGTCATTGGGGTGACATGGAAGGATGCACCTCAAGCCGTCTTGCGGTGAACCTGGTGCGTTTGTTGACGTGTTGCTGTCGCAGGCCGGGGCCGGAGGATGGCTTGATGTGCAACGGCGCGCCATGCGGGGGTGGTCGCAAGCTGGCCGATCTGCCGTTTATTTCAGGATGCCTGACCCGCCGCATTCAGACATTGGGCAAAACCCTCAATGCGTTGCGGGGCTGTTCAGCGGCCCAAAAAGCATCAAGCCGGCAGGTGCCGGCTTGATGGCTTGCTGCGCGTCAGCTTAGCTGACGCTTGGCATCACTTGGAGGCGGGCGCCTCGGCTTTGGCCGCTGCATCGCTGGCGACGCTGGCGGGTGCCACGGCCGGTGTGGCGACGGTGGCCACTGCTGCCACGGGTGCCTTGACGCTGTGGGCCGCGCCGCTCGTGGCAGGTCCCATCGGCAGCAAGGGCACGATCAGCAGCGCCACGATGTTGATGATCTTGATCAGCGGGTTGACGGCCGGGCCCGCGGTGTCCTTGTAAGGATCGCCCACGGTGTCGCCGGTCACAGCGGCCTTGTGGGTGTCGCTGCCCTTGCCACCGAAATGGCCGTCTTCGATGTATTTCTTGGCGTTGTCCCAGGCGCCGCCGCCGGTGCACATCGAGATCGCCACGAACAGGCCAGTCACGATCGTGCCCATCAGCAGGCCGCCCAGCGCCGCAGCACCCAATGTCAGGCCGACAACGATCGGCACCACCACTGGCAGCAGCGATGGGACGATCATCTCCTTGATCGCAGCGGTGGTCAGCATGTCGACCGCAGCGCTGTAGTCTGGCTTGCGCTTGCCGGCCATGATCTGACCGTCAGCGAACTGGCGACGCACCTCGACCACCACCGACCCGGCAGCACGGCCAACGGCCTCCATCGCCATCGCGCCGAACAGGTAGGGGATCAGTCCGCCGATGAACAGGCCGACGATCACCTTGGGGTCGCTGAGGTCGAAGCTCACGCTCATGCCTCGGCCTGCGAGCGAATGGGTGTAGTCAGCGAACAACACCAATGCGGCCAGACCGGCAGAACCGATGGCGTAGCCCTTGGTGACTGCCTTGGTCGTGTTGCCCACAGCGTCCAGCGGGTCGGTTACATCGCGCACGCTCTTGGGCAACTCGGCCATCTCGGCGATACCACCGGCGTTGTCGGTGATCGGGCCATAGGCGTCCAACGCGACCACGATGCCGGCCATGCTGAGCATGGCGGTGGCAGCGATTGCGATACCGTACAGGCCTGCCAGCGAGTAGGAGGCCAGAATGGCCAGGCAGACCATCAGCACCGGCCAGGCGGTCGAGCGCATGGACACACCCAGTCCAGCGATGATGTTGGTGCCGTGACCGGTGGTCGAGGCTTGCGCGATGTGCTTGACCGGCGGGTATTGGGTGCCGGTGTAGTACTCGGTGATCCAGACCAGCGCGGCGGTCAGCACCAGGCCGACGGCGCAAGCGCCCCACAGCCGCATCTGCGTGCCCGCGCCGAATGTGTCGTCGGGCATCATCTTCGTGGTGACGAAGTAGAAGGCGATCAGCGACAGGCCGCCTGCCACTGCCAAGCCCTTGTAGAGCGCCGGCATCACGTTCTTCATGCCTGGCGAGGCCTTGACGAAGCCGCAGCCGATGATCGACGCGATGATCGAAACCCCACCCAGCAGCAGCGGATAGATCACCGCAGCCATCTGCGAAGGACCGACGACTGTCAGTGCACCCAGTGCCATCGTGGCAATCAGTGTGACGGCATAGGTCTCGAACAGGTCGGCCGCCATGCCGGCGCAGTCACCGACGTTGTCACCGACGTTGTCAGCGATCACCGCCGGGTTGCGCGGATCGTCCTCGGGGATGCCGGCTTCGACCTTGCCCACCAAGTCGGCACCGACGTCGGCGCCCTTTGTGAAGATGCCACCGCCCAGTCGCGCGAAGATCGAGATCAGCGACGAGCCGAAGGCAAAGCCCAGCAGCGGCTTGAGCACGGTTGACAGCTCCTTGTTGGGCGTCATGTTGCCGTTGCTTGTGATGAACAGGAAGAACAGGCCCACCCCTAGCAAGCCCAGGCCGACCACCAGCATGCCGGTGATCGCACCGCCCTTGAAGGCGACGTCAAGCGCCGGCCCGATGCCGCGGGTGGCGGCCTGCGCAGTGCGCACATTGGCCTTGACCGAGACATTCATGCCGATGAAGCCGCAGGCACCCGACAGCACCGCGCCGAGCACGAAGCCCACTGCAGAGGTGGCGTCCAGGAACACCCCAATCAACACCGCCAGCACCACACCGACGATCGCGATCGTGCGGTATTGCCGCGCCAGGTAGGCTGCCGCACCTTGCTGGATGGCGCCAGCGATCTCCTGCATCCGGGCATTGCCCGCGTCCTGCCGCAAGATCCAGCTGCGTTGAACAAATCCGTAAAGCACAGCCGCGAGGCCGCAAGCCAACGCTGCATAGAGCGCCGTGGTGGTCGAAATCAAGGTATCTCCTTCCTCGCAAGAAAACGAAGAGCCGCCGTCGAGCTGTGCTGCGGCTCGGCTTTGGCCCCGTGATGGATGTGCCACCGATGTTGCTTTTTACCCTAGCGCTGCGGTTGCAGCCAAGTGTTGGTGGCGCTGCGACTGTAAGTGATCGGCGGCGGATGCCGGCACGGTGTTTTCCTGCGGGTGCGCAAATCAGTCTTGCCGTCAGGCCTCGGAAAGCCTCGTTCGTAAAATAGGGTTTCCCCTTTGCCATCGAGTCCCCCATGAGCTTGCACAACGTGACGCCCGGCGCCAAAGCGCCCCAGGAATTCAACGTGATCATCGAAATTCCGATGAACGCCGACCCGATCAAGTACGAGGTCGACCATGAATCTGGTGCGCTGTTCGTCGACCGCTTCATGAGCACCGCGATGCACTACCCCTGCAACTACGGCTATATCCCCAACACCTTGTCGGACGACGGCGACCCGGTGGACGTGCTGGTGATCACGCCGGTGCCCTTGATCCCCGGCGTGGTCGTGACCTGTCGGGCGCTGGGCATGATGAAGATGGAAGACGAGGCGGGCGGCGACAACAAGCTACTGGCGGTGCCGATCGACAAGATCCTGTCGATCTACAGCCAATGGCAGAAACCCGAAGACCTCAACCCCTTGCGCATCAAGACGATCCAGCACTTTTTCGAGCATTACAAGGACTTGGAGCCTGGCAAGTGGGTCAAAGTGAATGGCTGGGTCGGACCCGACGAAGCGCACAAGGAAATTGTTGACGGCATGGCGGCTTTCGAGGCCGGCCGCCCCTGACTGTCAAGCGACGGTCTTGAACGGGCTGTGTTCGCGCAGTTCGTCAACGTAGGAGGCCATGCCTTGGCCTTCGCGGGCGAGGAAATCCTGCACCGCGCGTGAGAATTCCGGATGTGCCAGCCAATGGGCTGATTTCGTCCCCACGGGCAGCAGGCCCCGCGCCATCTTGTGTTCGCCCTGTGCGCCGCCTTCGAAGCGCCGGTAGCCGTTGGCGATGCACCACTGCAGCGGTTGGTAGTAGCAGGCCTCGAAATGCAGGCAGGGCAGGTACTCGGTGCAGCCCCAGTAACGGCCATAGGCTTCGCCCTGATCCGGGGCCAGCGCGACCAGCGATGCGCCTATGGGCCGACCCTCGCGGCGAGCGACGAACATCAACCAGTTCTCGGGCATCGTCGAGGCCATGGCATCGAAGAACTCTGCGGTCAGGTAAGGCGTGGAGTGGTGTGCGCGGTAGGTCAGGGTGTAGCAGTGGTGGAAGAATTGCCACAGCTCGGGCGTGATGGCTGCACCCTCGTAGGCGGTGAAGACGGCGCCTGCGTCAGTGACTTTGCGCCGTTCCTGCAGGATTTTCTTGCGCTTTTCGCGTTGCAGGCTGGCCAGAAAGGCCTCGAAATCGAGCCATGGCGCGGCTTCGTCCTGGGTCCAGTGGAACTGCACGCCCTGGCGCACCAGCCATTGCTGCGCGGCAATGGCGGGCGTTTCCGCCTCGGCATGGAACAGCAGATGGATCGATGAGGCCTGCTCTTGCTCGGCAAGCTGGGCGATGGTGTTCAGCAGCAGCAGCCTGGCGGGCTCGTCGGTCGCCATCAAGCGGCTGCCCGGCACCGGGGTGAAAGGCACCGCCACCAGCAATTTGGGGTAGTAGCGCAGGCCGTGTCGTTCGTAGGCATCGGCCCATGCCCAGTCGAACACGTATTCGCCATAGGAATGGGTTTTCAGGTAAGCAGGCGCCGCCGCGACCAGCTCACCATCTCGTTCGACGGTGACGAAGCGCGGGTGCCAGCCGGCGCTGGGTACCGCGCTGCCCGAGGCATGCAGTGCGCTGAGGTATTCCCAGCGCATGAAAGGCGTTGGTCGCGACTGCTGCGCCAGCAGCGCATTCCATGCCGAGCATTCGATTCCTCTGGGGTCATCGAAGACCCGGATAACATCTGACGACACTCTTTTGCCTTGCATCTGATCCCACACCGTATGTCAACTCCCACCCAGGCTCCGGTGCGCATCGCGCTGGCCCAGTTCAACGCCACTGTCGGCGATCTGGCCGGCAACGCGCGCCGCATTGTCGATTGCGCGAGGCAAGCCCATGCCGCAGGCGCCAGCTTGCTGGTCACGCCCGAGCTCGCGCTCACAGGCTATCCACCGGAGGACTTGCTGTTGCGCCCGGCCTTCATGATGGCTTGCGCTGACGCTCTTGGTGAACTGGCGGTGGCGCTCGCCCAGTTTGCTGGCTTGTCGGTGGTGGTTGGTCATCCGCACCAGTGGGGTGATCGCGGCGATGTGAGAACCAAGTCGCACGCGGTGCAGCAGCGCTTCAACGCGGCCTCGGTGCTGGTCGCAGGCGCTGTGTCGGCGACTTATTGCAAGCGCGAACTGCCCAACTACCAAGTCTTCGACGAACGGCGCTACTTTGCCTCCGGCCGTGACGCGGGGCAGAGCGCGGTCGTGTTCACCGTTGCCGGCCGGCGATTTGGCCTGTTGATCTGCGAGGACGCCTGGTTTGACGAGCCTGCGCAGGCCGCACGCGCTGCCGGCGCCGAAATGCTCTGCGTGCTCAACGCCTCGCCGTTCCACCTCGACAAGAGCGGCGAACGCGAAGATCGCATGGTGCGCCGAGTTCAGAGTTGCGGCCTGCCGCTGCTCTATGCCCATCTGGTGGGCGGACAGGACGAAGTGGTGTTTGACGGTGCGTCGTTTGCGCTCGATGCACAGGGCCGGGTGGCGGCGCGCGGCGCCAGCTTCGAAGAGGGCCTGGTGATGGTCGATTGGCACGCGGATGACACGATGAGCGGCACCGTGCAGCCTGTGCCCGAGGTCGAAGCCCAGGCCTGGTCTGCTCTGGTGACCGGGGTGCGCGACTATGTCGGCAAGAACGGCTTTCCAGGCATCATCATCGGCCTGTCGGGCGGCGTGGACTCGGCGCTGGTGCTCGCTATCGCGGTCGATGCGTTGGGGGCGGATCGGGTTCGCACGGTGATGATGCCTTCGCCGTACACCGCCGACATCTCCTGGATCGATGCCCGTGAGATGGCCCAGCGCTTGGGTGTGCGCTATGACGAGATCGCGATCCTGCCGATGTTCGAGGCCTTCCGCGGCAGTCTGGCGGCCGAATTCGCCGGGCTGGCCGAAGACGCTACCGAGGAGAATATCCAGGCCCGCATCCGTGGCACCTTGCTGATGGCCTTGTCCAACAAGTTCGGGTCCATCGTGCTGACCACTGGCAACAAGAGCGAGATGGCCACCGGTTACTGCACCTTGTACGGTGACATGGCTGGCGGCTTCGCGGTGATCAAGGACGTGGCCAAGACCTTGGTCTACAGGCTGTGCGAGTGGAAGAACCGGCAGCCGAGTCGGCGTGCCGACGGCAGCATTGGCCCGGTGATCCCTGAGCGCATCATCACTCGCCCTCCTTCTGCTGAGCTTCGGCCGGACCAGACCGACCAGGACAGCCTGCCGCCGTATGAGGTGCTCGACGGGATTCTTGCGCGCTACATGGAGGAAGACCAGTCGATCGCCGAGATCGTCGCTGCGGGTTATGCCAGCGCCGATGTTGAGCGGGTCACCCGACTGATCAAGATCAATGAATACAAGCGGCGCCAGTCACCGGTGGGCATACGCATCACGCACAGGGCGTTTGGCCGTGACTGGCGCTACCCCATCACCTCGAAGTTCCGTGCTTAAATTGAAGGTCTCGAACATTCGTCGCTGGAGCTCGCCATGAAACAAATCACCGCCATCATCAAGCCCTTCAAGCTCGAAGAGGTACGCGAAGCCTTGGCCGATGTCGGTGTTTCGGGCCTCACCGTCACCGAGGTCAAAGGGTTTGGCCGTCAAAAAGGCCACACCGAGCTCTACCGTGGTGCCGAGTACGTCGTTGACTTTTTGCCCAAGGTCAAGGTTGAGGTGGTGGTCAAGGACAGCGATGTCGACCGTTGCCTGGAGGCCATCGTCAAGGCGGCCAAAACCGGCAAGATCGGTGATGGCAAGATTTTTGTGACCTCGGTCGAGCAAGTGGTTCGCATCCGCACGGGCGAGACCGATGAGGCTGCTGTCTGACCATCGGGGTATTGAATTGGCGCCGGGCTGTCAGAGGCCCTGGGCGTCCAGTTCCAGGACTAGATTCGGGTGAAATCGACGCCAGAATTGGTGCCTGAATCTGCGACCATCGCATCGAGCAATCGTTCGATGTCGTCATCGACCCGCAGCATAGCCATCTGGTCGGCGCCCATGAAACCTTCAGCGACCGAATGCTGCAGGAAAGCCATCATCGGCAACCAGTAGCCCTCGGTGTCGAGCAGCCCCAAGGGGCGGTCGTGGTATCCCAGGTGGCGCCAGGTCCAGACCTCGAACAACTCCTCAAAAGTGCCGATGCCGCCAGGCATCGCGATGAAGGCGTCAGACCGTTCGGCCATCAGTTGTTTGCGGCTGTGCATGCTGTTGACCACGTGCAACTCTGTCAGCCCGGCATGTCCGACTTCGAGCTTCATCAGCGACTCAGGGATCACGCCGACCACCCGACCGCCTGCTTTGAGCGTTGCGTCTGCCACCGTGCCCATCAGCCCGGCACGGCCGCCTCCGTACACCAACTGCCAGCCACGCTTGCCGATGGCAGTGCCCAAGGCCTGTGCCAAGGCCTGGTAGCCAGGCTTGTTGCCCAGGCGTGATCCGCAGTAGACGCAAACCGAGATAGGAATGGGCGGGGAGTTCTCAGGCATCGGGTCGCTTGTCGATGCTGTCGGGCGCCTTGTTCGTTGAACTGGGCCGCCAATTGACCAGGCGCGTGCCGCAGACCGCGTCGTGCCAAAACTGGCGATCCGGCCTCAACCAAGCCAGGCCTGCATAGGCCAGCACACCAGCGATCACCAGGCCGCTGACGGCCGCACTGCCTTGGAGCTTGGCGCTGTAGGCGGTCGCCAGCGCCGGCATGAACCACAGCCAGGCCAGTACGTAACGCAGCAAGGCCTGTCCTTGCGGCACGGCCCGACCGTCCAATCTGACGAGACGTATATGCCAGGCTCTCATCGCCACGGTCTGGCCGCCGCGCGACCAGAACCAGCTGAAATAGATCGCCAGCACGACGAACAGGAATGCTTGCAGACCCGCTTTGCCTACTAGCGCATGGCGTTGTTGGGTCAAGCTGGCATAGGCATAGCCCGCTGCCATCGTCACGCCGAACAGCAAGACACCTTCATAGACAAACGCAGCCAGCCTGCGGCTCAGCGGTGGCGCCTGCATGCCAATGGGGGCTAAATTGGTGCTTTCTTCGCTTGCAGCACCAGCCTTGGGCCGGCCTCGCTCCGTCATGGGCGGTTGGTCGCTGACGCCGCCGCCTGGGGTCCGCTTTGCGGAAGCAGGGTGCTGGGGTCCACCAGACCGGGCTTGGCTGCAATTTTGGGTTGACCCGGGCGGTGGTGCGCTGGCGGGTCGATGGTGGCGGTCATCAGGCTGGTCGTGGCACCCGGTTTGGCTTGCGTCAGCGTGGGCGTCACGGCCTTTGTGCCGCTTGTCGAGGTAGCCGAGGCAGCACGGCTTTGCTTGGCCGATGCCGTACTGGCCGGTTTGTTAACGGTGCTGGGCTGGTTTCGGTCGGCCAGCGCGCGACGCTCATTGTCTGGCAGCGCCTGGTAGGCCTCCCAGTGGGCCTGCTTTTGCTCGGGGGAGAATTGCTTGGACTCCTGGAACGACAGCCTGGCGCGGCCTCGCTCCGAGGGTGTCATGCGCGCCCACTCGGCCATGCGCTCTTGCACACGCTTTTGGTCTGCAGCCGGCATGGCAGGAAAACGCGCCGCCACCTCAAGCCATTTGGTCTTGCGTGGTGCGTCGATGCTGGACCAATCCCGCTCCAGCGGCAGCAATGCGCTGCGCTGTTGAGGGGTCAGACGGCTCCAAGAGGGGCCTGAACTTGCCGCTCGACTGGCTGTGCCGGAGGCTGCGGCTGCCGGTGTCTGACCCAGCGCTGACCCAGCCGCAGCGATCAAGACCATCGAAATGATCGGCAAGCCGAGCAAAAAGCGAAGAGCCACGGATTCAATCCCGGGTCAAGGCGCTTCGGTGTCGCGCAGGAATTCGGAAAATCCCGGGTCGCGATAAGCGGCTGGCGGCAACTCATCGGCCAGCAACGCGCTGTCGATCTCGGCTGCGGCGTTGATCTGCTCGAAGTCGTGGTGGTGTTGGATCAACACCAAGCCCGCCACCAGCATGGCCAGCGGCAGCGCCGATGCCAGTCGCAACCACATCGATGGCGGCCCGCCCAGCAAAGCGGCCGAACCTGACTTGCCAACATAAGCCGGCGCCGCCACCGTTGATGCGGCACGTCGTTGCTGCAAGGCCAGTGCCAACGCACGCTCACGACCGAAGCGCAAGCGCTCGGTAATATCGTGCGGCAGCGCCTCACTGCCACTGTTCAATCGGGCAGCAATCAGCAGGGCCACTTGACCTTCAAGTGACTCGATATGCGATGCAGCGGGCGGTGCCAGCTGCAGATGATTGACTGTTTTCATGGCGTGATTCCCTTGATTCGAAGTGCCGTGGCCAGGGCTTGCACAGCTCTGAAGCAATGCGTCTTCACGCTCCCCTCAGAGCAACCCATCACCGATGCCGTTTCGGCAACATCAAGCTCCTCCCAGTAACGCAGCAGGAATGCTTCCCGTTGACGTCCGGGCAATTCGGCGATCTGTGCTTCGATCACTAGCAAGATCTGTGACCGGGACACCGTGTCGGCAGCGCTTTCGGCGCCCAGCATGCCTTCGGCAGACTCCAGGCTCTCCAGCAAGTCGAATTCATCGTCGCCTGAGCCCAAGTCAAAGTCTGACATGTTCTTCAGCACTGAATTTCGCACCTTCTGACGGCGAAACCAGTCCATCGTCGCGTTCGACAGGATGCGCTGGAACAGCAAAGGCAATTCGGCGGCTGGGCGGTCGGCGTACTTTCCGGCCAAGCGGATCATGGAGTCCTGTACCACGTCGAGCGCCGCATCCTCATCACGCACCGCGTACACGGTGCGCTTGAAGGCGCGCTTCTCTACGCTCTTGAGGAAATCCGCTAGTTCTTTGTCGCTCGCCAAGACTGACCCGCTGTACCAGGTGGTGGTCGCGGCCATAAACCGCCCAGGATTATGGCATCCTGTGGTGGTGGCCTGCCGCTGGAGCGGGATGCGGTTGTCGACTGATGCAATAATGCTGCTTCGCACAAAGCGTCACTGGTCTGAAGCGGGCTCGCCTACCCCAGGGAGCCTCTAGTTTTTGATCGCGCAGGCTCTGAGTCCACCCCACGAGGGTGCGAGGAGGCGCACCGATGGATTTTCGTCAGAGAAATTCACAAAGGTTCTCAATGGACATGTCTGCCGCGGATGTCAAGCGCGCCTCGATGGCGTCGCCGCAATCCCCTTCCCTTCCGTCGGACCCCAACGGGTCTGAAATTCTGGTTCGCTGCCTGCAGGCTGAGAACGTCAAGTTCATGTGGGGCTACCCTGGTGGGGCAGTGCTCTATATCTACGATGCGCTCTACAAGCAGGACACGATCCATCATGTCTTGGTACGCCATGAGCAGGCCGCCGTGCATGCCGCCGATGGCTACGCCCGCGCAACTGGCGAAGTTGGTGTAGCCCTGGTCACAAGCGGTCCCGGTGTGACCAATGCCGTCACCGGTATCGCCACGGCGTACATGGACTCGATCCCGATGGTCATCATCACGGGTCAAGTGCCGACACCGGCTATCGGTCTCGATGCCTTTCAGGAGTGCGACACCGTCGGCATCACGCGGCCGATCGTCAAGCACAATTTTCTGGTCAAGGACGTTCGCGACCTGGCGCTGACCATGAAGAAAGCCTTCCACATCGCCCGCACCGGCCGGCCCGGGCCGGTGGTGGTGGATATTCCGAAGGATGTTTCGCTCAATACCTGTGCCTTCTCCTACCCGGACAAGGTGGAGATGCGCTCGTACAACCCGGTCAAGAAGGGGCATGGCGGGCAGATCCGCAAGGCCATGCAACTGCTGCTTGCGGCCAAGCGGCCGTACATCTATACCGGCGGCGGCGTGATTCTGGGCAATGCTTCGGCTGAATTGCGCGAACTGGCCGACCTGCTGGGGTTCCCCTGTACCAACACCTTGATGGGTTTGGGGGCGATCGCTTCGTCCGACCCCAAGTTTCTGGGCATGCTCGGCATGCACGGCACCTACGAAGCCAACATGACGATGCAGCACTGCGACGTGTTGCTTGCCGTCGGCGCGCGCTTTGACGACCGGGTGATCGGCAACCCCAAGCATTTCGCCTCGGTCGAGCGCAAGATCATCCATGTCGACATCGACCCGTCGTCGATCTCCAAGCGTGTGAAGGTCGACATCCCGATCGTCGGCGATACCAAGGACGTATTGCTGGAGATGATCGCCTACGTCAAGGAGTCGCAGGTGCGGCCAGACGCCCCGGCCTTGTCGTCCTGGTGGAGCCAGATCAACGAGTGGCGCAAGCGGGAATGCCTAGTCTACAAGCGTAGCGACGATGTGATCAAGCCGCAGTTCGTCGTCGAGACGCTGTGTGAGTTGACCCGCGATATCGACACCTACATCACCAGCGACGTCGGCCAACACCAGATGTGGGCTGCGCAGTACTACCGCTTCGAACAACCGCGGCGCTGGATCAATTCCGGTGGGCTGGGCACGATGGGCGTGGGACTGCCTTATGCGATGGGGATCAAGCTGGCCAAACCCGAGTCCGAAGTGTTCTGCATCACCGGCGAGGGTTCGATCCAGATGTGTATCCAGGAGTTGTCCACCTGTCAGCAGTACCGCACGCCGGTCAAGGTGGTCTCTCTGAACAACCGCTACCTCGGTATGGTGCGTCAGTGGCAGCAGATCGACTATGGTGGCCGCTATTCGCACAGCTACATGGATGCGCTGCCTGACTTCGTCAAGTTGGCCGAGGCCTATGGCCATGTCGGCATCAAGATCGAGAAGCCGTCCGAGGTGGAGCCTGCGCTCAAGGAGATGCTCCGTCTGAAGGACCGCACGGTCTTTCTCGATGTCCGTACCGACCAGACCGAGAATGTCTGGCCGATGGTGCAGGCGGGCAAGGGCATCAGCGAGATGCTGTTGGGGTCAGAAGACCTGTGATCGATGCGCAGTGGCTCAGACCCTTGCGGTTACCGCTGCAGGGGTTGTGAGTCACTGAAAACATTGGTTTGAGTGATTTTTTCATTTCTAAGTGTTTGAGTGGTGTGGTCAAGAGCTTGCGGTTACCGCCGCCTGCGTCGAAGAACCCTGCCAACCCAGGAATATCCATGAAACACATCATTGCCGTGCTGCTCGAAAACGAGCCCGGCGCCCTCTCGCGTGTGGTGGGGCTTTTTTCTGCCCGCGGCTACAACATCGAGAGCCTGACGGTCGCGCCGACCGAGGATGGCTCGCTGTCACGCATGACCATCGTCACGACGGGGTCGGACGAGGTGATCGAGCAGATCACCAAGCACTTGAATCGCCTGATCGAGGTGGTCAAGGTGGTGGATCTGACCGAAGGCAGCTACACCGAGCGTGAACTGATGCTGATCAAGGTGCGCGCGGTGGGCAAGGAGCGCGAGGAGATGAAGCGCATGGCCGACATCTTTCGCGGTCGCATCATCGACGTCACCGAGAAGAGTTACACGCTCGAGTTGACCGGCGACACAGGCAAGCTCGATGCCTTCATCGAGGCCATCGACCGCACCGCGATTCTCGAGACCGTGCGCACCGGTGCCAGCGGCATCGGCCGCGGCGAGCGCATCCTGCGAGTTTGACCCACCCCCGAGGGCAGCTTTGCGGCTGCCTTCCCCCTCGAGGGGAGACGCCAACGGCCGAGCCGGATCCGTGGCGTCCACTTGACGAAAACAGTCCGAGCTACTTTCACCTCTAACACCCAAGGAAATACCATGAAGGTCTATTACGACAAAGACGCCGACCTCAGCCTTATCAAGGGCAAGAGCGTCACAATCATCGGCTACGGGTCGCAAGGCCATGCCCACGCCCAGAATCTCAACGATTCGGGTGTCAAGGTCACTGTGGCGCTGCGCAAGGGCGGGGCTTCCTGGTCCAAGGCCGAGAAGGCTGGCCTGAAGGTGGCCGAGATCGCCGATGCGGTCAGGACTGCTGACGTGGTGATGATGCTGCTGCCTGACGAGCAGATCGCCGCCGTCTACAACGCTGACGTTGCTTCGAACATGAAGGCCGGCGCCTCGCTGGCCTTTGCACACGGCTTCAACGTCCACTACGGTCAGGTCGTGCCGCGCGAGGACATCGACGTCTGGATGGTCGCGCCCAAGGCCCCGGGTCACACCGTGCGCAACACCTACACCCAAGGGGGCGGTGTGCCGCACCTGATCGCCGTGCATGCCGACAAGACCGGCAAGGCGCGTGATCTGGCGCTGAGCTATGCGGCGGCCAATGGCGGCGGCAAGGCCGGCATCATTGAGACCAACTTCCGTGAAGAGACCGAGACCGACCTGTTCGGCGAGCAGGCCGTGCTGTGCGGTGGCACCGTCGAGCTGATCAAGGCGGGCTTCGAGACCCTGGTCGAAGCCGGTTACGCGCCAGAGATGGCCTACTTCGAATGCCTGCACGAGCTCAAGTTGATCGTCGACCTGATCTACGAAGGCGGCATCGCCAACATGAACTACTCGATCTCGAACAACGCCGAATATGGCGAGTACGTGTCTGGGCCCAAGGTCGTGACGTCCGAGACCAAGAAGGCGATGAAGCAGATGCTCTCCGACATCCAGACGGGTGAGTACGCCAAGAGCTTCATCCTCGAGAACAAGGCCGGTGCGCCCACGCTGATCTCGCGCCGCCGCCTGACCGAAGAGCACCAGATCGAGGTCGTCGGTGAAAAGCTGCGCGCGATGATGCCCTGGATCAAGGCCAACAAGTTGGTCGACAAGACCCGCAACTGATCGTTTTTCGCGTTGCCTCAAGGGCCGCCTCGTGCGGCCCTTGTCGTTGGTGGCCCTGGGGTATGCTTGCTGGCTATGAATGAACCCCTGGAATCCGGCGATGACACCGAAACCGCAGAGCCGCCACCCAGGCAGCGCCGCAAAGGCATCTATGTGCTGCCCAATCTGTTCACGCTGGCGGCGTTGTTCGGGGGGTTTTATTCGATCGTGATGGCGATGAACGGTCGCTTTGACAATGCGGCGATCGGTGTTTTTTGTGCGATGGTGCTCGACAGCCTGGACGGCCGCGTTGCACGGATGACGAACACCCAGAGCGCTTTCGGCGAGCAGATGGACAGCCTGTCGGACATGGTCAGCTTCGGCGCTGCGCCGGCGCTGATCGTCTACGAATGGGCATTGCGAGGCTTGGGCAAGCTGGGCTGGGTGGCTGCCTTTGTGTACTGCGCCTGTGCTGCGCTGCGACTCGCGCGCTTCAACACCAACATCGGCACCGTCGACAAGCGCTTCTTTCAAGGCCTGCCCAGCCCTGCTGCGGCGGCGCTCGTCACAGGCTTCATCTGGATCATGGACGATGCCGGTTTTCGTGAAGGCATTCGCGACATTCCCTGGCTGGTCTGGACGACCTTTGGTCTGACCTTGTTTGCCGGCCTGACGATGGTGACCAACGTGCCTTTCTACAGCTTCAAGGATTTCGGCCTGAAGCGGTCGGTGCCTTTCATCACGATCGTTGCGATCGCGCTGGGCATCGCTCTGATCAACCTGCATGTGCCGGGCATGCTGTTCGGCCTGTTCATCCTGTACGGTCTGTCGGGCTATGGCATGTACATCTACCGCCGCATGAAGGGCACGCCGGTCAGTGTGATCGCCACATCGACCGACGAGCCCGACGAACGAGGCCTGCATCGCTGAAATCCCGTGCTATATTCTTTACCTATGACGATTCGTTCAGCCCCTGCCGAGCTACTACTACTAAAGGTGCACTTGGCGCGCTGAGCATCCACGTTTGAATTCCGGATCTACGGCCCGCCCAGCGCAACGCAGCGGGCCGTTTCATTTTTCAGAGTCCCCGATCGAGCTGCGGCGCAAACAACCCCCCCCAGGAGATTTCCATGCCCATGCTCGAAAAACCAGCCACCAAGTACCGCGCATTCCCTCCGGTACACCTGACCGACCGGCGCTGGCCCGACGCCGTGTTGTCCGCACCACCGTTGTGGTGCAGCGTCGATCTGCGTGACGGCAACCAGTCGCTGATCGAACCG
Organism: Aquabacterium sp.; assembly: GCA_044377715.1. Taxonomy (GTDB): domain Bacteria; phylum Pseudomonadota; class Gammaproteobacteria; order Burkholderiales; family Burkholderiaceae_C; genus Pseudaquabacterium. Next base: position 19,923 of record JBILYN010000013.1, read on the forward strand.
ATGGATCCGGCGCGCAAGCTGCGCATGTTTAAGACCCTGGTGCGTATCGGCTTCAAGCAGATCGAGGTCGGTTTCCCTTCGGCATCTCAGGCTGACTTCGATTTCGTTCGCCTGCTGATCGATCAGCGGCTGATCCCTGAAGATGTCACGGTCCAGGTGCTGACGCAGGCGCGCGACCATCTGATCAGTCGGACTTTCGAGGCCATGGTCGGTGTGCCGCGCGCCATCGTCCACCTCTACAACGCCACCGCACCGGTGATGCGGCGCGTGGTGCTGGGGCTTGATGAGGACGGCATCGTCGAGTTGGCGACCACCCATGCCACCATGGTGCGCGACCTGGCTGCCCTGCAGCCCGATACCGACTGGACCTTCGAGTACTCGCCGGAGATGTTTTCGGGCACCGAGCTGGCTTTCAGCAAGCGGGTGGTCGATGCGGTGACGGCGGTCTGGCAGCCCACGCCGTCGCGGCCTTGCATCATCAACCTGCCTTCGACGGTTGAGCATTCGATGCCCAACATCTTCGCCGACATGATCGAGTGGATGCACCGTCACATCGAGCGCCGCGACAGTGTGGTGCTGTCGGTTCATCCCCACAACGACCGCGGCACCGGCACGGCAGCGGGTGAGTTCGCACTGATGGCTGGCGCGGACCGGGTCGAAGGTTGTCTCTTTGGCAACGGCGAGCGCACCGGCAATGTCGACCTGGTCAACATCGCGCTCAATCTCTATACCCAAGGCGTCCACCCAGGGTTGGACTTCTCCGACATCGACGACATCCGCCGCACCGTCGAGCACTGCAATCAGTTGCCGGTACATCCTCGTCACCCTTATGTGGGCGATCTGGTCTACACCTCGTTTTCGGGTTCGCACCAGGATGCGATCAAGAAGGCATTTGCCGCTCGGCGTGAGGACGAGATCTGGGACATGCCTTACCTGCCGATCGACCCCAAGGACCTGGGTCGCAGCTATGACGCGGTGATCCGGGTCAACAGCCAGTCGGGCAAGGGGGGCATCACCTACTTGCTTGAGGCCGACTATGGTTTGGAGTTGCCGCGCCGATTGCAGATCGAGTTTTCTACGGCGGTGCAGGCGGTGATGGATGTGGACGGTCGCGAGCTCAATGCAGCCGACATCTGGGCCTTGTTCGAGAGCGAGTACCGGCTCGGTGCCGATCAGGTCCAACTCGATCGCCAACGCATCATCGAACACGAAAATGGCTTGGTGGACCTGAGCGTCACCGTACGCGCTGCCGGCCGGGTGCTGAACTTGCAAGGCCAGGGCGCAGGTCCGGTCGCGGCCTTTGTCGATGGACTGCAGCGAGCCACCGGCTGCGCCGTGGCGGTGCTGGACTACCACGAGCATTCGATCGGTAGCGGTGCCCAGGCCCGCGCCGCGGCCTACCTGGAAATGCGCATCGGCGACACCCGCACCTTGTTCGGTGTTGGCATTGATGCCAACATACTCACCGCCTCGATGAAGGCGGTGACTTCGGGTCTGCTGCGATGCGGCATCGCGCTCGACGCTGCTGCGACCATGGGCTGAACAAGCTTCGAGGAGCCTGTCCGTGACCGAAAAACTAATTATTTTCGACACCACTTTGCGCGACGGCGAGCAGTCGCCGGGCGCCTCGATGACGCGAGACGAAAAGCTGCGCATCGCCCGTCAGCTCGAGCGCCTGCACGCCAACGTCGAGCGCGTCGCAGCGCAGGGATGAGTCAGCGTTTCACTTGAAAAAGTCCACGCAAGCTTTTGATCTTGCGCATATTTTTGAGGTCGCATACACTGCGACTGCAGAATTTTCCCATTCTCGTGCGGAGCTCCATGAAATTGTCAATGCCACCATTGCTGCTGGGCTTGTGCATCGTGCTGCTCCTGGGCAGCCCAGTGCAGGCACATGCCGAGCCGGCCGCAGGAGAAGCGCCAGCAGCCCGCAAGGTCGTGACACGCAAGGTCGTGACACGCAAGGTCGTGACCCACAAGCCAGTGGCCCAAAAGCCAGTGGCCCAAAAGCCTGTCACGCAGGCCAAGACCGGCAAGAACAAGGTCAAAGTGAATCGCCCTGCTCGTCGCTTGGTCGCCCGTGCTGAAGTGCCTGCGCAAGCCAGCTTTGGCTCGATCCAGGGCCTGCACGCTGGAGTCGATGCCTTGGCGCTGAAATCCAGCGTGGCCTTGGTCATCGATCAGGACACCAACGAGGTGTTGTTTTCCAAAAATCCCGGTGCGGTGTTGCCGATTGCCTCGATCACCAAGTTGATGACCGGTCTGGTGATCACCGAAAGCCAGCAGTCGATGGCCGATGTGTTGACCATCTCCCAAGATGACGTTGACACTGAAAAAGGCAGCCGGTCGCGCTTGGCGGTCGGCACCCAACTGACGCGGGGCGAGATGATGCACCTGGCGCTGATGTCATCGGAGAACCGGGCTGCCAACGCGTTGGGCCGCCACTATCCTGGTGGATTGGCGGCATTTGTTATGGCGATGAACCAGAAGGCTTCCGTTTTGGGCATGCGCGACACGCACTATGCCGAGCCGACCGGCCTGTCGAGCAAGAACCAGTCAAGCGCGCAAGACCTGGCCGTGCTGGTCAAAGAGGCGCATCAGGTGCCGCTGCTGCGCGAGCTCTCTACCTCGCAAGAGGCGCAAGTGGCCGTGGGCAAGCGAATGATGCAGTTTCACACCACGAATGGGCTGGTTCGCAACCCGCAGTGGGACATCGGGCTGCAGAAGACGGGCTACATCTCCGAGGCGGGTCGTTGCATGGTGATCCAGGCCAAGATGGCCGGCCGCAAGCTGATCATGGTGTTGCTGGACTCAGCCGGCAAGTACTCTCGCATCGGGGATGCCGAGCGCATCCGCAAGTGGGTGGGTGATTCGGCAGCTCAAGCCAGTCTGGCGCGCCGAAGCTCCTGAGCCCCCTGCAGCCACCGAGCGGGTTCAGGCCCCCCGGTGGCCGAGCGAGGTCGAAATCTGTGCGGCGGTTGATTTGACACGGTCAGCCCAACTCTCCTCCAGCCGATCAGCTGGCGCCGAGATCGACAAGCCTGCGATCAAGCGGCTCTGGTCGTCAAAGATGCCTGCGGCCATGCAGCGCACACCGAGTTCAAGTTCCTCGTTGTCCCTGGCCAGCGCGTGTTGCCGTACCTGAGCGAGTTCTCGTTCTAGCGCAGGTAGTTCGGTGATGCTGTTGCGGGTGTGGCCAGCCAGTCCGGTGCGGGTTGCATAAGCGCGCACGCGCTGCGGGTCGTCGTGTGCGAGAAACAGTTTGCCCACCGAGGTCAGGTGCAGCGGCGCCCGACCACCCACTGCGCGCACCACCTGCATGCCCGAGCGTTCGCTGTAGGTGCGCTCGATGTAGACGATCTCGTCACCCTGGCGCACTGACAAGTTCACAGGCTGGTGCGTCAGCTTGTGCAACTCACGCATCGGGCCCAGCGCCGCGTCCCGAACGTCCAGCCTGGCTTTGACCAGGTTGCCGAGCTCGAGCAAGCGCATGCCCAGGCGGTAACTGCCAGCCTCGGGCCTGTCAACCAACCTGCCGATGGCCAGATCGTTGAGGATGCGGTGTGCTGTGGATGGATGCAGCCCGGTGGTCTCGCTCAGCTGCTTGAGCGAGACCGGGTCTTGTTGGGCAGCCAAGGCGTCGAGCAGCGAAAACAGGCGCTCGATCACTTGAATCGCTGGCGTCTGGCTGTCTTTCTTGGGATTCATCATGTTGTCCTGGAGAGACTCTCCATTTTTGCATGGCGAAATGCCAATTGACATTGTGGTGTGGTGTGGAGCCGACTGTGATGTCAAACCACTGTGTTGATCGCAGAGTTGATGCCTGGGCGTCAGGTCAAGGCCTGCGCTGCTGCGATGCCTGAACGTACCGCCCCCTCCAGCGTGGCGGGGTACGCGCCGGCGATGTAATCGCCCGCGGCCACCAGGGCAGGCGCGATGGCCGTTGGCGGCCGGTCCAGGCCTGGCGTGCAGGCAAAGGTGGCCCGGCGTTCGGCGCTAAGGTGTTGTACGGCGTCTGCGGCCATGAAAGCGCCGGCAAACTCGCTGCGAGCCTGTTGCAGCACCGCCTGGCCGCAGGCCGCCAAGCCCTGGTTTAGCCAGGGTGCGGCGCCGCTGACGACGAAGGCAAAGCAGCCCGGGCGGGCGCCCAGCAAACCCAGGTCGAACACGAACTGCGCCGGCGCATGATCGCCGGTGCGTAGCGACAGCATGGCTTGGGGCAGGTGCAGCGCCGGGTCGGCCAGGTAGACCGTGACGATGGGCTCATAGCGCAGCGCGGCGGCTTTGTCAGCCCAGCGCGGGTCTACGGGTGCGGCCAGTCGGGCAGCTTCCTTGGCGCTGCAGGCCAGCACCACGCCGTCGAAGGCTTCGCCGTCGAGTTGCCAAGCGGCGCCGTCGCGCCGCAGCGATTGAACACGCCAGCCGGCCCGGCAGTCCGCACCGGCGGCCAGCAGCCAGGACCAAGCCGGATCGGGCAGCAAGGCCGACAGCGGCGCTGTGGGCAACAACAGGTCGGCGCTGCCTCGGCCAGCAAACAGCGCGTCTTGCAGCACCCGCAGGAACACGCGCGCGCTGGCTTGTTCGGCAGGTGTGTTGAGCGCGGCCACGCACAAGGGCTCGACCAAGTCCTGCAGCACAGCTGCGGGCAGGCCAGCGCACAGTTGCTGCACCGACAGCTGCGGGTCGCAATCGAATCCTTTGAGCAACCAGCCTGTCGCTGCGCGCAACAGTGCGAGCCGGTGTGACCAGCGCCAGCCCTGGGCACCCACAACGGCGCGGACGAATGCCAGCATTGGCGGGCCTGTCGGCAATCGCAGGCCTTGTCCGTCGGGGTAAGTCAAGGTCAAGGGCTGGCGCAGCAGCAGCGCTTGGGGGTCGGCGCCAACACTGCGCATCAGCGCCAGCGTGGCGCTGTACGCGCCGATCAGGATGTGCTGGCCGTTGTCGAAATCACCCGCGGTGGTGCTGACCCGTCGCGCTCGGCCTCCGGCTGCGTGCGCCATCTCGAACAGTGTGACCTGAGCGCCTTGTCGGACCGTCTCGACCGCAGCGGCGAGTCCGGCCCAGCCTGCGCCCACGACCGCAATCCTTCGGGCTGGTCGGCCCGTTGGGTTCACCGTCCGCGCCAGTGGGTCAGTAGCGCAATCCACAGCTTGCGCAGCGGTGTCAGCGAGGTGCGCTGGTGCAGCACCTGGAAACCGTCGGCCTCGATCTCGCGCAGCAGGCTGCGGTAGATGTTGGCCATCATCAGACCTGGCTTTTGCGTCAGCCGATCGGCGTCAGGCAGCAAGCTCATTGCTTGGTCGTAGGTTTGGTGAGCGCGCTCAGCCTGGAATCGCATCAGTGCTGAGAACCGCTCGCTGTAGCCCCAGGGCGACTCGCGTTGGAGGATCTCGTGGGCCTTGACATCGAATCGCTGCAATTCAGTCACCGGTAGGTAGATGCGGCCCATCCGCGCATCGTCGCCGACATCCCGAATGATGTTGGTCAGCTGCAGCGCCAGCCCCAGTCGGTGCGCGTAGGCCAGAGTTGCCGGCTCGGTGTGACCGAAGATTCGCGCCGCCACCTCGCCAACAACGCCCGCCACGAGTTCGCAGTAGCGCTGCAAGCCCTGGAAGTCGAGGTAGCGTGTCTGGTCCAGATCCATCTGGCAGCCTTGGATCACTGCCAGCAAGTGGTCGGCAGTGATGCCGAAAGCTGAGGCATGAGGTGTTAGCGCCTGCATCACAGGATGCGACGGGCTGCCGGCGAAGCTGCGCGCCACTTCCTGTTGCCACCAGGCCAGTTTGGTGGCGGCAACGCTGGCGTCACGCATCTCGTCGACCACGTCGTCGACCTCGCGGCAGAAGGCGTAGAAAGCCGTTATCGCAGCGCGGCGCGGCGGTGGCAGGAACAGGAACGCGTAATAGAACGATGAACCGCTGGCCGCGGCCTTTTGCTGGACATATTGCTGAGGGTTCATCGCGGCGGGTTCAGGGCAGTGCAAAACCGGGCGTATGCAGGCCAGCCCGCATGCGCAAGGCGCGCCACAGCATCACGGGCAAGTCTTGCGCGCGCAGGGCAGGGCGCTGGCTGAGGGTGCGGTACTGCATCTGGCCGATTCTCTCAAGGATGCGAAGGCCGCCTTGCACCACCAGCCGCAGCTCCCAGCCGAGCCGGCCCGGCACCCGCCAGGTCAGCGGTGCGCCTTCGCTCATCAGCGCGGCCGCCCACAGGCAGAGCTCTCGCAGCAGGGCCTGGGTGGCCGGATTGTCGGCACCCCAACGCAAGTCATCCAGATCCAGGCCGTGGCGCCGAGCATCAGCGACGGGCACATAGTGGCGGCCGCGCGGCAGATCGACGCTGGCGTCTTGCCAGAAGTTGATCAGTTGCAGCGCGCTGCAAATCGCATCTGACTGCGTCAGCGAGACCTCGTCGTGCACACCGGCCAGGTGCAGCATCAGCCGCCCAATCGGGTTGGCTGAGCGCCTGCAGTAGTCGAGCAACTGCGCTCGGTCGAGGTAGTGTGGGTTGCCGGCGTCTTGTTCGAAGGCGCACAACAGGTCCTCGAGCAGGCTCAGTGGCAAGTGATGCGCCCGCATTGCCTGGGCCAATGGGACGAAGACTGGTGACCATGGCCCCGCCGGCAACTGGCCCGCGGCCGCGGCCCGGAGCGCCTCGCGGTAGTTCGCCAGACTGGCTCGGCGCTCGGCCACGCTGGCTACGCCCTCGTCGGCCAGGTCGTCGGCGGTGCGCGCAAAGTGGTAGATCGCCCGCACTGGCGCGCGCAGAGCGGGCGGGCACAGCACCGAGGCGACCGGAAAGTTTTCGTAATGGTTGACGCTCACCGCGCCGATTGTCGCGCTGCCCGGCGCGCGCAGTTGAAGAGCGATGGGCTCGCCGATTGACAGGCGCTGACAGGACTTCTATATTACTGACTAATCGGTCACTAATTCTATGACCTACCCGCTGCGCTCTCCCCCAAGGCTTCTCCTCCCATGCGTCTTCGTTTCTTGCCCTTGCTGATCCTGCCCATCCTGACGGCTTGCACCAAAGCCCCGCCCGTCGAAGAGCCGGTACGTGCGGTTCGAACCCTCAGCTTGCAAGCCGGTGTCAGCGCCTTGCAGCAAGAGTACGCCGCCGAAATTCGGGCCCGCACCGAATCACGGCTGGCGTTTCGCGTTGGCGGCAAGCTGGTGCTTCGAACGGCCAATCTGGGTGATCTGGTCAAGACCGGCCAGACGCTGGCGAAGATCGACGCCAGTGACCTGCGATTGGGTCAGGATGTGGCGCAGGCAACCGTGAACACGGCCAACGCACAACTCGAGTTGAGCGAGGCTGAATTCAAGCGCTACAAGTCCTTGCGCGACCAGGGCTTTGTCAGCAGCCTGGAACTCGAGCGCCGCGAGGCCATGCTCAAGACCAGCCGGGCACAGGCCGAACAAGCCAGGGCACAGGCTGGCGTACAGAACAACCAGGCCAGCTATGCCGTGCTCACCGCGGACGTATCAGGCGTGGTGACCGCCATCGAAGCCGAGCCGGGTGCGGTGCTGGCCGCTGGCACCCCGGTGCTTCGCTTGGCCCACGACGGGCCGCGTGACGCGGTCTTCAGCGTGCCCGAAGATCGGGCCGCAGCACTTCGGTCGCTGCTGGGTCGCCCCGGTGCGCTCAAGCTACGCCCTTGGGGCGCCAGCGACGCGCTGCTGCCGGCCACGGTGCGCGAGGTGTCTGCCGCTGCCGACCCGGTGACCCGCACTTTCTTGGTCAAAGCTGATATCGGTGCCACAACGCTGCGTCTGGGCCAGACTGCCAGCGTACTGATCGATGCGCCTGCGCTCGCCGGTGTGATCAAGCTGCCCTTGCCTGCGCTGTTCCAGCAAGGCGGGTATTCGATGGTCTGGTTGGTCGACCGCGCGACCATGGTGGTGCGAGCCCAGCGGGTGGAGGTGGCTGGTGCCGACGGCAATCTGATGCTGATCGGTGGCGGTCTGGCACCGGGTCAGGTGGTGGTGACGGCTGGGGTTCACGCACTGACCGAAGGGCAGAAGGTGCGTTGGTATGTCGAACCCGGTGCGTCGGCCGTGACGGCCGTGACGGCTGTTGGTGCGTCGTCGACCGCTTCGGCGGCGTCACGCTGACCGGTCCGGAGCACGTACAGATGACAAACCATGCCAATCCGGGGCCGGCGCGCCCGCGCCTGAACATCTCACGCTGGGCGCTGGAACATCCCGCACTCACCCGCTACTTGATGGTGGTGCTGCTGTTGCTGGGCGCGGCCGCCTACTTTCAGCTCGGGCAGGACGAAGACCCGCCTTTCACGTTCCGGGCGATGGTGGTGCAGTCTTTCTGGCCCGGCGCGACCGCGCAGCAGATCGCCGAGCAGGTCACCGACAAGATCGAGCGCACGCTGCAGGAGGTGCCTTACGCAGACACGGTGCGCAGCTACACCAAGCCGGGCGAATCATTCACCATCCTCGAGTTGAAGGACAGCGCGCCGCCCAAGGAGGTCAGCAACAGCTGGTACCAGGTGCGCAAGAAGATCGCCGATATGCGCAGCACGCTGCCTGCAGGCACCTTGGGCCCTTTCTTCAACGACGATTTTGGCGATGTCTACGGCTCGATCTTTGCGTTGTCGGCGGACGGTTTTGGCGACGAGGAGTTGCGTGTTTTTGCCGAAAATCTGCGCTCGCAGTTGCTGCGCGTGCCCGATGTTGCGAAGGTCGAGGTGTTCGGTGCGCAGGCCGAGAAGATCTTCATCGAGATCTCGCAGCAACGCCTGGCCCAGCTCGGGCTCGACATGAACCAAGTGCTCGGCCAGTTAGCGGCGCAAAACGCTGTCGAAGGCGCCGGACTGCTCGACGCGGGCACGCAGAACCTGCAGGTGCGGGTGGCCGGCGCTTTCGGTGCCGTCGCCGACATCCGGCGTTTGCCTATCCGTGCCATCAACCCGACCACAGGTCTGGCCAGCACGCTTCAGTTGTCCGATATCGCTGAGATCCGCCGCGGCGTGATCGATCCGCCGGCTGTCAAAGTTCGCCATCAAGGCCAGGCCGTGATCGCGCTCGGTGTGTCGATGGCCAAGGGCGGCGACATCATCGCGCTCGGGCGGGCCTTGAACAGCCGGGTCGAGGCGATCCGCGCCGACCTGCCTGCTGGCATCACGTTGTCGCGGATCCAGGATCAGCCGGCAGCGGTGTCGAAATCCGTCGGCGAGTTCGTGCATGTGCTGATCGAGGCGGTGGCCGTGGTGCTGCTGGTCAGCTTCATCGCGCTGGGGCTGCACACGCGGCCCGGATCCTGGAAGCTCAGGATCGACATCTGGCCTGGCATGGTCGTGGGCATCACGATCCCGCTGGTGCTGGCGATCACGTTCGTGACGATGTACTACTGGGGTGTCGGGTTGCACAAGATCTCGCTTGGCTCGCTGATCATCGCGCTGGGCCTGCTCGTCGACGACGCGATCATCGCGGTCGAGATGATGGTGCGCAAGCTCGAGGAAGGCTACGACAAGATGCGTGCGGCTACTTTTGCGTACGAGGTGACGTCGATGCCGATGCTGACCGGCACCTTGATCACCGCCGCCGGCTTCCTACCGATAGGCCTGGCCAAGTCGGTGACCGGTGAATACACCTTCGCGATCTTTGCTGTCACCTCGGCAGCGTTGGTGATCTCTTGGTTGGTGTCCGTGTACTTCGTACCTTATCTCGGAGCCTGGCTGCTGCACACCCGGCCCCAGGTCGAAGGCGGTGAGGCGCACGAGTTGTTCGATACACCGTTCTACAACCGGTTTCGCGCGCTGGTCAATGCCTGCGTGCGCCACCGCTGGATCACGCTGGCGCTCACTGTGGCGCTGTTCGGCGTGGGTGTCGTGGCGCTGGGCAAGGTGCAGCAGCAGTTTTTCCCTGATTCGAGCCGGCCCGAGATCTTGGTCGACCTGTGGTTGCCAGAGGGCAGCAGCCAGCGTGAGAGCGAGGCGCTGGCACGACGTTTCGAAGCCAGGATGATGAAGGAGGTCGAGCTCGAGAGCGTCACCACCTGGGTCGGCAGCGGTGTGCCCAGGTTCTACCTGCCGCTCAACCAGATCTTCCCGCAGACCAATGTCAGCCAGGTCATCCTGTTGCCCAAGGACCTGGCTGCGCGGGAGCGTCTGCGCAGCAGTTTGCCGGCGCTGCTGGCCGCCGAGTTTTCCGAAGCGCGCACCCGCGTCAAGGTGCTGCCCAACGGGCCGCCGGTGGACTATCCGGTGCAGTTCAGGGTCATGGGACCGGACCTGAACCTGGTCCGTCAGGCCGGCGATCAGGTCAAGGAGGTGTTGCGCGCGCACCCCAGCATGCGCGGTGTCAACGACAACTGGAACGAACAGGTCAAGGTGCTGCGCCTCGACATCGACCAGGACAAGGCTCGCGCGCTGGGCGTAAGCAGCCAGGCGATCGCGCAGAGCGCGCGCACCGGCTTGAGCGGCAGCACCGTGGGCCAGTACCGAGAGGGCGACAAGCTGGTCGACATCGTGCTGCGTCAACCGCTGCAAGAGCGCAAGGTGCTGACCGACATCGGCAACGCCTACCTGCCCACCAGCAGCGGGCGTGCCATCCCGCTGACGCAGATCGCCCGCATCGGTTTCGGCTGGGAGCCTGGCGTGCTGTGGCGTGAGGGCCGCCAGTACGCGATCACAGTCCAGGGCGATGTGATCGAAGGCGTGCAAGGTCCGACGATCACCCGTGCCGTGGCGGATCAGATCGAGGCCATCAAGCGTCAGTTGCCGCCGGACTACGACATTCGGATCGCCGGTGCGCAGGAGCAAAGCAGCAAGGGGCAGGGTTCGATCGCTGCTGGCGTTCCGGTGATGCTGTTCATCATCTTCACGCTGCTGATGCTGCAACTGCAAAGCTTTTCGCGCGCGATGCTGGTGTTCCTGACCGGGCCGCTGGGCATCGCCGGCGTGGCCGGCGCGCTGTTGCTGCTGGATCGACCTTTCGGCTTCGTCGCGCTGCTGGGCGTGATCGCGCTGATGGGCATGATCATGCGCAACTCGGTGATCCTGATCGACCAGATCGAGCAGGACCGCGCCCGCGGCTTGCCGGCCTGGGACGCGATCGTCGAGGCCGCAGTGCGGCGTTTCCGGCCTATCGTGTTGACCGCTGCGGCGGCGGTGCTGGCGATGATCCCGCTCACGCGCAGCGTGTTCTGGGGGCCGATGGCGGTGGCCATCATGGGTGGGCTGATCGTCGCCACCGCGCTCACGCTGCTGTCTCTGCCGGCCATGTACGCGGCCTGGTTTCGCGTCAGCCGTCAGCTGCCGGGCCATGGAGGGCCTGTGGCCGGCTAGAATCGTCCGTTTTTCGGGGTGATCGAGCGTAGGCTGTACGGCCTAGCGCGCGGTGATTCCGGAGGCTGGGTTTGCCGATCAACGCATCGGCAAACCATCAGTCCGTATCACCTGCGCGGGTGGCGAAATTGGTAGACGCACCAGGTTTAGGTCCTGACGTCCGCAAGGATGTGCGGGTTCGAGTCCCGCCCCGCGCACCAGAATGTGAAAAGAGGGCTCGAAACGAGTCCTTTTTTTTCGGGTTTTTTCCTGCTAAAGGCAGTTCAGGCTTCGAAAGTTTGGCGGAACGAATCCGGCGGAATCCGTGCATTTCCAGGGGTCTTTTCCGCTAGATTTCCGCCAGAACGTCGGGGGGCAGGGATGTACATCAGAGCAGTTGGCAAGCGGTACAAAGTCGAGTGCAGGGTCACCGACCCGTCTGGCAGCGTTCTCAGTTGGAACGCGACCTTCGCCACCAAGGCCGAGGCGCAGGCGCATGGCACGGCCAAAGGCAAGGAGTTCAAGGCCATGGTTGCCGGAGGATTCATGCCTTGCAGCGTCCGGGAGTTGCTTGATCGGTGGCGGCGTGAGGTTGCACCGCTTGTTCGGCGTACCCGCTCCTTCGCTTCATTCGTTCCATCCTGACCTCCGTATTCGGTCGATGAGCCGCGCGCCCCCGTCAGCAGTGCTGACGCGCGAGGGCCCGTCTAATGCCGAGGCACAGTCCTTGGCGGCATCTCAACGGTATTGGCCGTAAGTGCTCTTTTCAGAGCGCTTACGGCGGGTGAGCCTGCTTGCCGATGCGACCCCTGCAAGATGATCGTCAGTCTGCCGTAATTATTCTAATTAGAGCGCTTGTGATATACAATCGTTCTTGTGAGATCTATTTAACATGGCGACTGCTACCAACATCCCCGTAGACCGTGCTCTCAAGGCCTTAGGCCAGAACATCGAGCTCGCGCGCCGGCGGCGGGGTATGTCTCAAGCCGACTTGGCGTCCCGCATGGGCGTTTCGGTAAGCACGGTACGTCGGCTGGAGGACGGACATTCTGGAACGGCGCTCACCTTCCTGGGCAGCGCTCTTCAGGTCTTTGGGGAACTGGAGAAACTGCGCTTGCTTCTCGACACGCCGACTGATTCTGTAGGCCTCGCGCTGATGGATGCAGAACTACCCACCCGGGTCTACAGCAAACGCCGTAAGGTACCCAAAGCATTTTGAAGGGTTGGCACGACATGGCGACGCGAGCAAGTGCCACGGCACAAAACATGAAGACCGAACTGGATGTGTGCCTGGGCAAGGTAGGCACGTCCGTCGGCAAACTCGTGTTTGTGCGCAACGGGCCTCGAGTGTTCACGCAGTTCGCCTACTTTCAGGATTGGCTGGACAACAAGGACACGTTCAACATATCACCGGACCTCATGGCTGCGCCGGGGTACCAGACCCGCAAGGCCGCGACCAGGGAGGACTCGTTGTTCTTTCTCGCGCTAGGGGACACCGAGCCGGATGCCTGGGGCCGCCGTGTCATCGCCCGCGCGCATGCCAAGCGCCGCGAGGATGACCCAACGCTGGGCGCGCTGACCGAGCTCGATTACCTTTGCGCGGTCGATGACTTCAGCCGCATGGGCGCTTTGCGCTTGCGCGATAGGCATGGCGCTTATCTGGAGTCCGTACCTGCCGGCCGGCGCGCGACAACGCCATTGCTTGAGCTCGAGAAGATGATTTCGGCTTCACGAGCGGTCGAACTGGGCAAGGAAACAGCCAAGGATTTGGCCTATCTGCGAGGCAAGGGTACCTCCCTCGGAGGCGTGCGCCCGAAATGCAGCATCCTGGACCAGGATGGGCTCTTGGCTCTGGGTAAGTTCCCGAGCATCAAGGACGAGCGAAGTGTGACGCGTGCGGAGGTCCTTGCGCTCAAGCTCGGGAGCTTGGCAGGTATCAACGCTGCGCATGCCCATGTGGCTGTTGTGCAAGACACCCCTGTAGCGGTCATCCGCCGATTCGACCGCGCGCCCGAGGATGCGCGCATCCCCTACATTTCAGGCGCTACGCTGCTCCAGGCGAGTCGACAAGCTGACCACGCTTACACCGAGGTGCTCGCGGTGATGAAAGGGGTCTGCGCGAACTATGTGGACGACGCTCGAGAACTGTGGCGCCGTCTGGTGTTTAACCACCTCATCACCAACGTCGACGACCACCTGCAAAACATCGGATTCCTTTACATGGGCGGCAATCAATGGCAGCTGTCGCCGGCGTTCGACGTCAATCCGATGCCGGACAAAGACCGTGAATCCAAAACATGGTTAAGCGAAGACACGGGCCCCATCACAAGCATGGCCCAATTGATGGGGAATGCCTCACAGTTCGCGCTGACTGCTGAACAGTCGTTGGCCGTCGTGCGCCAGGTCGTTGAAGCCGTTGGACAGTGGCGCGCAGTGGGTCGGTCTGCAGATGTCGGAATGACGACGCTCGAACTTGACGAGTTCAAGCTGGCGTTCGAGCATTCCTGCTTGGCAGGTGCCAAGAAGTTAGTAGGCCGGTAGATATAGACCGGCGCCAGTATCGGCGACTACCGACCTAAATACACCGCCGTGATCTGCTCTCTCTCTCATGCCCCAGCTCTGCGCTGATCGTGAGCCGAGCTTCCCGGTCCATCTCGCGCTGCTCAGGTGTCAGATCCTTGGATCTCGGGCCGCCGGCTGCCGGTGCCGCCCAACCGGTGAGTTCGCGGTAGCGGACCTGCGCGTACTGGTGTCGATGCCCGTGGATGCGGTGCACGCCTGCCGCAGCGCACTGGTGTTCGAACCGCCGCTGGCCGGCGTCAACTATCCTGGCCCCACGTGCCGGCAAGAATGCCGTTTGGGGCAAGGTGGGCGTCTGTCGTGCCCGATGCCTGACGCGTATCTCCACGCCTTTCGGCGGCCGGGTTTCAGGAGATGAGGCCGGTGATGGTGCCCGCTTGCGCGGGACTGGGCGATGCGATAACGGGCATCAACCGGGCTGACACAGGCAGCTGGGAATCGAATATGCCAATGTTGCGCCAATGCACCATGTTTCGCAACAACAGCGGCTGCCTTGCAATGTGGCAGTAAGCCGGACACACCAGCGCAATCGCGCAGCGCTGTCAGCAGTGCTGACATCAACGATCCTGGTCGTGGTGCCGGTGAGCAGCCTGGTCGCCACCATCATCGACGCCTGGGGCGAGGTTGTTGCCGAGGTGTCGGCGCCGGATGAGGCCCACATCGCAGCGAACACCCCGCAGGGCTGCACGGCGCTGGTGGGTCGCGCACCCCTGAACGCAGACTGGGACGCCGACGCCGCGCAGTGGGTCAGCCGGGGTGACAAGCACTTGGATTTTCATGCGCGGAGCGCAAGCTCAAATGCCTGGGTTGACCCGCGCTCGCCGACCCAGGTCTTGGCTGACAAGTGGGAGGGCGATCAGGGCGCGGTGCGACGCAATGCTGGCCCAGTCGGATTGGCGCTCGATCCGCGCGGCTGACACGGGGGTGCCGCTTGCAAGCGCGTGGCTGGCCTATCGGCAGCAGCCGCGCGACATCACCTCCCAAGGCCCGGATGATGTGGTCTGGCCCGTCGCCCCAGCCCAGCAAGATGGTGGGCCCACATGATCATCTTCACGGTGCTTTGCACCTGGGCATCTCTGCGCTACCGGCTGCGCCGCTTGCTCGAGTAGCGGTGGGGCCCCAGATGCTGCTGGGTTTGTTTTACAACCTGATTGCAACCTGGTTCCAAGTGATTACCCGTCCTGGGCCGCACTGGAGCAAAAAAACTAACCAATGTGGTAGGCGTAAAAAACCTTGCCTCTGCGACGTTCGTGGCTTTATTGTAGCCCATGCGCTACACTTCGCCGATACCAGTCGACTACCTGGAGAAGCCGTCATGACCAAGTTGACCGCGAAGAAGTCAGTGAAGACGAAGACCTCTAAATACGATGTATCGGAGCATCTGCGTACGCCCGAAGAGATGGCCGCCTATTTGGACGCAT
>JBILYN010000134.1:0-11708 GCA_044377715.1 Aquabacterium sp.
GCTTCAAGCCGCGCCGCTCGAGTTCGTCGAGCAAGGTGCCGATCAGGATCGACCCGGTCGCGCCAATCGGATGACCCAGCGCCATTGCGCCGCCGTTGACGTTGACCTTGTTGCGGTCGAGACGCAAATCGCGGATGAACTTCTCAGCCACCACCGCGAAGGCCTCGTTGATTTCCCAGAGGTCGATGTCGTCCACGGTCAATCCGGCCTTGGCCAGCGCTTTGCGCGCCGCAGGCACCGGGGCGTTGAGCATCAGCGTCGGCGAATCGCCCACGTTGGCATAGGCGACGACACGGGCGCGTGCCTTCATGCCGTGCTTCTTGGCATAGCTCGGTGACGCCAGCAACACCGCGCCCGAGCCATCGACCACGCCCGACGAGTTGCCGGCGTGGTGCACGAAGTTGATGTCCAGACCCGGGTGCTTGGCCAGGATCAGCTTGCGGAAAGTGGTGCCCTGATCGTCCAGCGCCACGTCGGCCAGCGTCGTGAAAGCCGGCTTGAGGCCGGCCAGGCCTTCGGCGGTCGTCTGCGGGCGGGGGAATTCCTCGCGTTCGAGCGCCAGCGTGCCGTCGGCGCGGTAGACCGGCACCAAGCTCTTGTTGAAGCGGCCTTCGGCGATCGCCACGGCGGCGCGCTTCTGGCTCTCGAGCGCGAGTGCGTCGAGGTCAGCGCGGCTGATGCCTTCGAGCGTGGCGATGGCGTCGGCACAAACGCCTTGGTGCGACTGCGGATGCTTGGCGCGCAGGCGCAGGTTGCCCGCGTCCATCATGCCCGGGCCGTCGCCACGCAGCGTTGCGGTCATCGACATCATCTCGCAGCCGCCAGCCACCACCAGGTCCTCCATGCCGGACATGATGGAAGCGGCCGCCAGGTTGACGACCGAGATGCCAGAGCCGCAGAAGCGGTCCATCGTGATGCCGCTGCTGCGCTGGTCATAGCCAGCGTCGAGCGCAGACATGCGACCCAGGTCGCTGCCCTGAGTGCCTTTTTGCGTGCTGGTGCCCCAGAGGATGTCGTCGACTTCCGCTG
Organism: Aquabacterium sp.; assembly: GCA_044377715.1. GTDB lineage: Bacteria > Pseudomonadota > Gammaproteobacteria > Burkholderiales > Burkholderiaceae_C > Pseudaquabacterium. The sequence continues at coordinate 1,030 of JBILYN010000134.1, forward strand.
TGTTGAGGTTGTTGCGCTCGGCCAGTGCCTTGAGCACCGTCGCACCCAGGTGCTGTGGGTGCATGTCGGCCAGGGCGCCTTTGCCCACTTTGCCGATGCCACGCGGTGTGCGGCAAGCGTCGATGATCAGGGCTTCAGTCATGGCCAGGCTCCAGCAAGAAGTGAGTTGTACGCTGATTGTGGTCCCGCGCTGACGGCCGCCGCAGTCCAGTCGGTGACAGATGCGGGGAACGCTCGCCGCTACGCTGCCCTCCATCACCCTGGAGACCAAGATGAGCCAAGATTCCACACCCATGTTCGAGACGATCCGCCTGGAAATGACCGGCTCGGTCGCCACGCTGACACTGAACCGCCCACAGCGACTGAACGCTGCGCCGCCAGCAATGTTCGTCGAGATCGGCGCCGCGCTCAAGCAACTGCCGGCACTGGGCGCGCGCGCCTTGCTGATCACTGGCGAGGGCCGCGCTTTTTGCAGCGGCGCCGACCTGCAAGGCCGCAGCACCGACACCACCACGTCGCGCGGCGCCCAGACCTACAAGTCACTGAGCGAGAGCTACAGCCCGACGATGGTCGCGCTGTCGAAGCTGTCGGTGCCGGTGATCGCCGCCGTCAACGGTGTCGCCGCCGGCATCGGATGCTCGCTCGCGCTGGCAGCAGATTTCACGCTCGCGGCCCGCTCGGCCTACTTCCTCGAGGCCTTCGTCAACATCGGGCTGGTGCCCGATGGCGGCGCGACCTGGATGCTGGCGCGCCAGGTCGGCAAGGCGCGTGCGACCGAGATGATGATGCTGGGCGAGCGCATCGCCGCCGAGAAGGCCGAGCAATGGGGGCTGATCTACCGCGCGGTCGACGACGCCGACCTGATGACCCAGGCCCACGCACTGGCCGAGCGCCTGGCCAATGGCCCGACGCTGGCACTGGGCATGATGCGCAAAGGTCTGGCGCGCGCGCTCGAGCAGACCTACGACGAAGCGCTGGCGATGGAAGCCTCGCACCAAGCACTGGCCGCCGACAGCGCCGATGCGCGCGAAGGCGGCATGGCTTTTCTGGAGCGACGCAAGCCGGCGTTCAAGGGCGCTTGATTGCGCGTTGATCGCTGCCCATTCCAGCCCGGTGCGAAGGCGGCAAGCCTTCGCACCCCATCGACCAGGACGACGACATGACAAGCAGCACCCAGCCAGACAGCCAGCCTGTGGGCTACGACACGGCAGCGGTCGAGGCCTGGATAGACCGCCAGATCCCGAGCCTGAAGACCCCGCTGGTCTGGACCCGGCTCGAGGGCGGGCATTCCAACCTGACCTACCTGATCGAAGACGCTCGCGGCCAGCGCGCGGTGATCCGCCGCCCACCGATGGGCGAATTGCTGCCCAAGGCGCATGACATGGCCCGCGAATGGTCCTTGATCAGCGCGCTAGACGGCAGCGCCGTGCCAGTGCCGCGCGCACTCGGTTTCTGCGACGACCCTAGTGTGACCGGCGCGCTGTTCTACGTGATGGGCCATGTCGACGGCCACCCGCTGTACTCGGCCGACGATGCCAGGCGCTGGGCGCCAGAGCCGCTGCGGACCAAGCTTGCGCATTCCTTCATCGATGTGCTGGCCGACCTGCACTCGATAGACCCGGACGCGGTCGGTCTGAGCGACTTGGGCAAGAAAGAGGACTACATCGGGCGCCAACTCCGAACCTGGTACCGATCGTGGAACGCATCGATCGCCGGCGCCGACCTGGACGACCCGCGCGCGCACTCGCTACAGCAGTATTTTCTGACCAATGTGCCGGACCAGGGGCCGGCGCGCATCGTCCACGGCGACTACGGCCTGCACAACACGCTGGTAGGCGCTGACGGCGCGATCGCAGCGGTCGTCGACTGGGAGATCTCCACGCTCGGCGACCCGCTGGCCGATCTGGCTTACGCCTTGAACCAATGGGCAGAACCCAGCGATCCGCCGCCGGTGCGGGCCGTGCCACCGACCACCCTGCCCGGCTTTCCCAGCCGCCGCGAAATGGCTGACCGCTACGCCGCGCGCACCGGCCGCGATCTGTCCAAGCTCGACTACTACATCGGCTTCAACCGCTGGAAGACCGCTGCCATCATTCACGGCGTGTACTCGCGCTACCTCGAAGGCAAGAAGAGCACGGTCGGGGTCGACCTCGAAGGCCTGAAACGATCGATCCTTCAAGCGCTGGCTCAGGCCGAGGCCGCAGTCGAGCGGCTGGAGCGAAGGGTTTGATGCAGCCCGGATCAGGCGCGTCGGCGCTTCATCTGCTCCATCACCGGGCCGTCGGCGCGGTAGGAATGGCAGGTGTCCTGCAGCGCCTCGATGCGCCAGATACGTACCGGCTCAGGCGCGCCGGGTTCGCGTGGTGCGTAAGCATTCGACGCGAAAGACTGCGTGGCAGCAGCGGCCATCGCTTCGAGCAAGGCCAGCACATGGGTGCAACCATCGACACCGCCAAGCCGCTCGCGCAGCGCCTTGCGAAAACCCCGGCCGATCGACAAACCGACCACGCGCTGGAAGTTCGGACTGACGTCGGAGCAGCCGGTGTAAGGCGTGTTGGGCATGGCCGCGACCAGCTCGTGGATCGCACGCTCGCGGTTGATCGTCAAGCGCAGCTGCATGTTGTGCAGCGCCGCCCCAGGCAGGCAAGCGCCGCGGAAATCGTTGTTGTAAGCAAACGGCCGGGTGTCGATGAATCGACCATCGATGTCGATCATCTTGTCGTCGCGTCTGAAACTGCGGCAGACGATGCTGCGGGTGTGCACGGTTTCGCGCGCTGCGGGTGGCGGCAGGATCCAGCCGCCCTCGAGGTCGGCATGCAGAGCTTCACCAGGCACGGTCATTCAATGTCTCCAGGGTCGAAAGATGTCAGTTCAGCTCGGTGGCAGGACGCTCAATGCAGCGCCGATGCCTTCAGCTCGGGCCGCATGCTCTCACAGCACAGCCAGGATTGCAGATGACGAACAGCGAACGCCCTTTCGACGGCTTGAAAGTGATCGACTGCGCCAGCTTCATTGCTGCGCCGGCAGCGGCGATGATGCTGGCCGATTTCGGTGCCGACGTCGTCAAGGTCGAGCCCCCCGACGGCGACCCGCACCGCGGCCTGTACCGTTTTCCCGGCAGCCCGGCCGCCGACAGCAACTACCCCTGGGACTTGAGTTCACGCGACAAACGCAGCCTGGCGCTGGACTTGAAGCAGGCCGAGGGCCAGGCCGTGTTGCACCGATTGGTGGCGCAGGCCGATGTCTTCATCACCAACCTGCCCTTGGCGGTGCGCCAACGCCTGGGCATTGCCCACGATCGCTTGCTGGCAATCAACCCGCGGCTAATTTACGCATCGATGACAGCCTATGGCGAAACCGGGCCGGAGGCCGAGAAAAGCGGCTTCGATGTCACCGCTTACTGGGCAAGGTCCGGGCTGATGGACATGGTGCGTGCAGACCATAGCGCCGCACCGACGCGGCCGGTCTCGGGCATGGGCGACCAGCCCAGCGCGGTCACGCTGTTCGCTGCGATCACCACCGCGCTGTACCGGCGCGAACGCAGCGGTCTGGGCGGGCTGGTCAGCACCTCGCTGCTGGCCAACGGCCTGTGGGCCAACGGCGTTCAGGTGCAAGCCCATCTCTCGGGCGTCGTCTACCCACCGCGTCAACCGCGCGACAACGCGCCCAATCCGCTGGGCAACATCTACCGCTGCAGCGACGGCCGCTGGCTCAACCTGGTGGTGCTCAACGAGGCGCGCCAATTGCCCTCGCTGCTGCAAGCGCTGGATCTGGCCAAGCTCGCCACCGATCCGCGCTTTGCCACGCAAGCCGCCAGGGCCGAGAACAAGGTCGCGCTGATCGCCTTGTTCGACCAGCGCTTCGCCCAGGACAACCTGGCAGTCTGGCGCCAGCGTCTCGACGCCGCGGGCATCACTTTCGGCGTGATCGGCACGCTGGCCGACATCAACGATGACCCGCAGATGCGCAGTGCAGGCGCCATCGTGCCTTATGCGCACCGCGACGGGCTGACGGTGGCCAACCCGATCGCGATCGCCGGCGTTGCCAAGCGCAACCCTGGGCCGGCACCGACGCTGGGCCAGCACAGCGCCAGCGTGCTGCGTGAAGCCGGCTATGACGAACAGACCATTGCCAGACTGATAGAAGCCCGGGTGGTCTTTGAGGCAGACGACAAGGCAGACGACAAGTCCCTGGACTGATAACCCTCAATTGCAGCGAACAAATCACTGAAACCCCAAACCGAGGACTGACATGAGCTACGCCAACGGACGCTTGATCCACGATGCCGACAGCCACTTGATGGAGTTGGACGACTGCCTAGACCCGTATTTCGACCCGCGTCTGCTGGCGCAGTTTCATGCCAGCGCAGGCTATCGCGGCGCCTTGAACCGCAACCTGCGGCCGGGCCGGTCGCGCGAGGCCCATGCCGATCCAGCGTTCCGTGCCGGCATCGACGCCAACCTGCTGCTGCGCAAGAACTACGAGGCCCACGGCGCGTTCATCGCTGCCGACCGGCCGCATGCGCTGGACCAACTCGGCTTCGCCAGCCAGCTGGTCTTCACCACCTTCAGCCTCGGCAACTTCGGGCTCGACCAGGGCGACGACATGGCGCTGTGCTACGCCGCGGCGCAGGCCCACAACCGGATGATGACCGACTTCTGCAAGGCCGACCCGCGCCTGCTCGCCACTGCCTATGTGCCGCTGGAAGACCCGGCCCGCGCCAAGCTGCTGACGCAAGATGCGATCGCACTCGGCGCCAAAGCGCTGATGGTGCCCTCGCGCTGCCCGCAGCACCATGCGCCCAGCCACATCGCGCTCGACGCCGTCTGGGCCCAGGCGCAGGAAGCGGGCTTGCCGGTGCTGTTCCATGTCGGTGGCGAAGAGAAGATGAGCCCGGTCTACAAGGAAAACGGCATGCCGCCGGTGCCCGACTTCCACGGCGGTGACGACAACTTCACTGCGGTCAGCTACATGCCGATCCCGAGCTCGGTGATGCAGACCCTGGCCACGCTGATCTTCGACGGCGTTTTCGACCGCTTTCCGCAGCTGAAGTGGGGCGCGATCGAACTCGGCGCGGCCTGGGTGCCGGGCTGGATGCGGGCCCTGGACTCGGCAGCGCATGCCTTCCTGCGCAACGAGGACAGGCTGCAGAAGTTGTCGGCCAAACCCAGCGAGATCGTCCGCCGGCAGCTCCGCGTCACGCCCTACCCGCACGAGGACAGCGGCTGGATCGTCTCGCAGGCTGGCGACGAGGTCTGCATGTTCTCGTCAGACTATCCGCATGTCGAAGGCGGCCGCCACCCTTTGAAACGGTTCGACGAGTCGCTGCAAGCCTGCAGCAGCGCGGCCCGGCAACGCTTCTACGCCGACAACTTCATCGACTTGATGGGCGCCGGCCTGGCGCCCGCGCTGCGTCGGCCAGCAGCCGAGCCAAGCCTGGTGGCACACAGCTAGTGCTGCGACCCGGAAGGATCGAAACAAGATGAAAGCGATGGATTCGGCCCGATGGCTAGGCGCAAACCGCAGCGATACCTGAGGTATCGCGAGGATTTGCAACGACGCCACCGGGTCGAAGGCGCGCTTTCATGTTTGGATATCTCCGGGGTGCAGCACTAGAAACCCCCGCGCTGCCTGGCAGCGTTCAACGAAAGACCCGGAGAAGACATGACCTTGCCGACATTGGAAACCCTGATCTACAACGTCGAAGACGGTATCGCGACGATCACGCTGAACCGTCCCGAAAAGCTCAACGCTTTCACGACCAAGATGCGTGACGAAATGGTCGCGGTGTTCGACCAGACCGACGCCGACGACGCGGTGCGCGTGGTCATCATCACCGGTGCAGGCCGTGCTTTCTGCGCCGGCGCCGACCTGTCGTCGGGCGGCAAGACCTTCGACTACGCCTCGCGCGGCGATTCGGCCCGCGACGCCTACAAGGTCGACGACATCTACCGCGATGGCGGCGGCATCACGACGCTGCGCATCTTCAAGAGCCTGAAACCCGTGATCGGTGCGATCAACGGCGCGGCCGTGGGCATCGGCGTGACGATGCAGATGCCGATGGACATCCGGCTGGCATCGACCGACGCGCGTTTCGGCTTCGTCTTCTCGCGCCGCGGCATCACGCCCGAGGCCGCGTCGACCTGGTTCCTGTCTCGCCTGGTCGGCATGCAGACGGCACTGGAGTGGTGCTTCACCGGCCGGGTGTTTGGCGCGCAGGAGGCGCTGGACCGCGGCCTGGTTCGCTCGCTGCACGCACCTGCCGACCTGCTGCCAGCAGCGCGTGCTTTGGCGCGCGAGATCGCTGACAACACCGCGCCGGTGTCGATCGCGCTGACGCGCCAGATGCTGTGGCACATGGCAGGCGCCGAGCACCCGATGATGGCTCACCGCGTCGACAGCCGGGCGATCCAGTCGCGTGGCCAGTCAGCCGATGCCCGCGAGGGCGTCAGCTCATTCCTCGAGAAGCGCCAACCGGTCTACCCGAACAAGGTCTCGACCGACATGCCAGACTTCTTCCCCTGGTGGGACGAGCCGGCTTTCAAGTGAATTGTCGGGTCGGCCGGTCCGACCCGGTCAGCGTGGCCTGAACCGCGCCTCGTCGGGCTTGGTCATCGCGACCAGGCCTTGCGTGTCGATGATCGCGGCCACGCGCTGGCCCAGCGCGCTGTGTCCGTCGACTGCGGCCAGTGCTTCGCGCGGCGTGATCGCGACGCCATCGACCTTGAGCTGCGGCCGGTCCAGCAGCGCCGCCGGCATGCTGGCGCAGAAAGCCTGCAGTCGCGCGGCAGCGCTGTCGCCGGTGTCGCCCCAGAAATCGATCAGCGGCGGCTTGAGCGTCTTGCCCGCGGCATTGGTCGGCAAGGCCTGCCCGAACACCACGTACTCGGGCACCTCGTAGGCCGCGAGCCTGGCGGCGCAGTGCTCACGGATCTGCTGCGCCGTCGCGCTGTGGCCAGGCTTGAGCACCAGCACGGCCTTGAGCCGCTCGGAGAACAAATGGTCGGGCACGCCGACCACCGCCGCCCGCAACACCGCGGGGTGCAGGTAGAGCTTGTTCTCGACCTCGATGCAATAGACGTTCTGACCGCCCCGAACGACCATGTCCTTCTTGCGGTCGAGCAGCCAGAGATAGCCTTCTTCGTCGATCTTGGCCCAGTCGCCCGACAACACGAAGCCGTCACGCCGAAACACCTCGGCGGTCTTGCCGGGCTCGTCCCAGTAACCTGCATTGGTCTGCTGGCCGCGGTAAGCCACTTCGCCGATCGCGTTGGGCTCGGTGAGCTCGCGGCCGTCCTCGTCGAAGATCGCGATGTCGGTGTTGGGCGTGGCGAGCCCGCAGCTGGTGATCTTGCGGATCGCGTCCTCGGTGGGCAGTGCAAAACCCACTGCGGTGCTCTCGGACACCGACCCACCGTTGACCATCGCGACCGGGTCGAAAGCCTGCTTGAGCTGGTTGATGTAGGTCTCGGACGCCGCGTGCCCGCCGAAGATGATCTTCTTCAGGCTGCTGCAATCGTGCGCGCCGAACTCTGGGTGGTTCATCATCATCCACAGCATGATCGGCGCGGCCACCGCCCAGCTGACCCGCTCTTGCGCGATCAGCTTGATCGCATCGAGCGGCGCGAACGAGCTCATCACGATGCACTTGCCGCCCGTCAGCAGCGCAGGCATGAAATCGGCGAAGACGGCGGTGTTGTGGTAGAGCGGCGGCATGCACAGGTTGATGTCGTCAGCGTCCAGCCCCTTGGCCACATGCACGATGTTCTGCGCGCAGCCCAGCGCGTTGATGTGCATCGCCATCGTGCCCTTGGGTGCACCGGTGGTGCCCGAGGTGAACGAGATCGCGCACAAGTCCCATTCATCCATCGTCTCGTGCACCGGCGTCTCCAGACCCGGCCGGTTCAGCACCGAGAAAGCGCTGCAGCCTTGCGGCGCTGCGTCGCCGGTGATGAACACCGATTCAACGCTGGCGAGTTGTCCGCGCACCGACTCGAGCTTAGCCTGCCAGACCTCGGGCGAGACCAGCAAGACCTTGGCGCCGACCTTGTCGATCTGCGCGACCAGGCCTTCGGCCGTGAGCCCGAGGTTGACCGGCACCGCGATCGCGCCGAGCTTGATCGCTGCCAGGTAACTGACGACGTAGTCCGGGCAGCCCAGCGTCAGCAGGCACAGCCTGTCGCCTTTGACCAAGCCGTGGTCGCGACGCAGGCGCGCGGCGACTCGGTCGACCTGCTCACCGACCTGGCGCCAGCTCAGTCGCTGACCACCGGGGTAAAACACATAGGCTTCACGGTCAGGACGCTGCGCAATATTGGCCTCCAGCACCTCAACCAGGTTGGCGGGCCGGTCGCGGTAAGCCCAGATCTCGGTGCCTTCCCAGGCAATGCCACGGCCAACCGGTGCGGTGATCCGCTCGACTTGCGCGGCCAGTCCGGCGTCGATGTCGCGCCAGGATTTCGCCGTGCCCCGGGCCGGTCCGTTGATCTGCCAAGCGCCCATTGATTTCTCCCGTGGTTTGTCGATTCGCCGCAGCCGAGCTTCAGACCCGAACCATTCGCTTGCCGCGGTTCTCGCCGGCAAGCAATCCGATCAGGGCTGCGGGAAGATTCTCCAAGCCATCGACGATGTCTTCCGTCACCTTCAATCGACCGTCGGCAACCCAGGACTGCAGGTCGGCCAAAGCCTGGTCTTGCTGGTCGGCAAAATCCATCACGACAAAGCCGCGCAGGTTCAAACGCTTGGTGACGATCAGGCCAGGAATGCCGCGCGGGCCGTGCGGCGGCGGCGCGCCGTCATACTGCGACAGTGCACCACAGCAAGCGATGCGGCCGAAGTTCTTCATCGCGAACAGGCAAGCCTCGAACACATCGCCGCCGGTGTTGTCAAAGTAGACATCAATGCCTTCGGGGACTGCGGCTCTGAGCCTGCGCTTGAAATCGGGCGACTTGTAGTCCACCGCAGCGTCGAACCCGAGTTCGTCGACCAGCCAGCGACCCTTGTCCTCTCCGCCGGCAATGCCCACCACCCGGCAGCCTTTGATCTTCGCGATCTGCCCGACGATCGATCCGACCGAACCTGCAGCCGCCGACACGACCACGGTCTCGCCGGGCTTGGGTTGACCGCAGGCGAGCAAGCCGAAATAAGCCGTCAAACCGGCAATGCCAAAGACACTCAGCAAATGGGTTTCAGGCTTCAGGTCGGGTAGTTTGGAGAGATTTTTTCCGGGCAAGACGGCATATTCCTGCCAGCCGACATCGGCAAACACCAGATCCCCGGTTTGCAGATGCGGGACATGCGACACCACGACCACGGCCAGCCCGCCGCCGGCCATCACCTGGCCTGAATTCAAAGCCGAGCGGTAGGTGGCGCCCTGCATCCAGGCGCGATTGGCCGCATCGAGCGACACATAACGGGTCTGCAACAACACCTCGCCCGGCCCGGCTGACGGCCGAGGCGCGAGCTTGAGCGCGAAGTGAGCCAGGGAGAGCTTGTCGCCTTGAGGCAGGCTTTGCAGCACGATTTGTCTATGGGTCATGGCGATCAGGATTGGGTTGGGCGGTTAGACCGCGGGTAGGCGTGGCACCAGCTGGCGTCGACTTCTCTCGGTGGGCCAAGTGCAAGAGTCCGGCCAGGCTTGCCGCCAGACACCGCCACACGCCGATCGACCCAGCTCTTGTCCGGTATCTACACTTTTCAGGAGTCCGCGCCTGGACAGCACGCCGAGATCAGCAACGCTGAGCAGCGAAACCGGCATGGTCACCATTCTTGCCGTTTGACCCAACGCAGTCACCGGTGAAAACCCGATCGACCTCGGCGCCAGGGCCCGACTTCGGGCCGTCGCTAGAGGCCCGGGGTCAGCGCCTCATTCGGGCGCAATCCCGGCATTCTTCATCGCCGCCTTCCAGCGCTCGACGTCGCCCTTGAGAAAGCGGCGCAGCGCGTCCGGGTTGGCCTGCTCGGGGCTCGCGATCGATGCGCCCATCTCCTGGTAGGGTTTGACCAGCGCAGCGTCGTGCAGCGCTTGCTGAAGCGCGGCGGCCAGTTTTTCGACGATGGCTTTGGGGGTTCCCTTGGGCGCGTACAAACCGTGCCAGACCGCCAGCTCGAAACCGGCCAATCCTGACTCGGCAAAGGTTGGCACCTGGGGCAGCGATTTCAGCCGCGCCGGCGTGGCCACGGCGATGGGTTTTAGGTTGCCCGACTTGATGTGCCCCAGCGTGCTGGCCGGCTGGTCGCAGATCAGGTCGACCTGGCCGCCGAGCATGTCGTTGAGCGCGGGGCCTGTGCCTTTGTACGGAATGCTGGTCCACTTCGCGCCGGTGGCCGATTTCATCAACACCTCGCACAGTTGCGAAGTCGCGCCGACGCCGGCATGGGCGAAGTTCAGCTTGTCCGGGTTGGCCTTGGCATAGGCCAGGATGTCTTGCAGCTTGTCGCCGGGAAAGTTCTTGCGCGCCACCAGGATCATCGGCACCTCGGTGACGATGCCCAGCGGCTCGAAGTCGGCCATCGGGTCGTAGGGCAGCTTGGCGTAGAGCGCAGGCGCGCTGGCGCGCTGGCATGCGCCATGTTGTGGAACAGCAGCGTGTGGCCGTCGGGCAGCGCGCGCGCGACCCGGCCAGCGCCTATCGTGCCGCCTGCGCCGCCGACGTTCTCGACCACCACAGTCTGCTGCA
>JBILYN010000576.1:0-2633 GCA_044377715.1 Aquabacterium sp.
TTTGTCGCCCGAGAAGCCGCGTGCGACATAGGTTGCGCCGAGTTGCAGCGCCATGCCGATCAGGTCGACCGGCGAGTCGGGGTTGACCACGCCCTTCTTGCTCTTGCTGCCGCGGTCGGCGGTGGCCGAGAACTGGCCTTTGGTCAGGCCGTAGACGCCGTTGTTCTCGACGATGTAGACCATCCGCACGCCACGCCGCATCGCGTGGGCGAACTGGCCCAAGCCGATCGACGCCGAATCGCCGTCGCCTGAGACGCCCAGGTAGAGCAGTTCGCGGTTGGCCAGGTTGGCACCTGTCAGCACGCTGGGCATGCGGCCGTGCACGGTGTTGAAACCGTGGCTGGCGCCTAGGAAGTAGTCGGGCGTCTTGCTCGAGCAACCGATGCCCGAGAGCTTGGCCACCCGGTGCGGTGCGATGTCGAGCTGCCAGCAGGCTTGGACGATCGCTGCCGAGATCGAGTCGTGGCCGCAGCCCGCGCACAGCGTGCTGATCTTGCCCTCGTAGTCGCGCCTTGTGTAGCCGACCTTGTTGCGAACCAGGGTCGGGTGGTGCAGCTTGGGCTTGGTGATGTAAGTCATTCGGTCTCCTGCTGGGCCGACGCTGCCACGCGGGGCAGCGAACGATGTGCGGGTTGGTTCATCATGAAACCCTTTCACGCCTGGGCGAGACCGCCAGCGCATGAACGTGGTTCGTGATGGCCTGGGTGATGAAACGCGCGGTGATCGGTGTGCCGTCGTAATGCAGCACCTTGGTCAGCATGCCTGGGTCGACCTCGAGCTCGTTGACCAGCATCGAGCGCATCTGGGCGTCACGGTTCTGCTCGACGACAAAGACCTGGTCGTGGCTGGCGATGAAGGCCTTGACACTGGCCGGGAACGGGAAAGCCAGCAGCCGCATCGCGTCCAGATGGATGCCCGCGCCCGCCAGCGCCACCAGCGCCTCGTCCATCGACGGCGAGGTCGAGCCGAAATAGATCACACCCAGCCGGGTCTTCTGGCCTGCGGTGCGCAGCACAGGCTGCGGCACCATGTCGGCTGCGGTGGCGAACTTCTGCAGCAGCCGCTTGACGTTGTAGGTGTAGTCGACGCCAGACTCGGAGTAGCGCGCGTAGGGGTCGCGGGTGGTGCCGCGGGTGAAGTAAGCGCCCTTCGTCGGGTGGGTGCCCGGCAACGTGCGCCAGGGGATGCCGTCGCCGTCGACGTCCTTGTAGCGGCCGAAGTCCTTGCCCGATTCGAGCTCAGCAGCGCTCATCACCTTGCCGCGGTCGTAGCGTCGGCCTTCGTCCCAGGCCAGCGGCTCGCACAGGCGCTGGTTCATGCCGATGTCGAGGTCGGTCATCACGAACACCGGGGTCTGCAAGCGGTCAGCCAGGTCGAGCGCGGTGGCTGAATGCTCGAAGCATTCGTTCGGGTCTTGTGGCAGCAGCAGCACATGCTTGGTGTCGCCATGCGATGCATAGGCGCAGGACAGCAAGTCGGCTTGCTGGGTTCGGGTGGGCATGCCGGTGGACGGCCCGCCGCGCTGCACGTCAATGATCGTCATCGGGATCTCGGCAAAGTACGCCAAGCCGATGAACTCGGTCATCAGCGACACGCCAGGACCCGAGGTGGCGGTGAAGGCGCGCGCGCCGTTCCAGCCCGCACCGGTGACCATGCCGATCGACGCGATCTCGTCTTCAGCCTGGACGATCGCATACTTGTGTTCGCCGGTCTCGGCATCGACCCGGAACTTCTGGCAGTACTTCTCGAAGGCCTCGGCCACCGACGACGAGGGCGTGATCGGGTACCAGGCGCAGACGGTCGCGCCGCCATACACACAGCCCAGCGCGGCGGCCGCATTGCCTTCGACGAAGATTCGATTGCCAACCTTGTCGGCCTTCTTGACCCGCAGGCCGATAGGCGGCTGCAGGTGGTCACGCGCAAAGCCGTGGCCTGAATGCAGCGCCCGCACGTTGGACTCGAGCAAGCGCTCCTTGCCGCGGTACTGCTCTTTGAACAAGCCCTCGATCACGCTGGTGTCGATCTCCATCAGCGCGGCCAGCGCGCCCAGCACCATGATGTTCTTGAACAGCTGGCGTTGACGCGAGTCCTCGTAAGTGGCGTTGCAGATCGCGGTGACCGGCATGCCGATGACGGTGATGTCGTCGCGAAAAGCCGACGGCGGCAAGGACTTGGTGCTGTCGTAGAACAGGTAGCCGCCGGGCTCGACCTCGGCCACGTCCTGGGTCCAGGTCTGCGGGTTCATCGCCACCATCATGTCGATGCCACCGCGCCGTCCCAGCCAGCCGTGCTCGCTGACGCGCACCTCGTACCAGGTCGGCAGGCCCTGGATGTTGCTCGGGAAAATGTTGCGCGGGCTGACCGGCACACCCATGCGAAGAATGGCCTTGGCAAACAACTCGTTGGCCGATGCCGACCCCGAGCCATTGACGTTGGCGAACTTGACGACGAAATCGTTGACCGCTTCCAGGCGCTTCATGCGGCTGTCTCCACTCGTTTGGGACTGGGCTTGCTATCGCGACAGGCTGGGCCTGCCTGGGTGGTCTGGAGCAAGAACTTCTGCATGTCCCAAGCGCCTGTCGGGCAACGCTCGGCGCACAAGCCGCAGTGCAGGCAGAGGTCTTCGTCCTTGA
>JBILYN010000421.1:0-3955 GCA_044377715.1 Aquabacterium sp.
TCGACCATGCGCTCGGTCGGGCCGTTCAGGCAGTCGCCGGCGGCCATCTGCCGGTTCACCGCTTCGGTGACGCCGGGGTGCTGGTGGCCCAGCACGATCGGACCCCAGCTGCACATGAAGTCGATGTAGCGCCTGCCGTTGGCGTCCCACAGGTGGCAGCCCTGGCCGCGGTCAAAGAACTGCGGGTAATCGGGCGGCAGGCCTTCGGCGCGCATGTGGCCGTACATGCCGCCTGGCACGACGCGCTGGGCGCGCGCTCGCAACTGCTGATCGGGTGTGTCGGTACGGGCATTCATCGCGCCACCTGTTTGTCCATGTACTGCATACATGATATATCTGCTCGGCACCGCGCTGAGCCTCATCGCGGCGGCGCTCCGGACCGGCTTGATCCGGCCAGCGCGCAGCCCTGGGTCAGCGCTTCGGTCTGCTGACCGGCTGCTGCGCGGGCGGCGCGTGAAACTCGAGCTGCATCCCGCCCTGCGCGGTCTCGGCGACCACCGCGCGGCCGTCCTCGATCATCGCCAGCAGCTCGATCAGCCTGGCGCCGCCTTCGACCATGTCGTGCTGGATCGCTTGCCTGGCCGCGTCGGCGTCGCCGAGCCGCAGTGCCTTGATCAGGTTCAGGTGCTGGTGCTTGCCCGGGTAGGTCGGCGCGGCGTGCGGATAGAGGTACTTCAGCAGCGGCCCGTTGCGCAGCCAGACGCTCTCGAGGATCGCCACCAGGTCGGTCATCCCAGAGGCGCGGTAGATGCCGAAATGAAACTGAAAATTGGCCAGCACCGCGGTCTCGAAGTCTGCGTTGTGCTCGGCGGCGATGAGCTGCTGGTGGCGTAGCTCTAGCGTGTCGATCTCAGCCGGCGTGATCAAGGGCGTGGCCTTCTCGGTCGCCAGGCCTTCGAGCAGCAGCCGAACTTCGCGCAGCTCCTGAAAGCGCGCCAGGCTGAGCTTGACGACCGTGATCGCCTGGCCCGATCGCATCTCCAGCCCGCCCTCGCGCACCAGTTGCATGATGGCCTCGCGCACCGGCGTGTCGCTGACGTCCATCGCGGTGGCGAGTTCGCGGATCCGCAAGCGCTGGCCGGGCCAGAAGCGGCCGGCCATCAGCGCCTCGCGCAGTTGGCCATAGACGCGAGAGCTCAGGTTCTCTCGGCTGCTGGCGCTCAGACCTGCGGGCATGGTGCTTTGTCGGCCGGGCGCGAGCTCAGCGCGCCGGGCTTGCGGGCCAGCTATCGGGGATAGCCTGGTGGCTCAGGGCTTCTGCCTTGATCCGGGTCCAGTCGTAGAGCATGGGCACCGTCTCGCCCGCCGCCCAGGCCTCGTTCTGGTTCATGTACCAGGGGCTGTCCGGCTCGCCCGAGACACCGTGAAACACGATCCAGCGGCAGTTGTCCCAGGCACCGACGTCGAAGACATAGCGGGCTAGCGAGCCGTAGATCGCCCGGCTGCCGAGCGTCGCCGCGCAGCCGGTCGCCATCACGGTGTCGTTGTCGCCGCCGATTTGCGCCGACCAACGGTCGAGCCGCTCAGCCTGGGCTGGGAACAGCGCTGACAGCGCATGGCCCAGCCGCGGCCGGTGCGCCAGCCCCCAGGCCTGGTTCCAGGTCTCGGGCTGCGCCGCGCAGGTAGCCAGCGCTTGCAGCAGCATCTCGTCCCAACTCGCGCCACGCAGCAGCACGCGGTCGTCGGAGCGCAGCAGCCCGGGCAGCGCCCACCAGAGCTGGTTGTCGGCCTGGGTGCCGGGCGGCACTTGGGCGTGGGGGTTCTGGCTGACCGCGCGCAGGCCGCTGCGCTCGGCCACGAGTCGGGTCAGCACCAGGCGCAGCGCGTTGTAAGCGGTCGCGCCTGTCGAGTCGGCCGTCATCCGGCCGTCCCAGCCCAGGATCAGCTGCTGCAGCGCTGCGGCCGCAGCCTCGGTGACGGGCAGTCCACGCAGCCGGTCGCGCAACTCCTGGCCCGGGATGGTTTCGAGGTCGCGGTGCACCGCGCCCATGTCGGCGACCGAAGCGTGTTGAAGCTCGGCCAGCCGTTGCCAGATCCGGCGCGCCCGGTGCGGTGGCATCGCGTCGGTGCACAGGTAGTCCTGGCCCTCGGCCTGCACCCGGTTGTTGGCGGTGACCAGCCTGCCGCCGGCCGGGTTGATGCTCGCGGGCATGCGGTCCCAGGCCACCATGCCGTCCCATTCATGCTCGCCGGTCCAGCCCGGCACGGGCAACCAGCCGTTGGATCTTGGACGCCTGGGCACTTTGGCCCGCACGCGGTGGCCGATGTTGCCCTGGGTGTCGGCGGCGACCAGGTTGTGGTCTATCAAGCCCCATTCACGGGTCGACTCGTACAGCTCGGCGACGGTCTTGGCCTCGAGCATCGGGAGCAGGCAGTCAAATGACCGGTCCAGCGGCGCGAACTGCACCGATCGCAGCGCCAGTGCGCTGCCCCGGCGCGGGTCGCCGGCGATCACCGGGCCGTGGCGGGGCTCGCTCACCTCGACCTGCACGTTGGCTTCGCCGCGCACTGTGATCGACTCGACCCTGCGCCGCACCGGCTCCCATTGGCCCTGGTACAGGCTGGCCCGGGCATCGGCGTCGAAGCGCTCGACATAGAGGTCGTGGATGTCCATGAAAGCGTGCGTCACGCTCCAGGCCACCGAGCCGTTGTGCGCGAAATGCGGGAACCCCGGCACGCCCGGCACGGTCATCCCGATCACGTCGAAGCGGTCGCAGGCCAGGTGGACCTGGGCGTACATGTTCGGCATCTCGAGCACCCGGTGCGGGTCACCCGCGAGCAGCGGCCGGCCGGTCTCGGTGTGGTCCGGCGCCAGCGCCCAGTTGTTGCTGCCGCCGCCGCTGACATCCGGGGCTGCCGTCTCGAGCAGCGCGGCGACGCCGGGCTGCAGATCGGCCATCAGCGCCTGGTACGGACCGGTCGACAGCCCCGGTGGCAGGCACATCAGCTCGTCGCCACCGTCCTCAAAGCGCAGCCGGGTCAGCGCCTCGGCGCCGACGATGGGCAGCGCGGCGGCGCGCCACAGCTTCCACCAGACCGAGCCCATCAGGAACCCAATCTGGCGCATCACCGCGATCGAATGCCAGGGCTCCCAGGCGCCCGGTTCGGCCTCGAGCAAGCCGTATTCGACCGGCCGCGAGCCGGTGGCGATGAAGGCGTTGACCCCGCGTGCATAGGCCTCAAGCATCGCTTTGGCCGGCGCGCCCAGCGCGGCGAAGTCGCGCTGCGATGCGCCTAGTGTGTCGAGTTGGCGCGCCAGCGTGTCGGCCTTGATCGCCGCTTTGCCGACCCATTCGGCGTG
The DNA here is from genome assembly GCA_044377715.1 of Aquabacterium sp. GTDB lineage: Bacteria > Pseudomonadota > Gammaproteobacteria > Burkholderiales > Burkholderiaceae_C > Pseudaquabacterium. The sequence goes on from JBILYN010000421.1 coordinate 3,302, forward strand.
GCGCCCGGTGCCGCGCCGCAGCAGCGACTCCATCTGGAACAGCCTGTCCTGCGCATGGACGAAGCCCAGCGCGCTGAAAGCCTGGTCGGGGTTGGCGGCCCGGATGTGCGGGATGCCCCAGGCGTCGCGCCAGACCTCGGCGCCCTTGGGGATCGCTTTGGAGGATGCATCTGCACTCATGGCTCGGATCTCCTGGCTGGATCGGCGGGTTGGGTGTCGCCGACGCTGGCGACAATTTTTCTATATCCTATATTCTGACGCCGGCCGTGGGCTCGCCACGACGCGCAACCGAGGACATCGCATGACGACTCACGACGATTCCACAGCCGCAGTCGCTGACTGGCTGGCGAATTTCTCTGCTGCACTGGGCCGGGGCGACGTCCCGGCCGCGTCAGCGCTGTTTGGCGACGAGGCCTATTGGCGCGACCTGATCGCCTTCACCTGGAACATCGCCACGCTCGAGGGCCGGTCTGGCATCGCCGCGATGCTCTTGCACACGCTGGCGCGGGTGCAGCCCCGAAACTGGGTGCTCGACGGTGCGGCCAGCGAAGGCCAAGGCGTCGCGCAAGGTGTGGTCCAGGCCTGGTTCAGCTTCGAGACTTCGGTTGGCCGAGGCAAAGGCCATGTCCGGCTCAAGGATGGCCGCTGCTGGAC
>JBILYN010000441.1:0-3633 GCA_044377715.1 Aquabacterium sp.
CGTCGACCAGGTAGACCACCGGAATGCCCAGTGGCGGGTTGGCATGGTTGGGTGTCATGGCGCCAAGTATGGTGCAAGCCGACAGCGGCAAGGCTTCAGACGCCCTCGATCGGGCCGAGTCGGGTCGGGCCACGGGGCAGGCTCAGTGGCAGCGTGAAGCGAAATTCGGTACCGGCCGGGCCTGCTTGGCCAGTCCTGGCCGGCAAGTTCTCGAAGTCCATCGCACCGCCATGCTGCTCCACCACAGTGCGGCACAGCGACAGGCCCAAGCCCATGCCCTCGTCCTTGGTCGTGAAGAAGGGCGTGAACAGCCGCGACGCAACCTCGGCCGCAATACCGGGACCAGCATCGATCACCGAGAAGACCACCCAGCGTCCCTGCGCACCAGACACCAGCCGAACCCGCAGCGTGAGCATGCGGTCGGCCAATGGCGTGCTGCCGTCCATCGCCTGGACGGCGTTGCGCGCGAGATTGAGCAACACCTGCTCGACCATCGTGCGGTCGACCTTGACCCGGGGCGCTGGCTGCAAGATATCGAGCTCCACCCTGGCCCCGCTCTTGCGGGCCTGCAAACGCACCAATGGCAAGATCGACTCGATCAGCAGGTCAGCAGCGATCACTTCATGGGCCTGGTGGCGTCGACGCACGAAGTCGTGCACGCTCTTGATCACCCGGCCCGCGCGCTCGGCCTGTTCGGCGATGCGAACGAAGGCGTAGCGAAGCTGAGCGCTCAGCGCCTCGTCGCCGGTCGGGTGGGCCTGGGTTGACGCGGCTTGACCGGGCGCATCAATCAGGTTGAGCGAGCCAGTGGCGTAGCTGGCGATGGCCGACAGGGGCTGGTTGAGTTCATGGCTGAGCAGCGAGGCCATCTCGCCAGCACTGGCCAGCCTGGCAGTGGCTTGCAGCCGCTCCTGCTGCTGGCGCGACAGGTCTTCAGCACGACGCTGGACCGACAGGTCGAGCACTGCGCTCATCCAACCTTTGTGCTTGCCATTGCCGTCGACCAACGGCGCCTCGTAGATCACCACCGGAAAGCGCTCACCGTTCCTGCGCATGAAGACCGTCTCGTAACCTTCATGCGGCGGCTCGGCCGCGACGCCAGGCGCTTGACGCGCGGCCTGCCGGCGCTGGTACTCGACCGCCTGCTCGGAAGGCCAATAGGGCGGCGAGCCGGCGCTCTGCAATTCTTCTGCCGTATAGCCGACCATGTTGCAGAAAGCCGGGTTCACATAGACGATGCGGCCATCGTGATCGCGCGCACGCAAGCCAGTGAGCAACGAGTCCTCCATCGCTTTGCGAAACACCAAGGCCTCGGCCAGCAAGCCCTCGGCCCGGGCACGACGGCGCCAGTCACGCGCCAACAGCGAGACCACGACGAACAGACCGATCGACAGGCCCAGCACCAGAGCGGTGGCCAGGTTCGGAATCAGGCTGGGCGCACGCTGCACCGCGTCGACCCGCAGCTGCAGTGTCGCGCCCGGCAGGTCGACGATCCGGTCGGCGATGAACACGCCACCGCCACGCACCGCGCCGCTGCGAGCCAACCTTGTCCCGTCGGCCTCGACGATCGACAGCTCATGGCTGCGGCCCAACTCGACCACCCGCAATTCGTCGAGCAGCAGCGGCAGAACGATGCTCACGACCGTGAAGCCCATCAGCTGCCCGATCTCTTGCACCGGCACGCACAGGTCCAGCACTTCGACGCCCATACCGTCCGACAAGGGCACGAATTGGCTGTGCGAAAACATCGGCGACATCGCACGCCGAGCTACGCCGCAAGTCAGCGCGATTTCGGGGTCCATCTCGGCGCGTGGCCAGCGCAGGAACAAGGGCTCGCGAAAAGGCGACTCGGCGGCCTCGAGGATCTTCAGGCTGGCATCGCGGCGCTCGATCCGGCCGATCTCGCGCAGCTTGGCCAGCAGGGTTTCGGCATTGCGCAGCCAAGCATAAGGCTCGCCAGGGCGCTGCTGCAAACCCTGCAAACCCTGCAACACCATCTGGCTGCGGCGCCGGATCTCGCCCAAGGCGGCAGCGGCGACCTCGTCGCTGCGCTCCTGGGCTCGGGCCTCTTCGTAGCGCAGCGTCAGCGCCACCAACAAGGTCTGCGCCACCAGCAGCAACACCACCAATGCCCCCCACAGCAACGCGCGCGGCCTGCGCCAACCCGACCGGACCCGGCCCAGCAACGAAGCCAGTGACCTCTCGCCCAAGGGCTGCGGCAAGGTCGATGACGAAGGGGCTGGCGATCGGCTCATTTGAAGTGCAGTATTGCGCAGACTCAGATGCAAGCCACGCTGACTAGAATCCCCACCCCCCTCGATCAGGACCGCCTCATGCCGACACAAGAAGAAAAAAACGCTGAACTGCGTCGCGCTGCACTCGAATACCACGAGTTCCCCACGCCGGGCAAGGTGGCGATCGCCGCGACCAAACAGATGGTCAACCAGCATGACTTGGCGCTAGCCTACTCGCCTGGTGTGGCTGCGGCCTGCGAGGAAATCGTCGCCGACCCGGCCAATGCCTGGCGCTACACCGCGCGTGGCAACCTGGTGGCGGTGGTCACGAACGGCACCGCAGTGCTGGGCCTGGGCAACATCGGCCCGCTGGCCTCCAAGCCGGTGATGGAAGGCAAGGCGGTGTTGTTCAAGAAGTTTGCGGGCATCGATGTCTTCGACCTCGAGATCAACGAACTCAATGTCGACAAGCTGGTCGACATCATCGCGGCGCTCGAACCCACTTTCGGTGGCATCAACCTCGAGGACATCAAGGCGCCCGACTGCTTTTACGTCGAGCGCAAGCTGCGCGAGCGCATGAAGATACCGGTCTTCCACGACGACCAACATGGCACCGCGATCGTCGTCGGCGCGGCGCTGCTCAACGGCCTGAAGGTGGTCGGCAAGAAGATAACCGAGATCAAGCTCGTCACGTCGGGCGCCGGCGCCGCCGCACTGGCCTGCCTGAACCTGCTGGTCAAGCTCGGTCTGCCGAAGAAAAACATCTTTGTCACCGACCTGGCGGGTTTGGTCTACCAGGGCCGGGTCGAGTTGATGGATCCGGACAAGTCGGAGTTCGCCCAGGACACGCCGTTGCGCACGCTGGGCGAGGCGATGGTCGGCGCCGACGTGTTCCTCGGCCTGTCGGCAGGTGGCGTGCTCAAGGCCCCGGCAGTGGCGACGATGGCCGCCAAGCCGCTGATCTTCGCGCTGGCCAACCCGACGCCTGAGATCATGCCCGAGCAGGTCAAGGCGGTGCGTGACGACGCCATCATGGCCACCGGCCGTACCGACTACCCGAACCAAGTCAACAACGTCTTGTGCTTCCCGTACATCTTCCGTGGCGCACTGGATTCAGGGGCGACCACGATCACCGCTCAAATGGAGATCGCTGCGGTACACGCCATCGCCGACCTGGCCCAGGCCGAGCAGAATGACGTCGTGGCCGCAGCCTACGCCGGCGCCACGCTGGCCTTCGGCCCCGAGTACCTGATTCCAAAGCCATTCGACCCGCGGCTGATGATGAAAATCGCGCCGGCGGTGGCGCGTGCGGCGTTCGAGTCCGGCGTCGCAGCGCGGCCGGTGACCGACTACGAGGCCTACGAGCAGCGACTGCAGAGCTTCGTCTATGCCTCGGGCA
>JBILYN010000422.1:0-3940 GCA_044377715.1 Aquabacterium sp.
GCAACCGCGTGTACGACGAGGCGATAGCCCAGGCGCTGACGGTGTTGTGGGAAGCCGGCGATCGGGTGTGCGGCAAGCGCCTGAAGCCGTTGATCCCGATGCTGGTCGATGCCATGGAGCGTCATGGCCATCTCGACCTGGACCCTGCCATCAAGACAAAGATCTTGCAGATCAGCGCGGCGACCATCGATCGCGTGCTGGCGTCCACGCGGGCGCACATCGACGGACAACGCAAGCGGCGTAAGGGCGTTGGCTCGGCGATCCGTCGCAGCATCCCGGTGCGCACCTTCGCCGACTGGCTCGATCCGCCACCCGGGTTCTTCGAGATCGACATGGTCGAGCACTGCGGCGGCCTCAAGTCGGACGGTGACTTTGTCCACACCCTCACGCTGACCGACATCGCCAGCGGCTGGACCGAGTGCGTGGCCATGCGGGTTCGCGAGCAGATGCTGGTGATCGAAGCGTTCGACAAGGTGGCCGCCGAGCTGCCATTCGCAATGCTCGGCGTAGATTCGGACAACGACAGCGCCTTCATGAGCCAGAGCGTCTTCGACTATTGCAAAGGGCACAGCCTGGTGCAGACACGCTCCCGTGCTTACAAGAAAAATGACCAGGCGTGGGTTGAGCAGAAGAACGGTGCCATCGTGCGGCGACTGGTTGGCTATGGCCGTTTGAGCGGAGACGCGGCCACGAAGGCCCTCGCGCGGTTGTACGCGTCATCACGCCTGTACATCAACTTCTTCCAGCCCTCGTTCAAGCTGAAGTCCAAGACGCGCGACGGCGCGCGCGTGCACAAAGTCTACTTCACGCCGGCCACACCGTGTGATCGGCTGCTGGCCCACAGCAGCGTGGGGCCTGCGATCAAAGAGAAGCTGACCGCTCAGTTCATGAGCCTGGACCCGGTGCGGCTGTTGCAAGAGATCCGGCTTGCTCAGCAAACGCTGAGCGACCTGGCAGCCCACGGCGTGAGTGCAGAGGTGGTGGCGGGCAAACCAGTAATCGCGGACTTCGTCGCCAGCCTGGCATCAGCATGGAAAGATGGGGAAGCACGGCCAACGCATCGCAAGCAGCCCACGGCCAAACACTGGTGGAAGACTAGGGTGGATCCGTTCGCCGACGCGTGGCCGGTGGTCGAGGGATGGTTGATCGCAGAGCCGGCAGTCTCAGCCAAGACGTTGATGGAGCGCTTGGCAACGCTGGTTCCGGACGCGTATGCCAGCAAGGCACAGCTGAGAACGTTGCAGCGTCGGGTCAAAGCGTGGCGCGCTGATCGAGCGAAGGAGATGGTTCTGGGTCGCCTGCGCGTGCCTGATGCGTTGCCGGTTGAAGTCTGAAGCGGCAGCGCCAAAAACTCGGCGCCGAGGTGGGCCGGGCGCTTCGCGCCCGGCAGGCCATGGACATGTGGACGATGCGCCTGCGGCGCACCGGTGGCGACCGTGGACAACGCGCCGCTGCGCGGCTGCGTTGCCCACCGCCGCCACCTTCGACCACATGCCCACAGCCTTCGACGATCAAAGATTCCAAAAGGCACACGGAATGACAACAACCCGACGGGTAACATTCCTTCGTGAGGCAACACGCCGCAGGTAATTGTCGCCAACCAGCGTTGCAATCGCCGGCGGTGGTGGGCAACTACGACTGCGTGTTGATCGACACCCAAGGCGCGATCGGCCCATTGCAGGACGCCGCCGTACTGGCCGCGGACATCCTCGTCTCGCCGATCACGCCCGAGATCCTTTCGGCGCGGGAGTTCAAGGACGGCACGATGGAACTGCTCGATAGGCTTGAACCCGCAAACGCGCTGGGTGCCGCGCTCGGCGTGACGCTCGGGCCGGTCAAGGCGGTGATTTACCGGCAGGACCGCACATCCGATGCCCGTTTGATCGCCAGCGGAATCCGCGAAGACTTCATCCGGCTCAAAGGGCGGGTCTCGGTGCTCGACACCGTCGTGCCGCATGCCAAGGCCTACAAGGAGGCCGCGACACTGCGCATCCCTGTGCATCGGCATGAACGACGTCGCGACGGCGTGATGCCCAGTGCCAGCGCCGTGATGCATCAACTCGCTTGGGAACTCATCCCCAGCCTGCAAGGTGTCCATGCCGATGGGTTCCATGGGGAGGTACCTTCACCATGAACCAGAGAGATTCCATCGATGAGCGCCGTCGGCTCGTTGCGCAGTCGCTGCAGGTGGGTAACCCGGGCAACAATGCACGGGACCTGCCTGGCCCAGCCGACCCGTATGCCGAGCAACAGATCGAATTGCCGATCGACGAGATCCGGCTCTACGAGCACAACCCGCGCCGTTCAAAAAACCTCAAGTTCGACGACATCAAGGAGTCGATCCGCACCAGCGGACTCAGGTCGCCGCTGACGGTGACGCGGCGACCGCACGAATCGCACTTCATCGTCGAGGCCGGCGGCAACACCCGCTTGCTTGCGCTGCAGCAGTTGTGGGCCGAGACGCGGGATCCTCGGTTCCTCAAACTCGGCGTGCTACTGCGGCCGTGGCGCTCGGAGAACCATGTACTCGCCGCGCACTTGATCGAAAACGAGCAGCGCGGCGAGATGAGTTTCTGGGACAAGGCCAGCGGCGTCGTCGCGCTCAAAGGACGACTGGAAGCAGAGCAGGGAAGGCCGCTGGCGCTGCGCGGCCTGGAGGACGCATTGCATGGCGCCGGCCTGGCAGTTAACACCGCCACGCTCGGCCTGTACCTCTTCGCCACCGAACGACTGCGCACGCTTGGTGAGGCGGTGACCGACTTGGCGGGTTTGGATGTCAAGACCCTGCAGCCCAGGCTCAACGCGATCAAGCGCTACGCCATGTTGCGCCAGTCGATGGCCGAAGACGTGCTGTACGCCACGGTCTTTGAGCCGGTCTTCAGGCGCATCGCGGAAGAATTTCCGCATACCGGCGAGTTCAGTGCTGCGGCAACCTGCGAAGCCTGCGAAGCGGCGATGGCCGCACACCTTGGTGAAACCGCCGCCGACATCTATCGGTCCGGTTTTCGTTACCCCAGCGGGGATGTGCATCCCCGGCCTGGGGACAGCCGTCTTTCGCAATTCCATTGGAGTCATCACCATGAAAAGCGGACGTACCCTCGTCGACCTGGCGCAAGAACTCGATCGTCAGATCGCGACAAAGCAGGACCTGGTCCTTCCCTCGTCCTTGTTGCAATGCCGCACCGATCAAGGCGGCAACCTGAAACTGATCGTCGATGCCGGCAGCCACCTCGCGAGTGGTGGCGTCATGGGCAGCGGTGAATACGGTGTCACCGGCCTCGCGCGGCGTCAACTCGCCGACAAGCTGAAGATTCCGTTCGCCTACTTCGAGCGCATGCGCGCAGGCCAGCCTGACCTGCTCGACCGCAACGTCAACACCTGGTTGCAGAGCGACGGCGACCGCCGGATGATTCGCACGCTCGATGGTCAGGTAAGGGCGGTGCTGTCCGACCGCTACCGGCGGTTGGACAACTTCGATCTCGCTGAAAACGTGCTGCCAATCCTGCAAGGTCTGGACGGTGCCCGCTTCGAGTCGGTCGAATTGACCGACTCAAAAATGTTCCTGAAGGTGATCACGCCCCGTGTTGAGTTCGAAGTCGCCCCTGGCGACATCGTGCAGGCCGGCATCGTCATCACCAACTCCGAAGTAGGTTGCGGCACCTTGTCGGTGCAGCCGCTCATCTACCGGCTGGTGTGCAAGAACGGTCTGATCGCGTCGGACCATGCGCTGCGCAAGACCCATGTAGGGCGCTCGCCTTCTTCAGAGGAGGAGTCGGTCACCGTGTTCAGGGATGACACCCTGGCTGCGGATGATCGGGCCTTCTTCCTGAAGGTGCGCGATGTGGTGGAAGCGGCCGTCTCGCAAACCACATTTCGGCAAATCGCCATGAAGTTGCAGAACACGCGCGACATTCGCCTGACCGGCGATCCCGTGAAGACG
>JBILYN010000135.1:0-11610 GCA_044377715.1 Aquabacterium sp.
GGCCGCAAGTTCGTCCGTATGGCCTTGGGCGGTGTGCGTGACGAGGCTGAGATCCGCGGGCACCGGCGTACTTACATCGGCTCGATGCCAGGCAAGGTGTTGCAAAGCCTGACCAAAGTGGGTGTGCGAAACCCCTTGTTCCTGCTCGATGAGATCGACAAGCTGGGCATGGACTTCCGCGGTGATCCGTCATCCGCGCTGCTCGAAGTGCTGGATCCGGAGCAGAACCACACCTTCAGTGACCATTACGTCGAGGTCGATTTCGATCTGTCGGACGTGATGTTCATCGCGACCTCGAACTCGATGAACATCCCGCCGGCCTTGCTTGACCGGATGGAGGTGATCCGTCTGGCCGGCTACACAGAAGACGAAAAAGTCAACATAGCGCAGCGCTACTTGTGTCCGAAACAGGCCAAGAACAACGGCATCAAAGACGAGGAGATGGAAGTCACCGAGTCGGCGATCCGCGGCATCATCCAGTACTACACCCGCGAGGCAGGGGTGCGGTCGCTTGAGCGCGAGATCTCCAAGATCTGCCGCAAGACCGTCAAGAGCATCCTGCTCAAGAAGGTCACCGGCAAAGTGATCGTCACCGACGAGAACTTGAATGATTTCCTGGGTGTGCGCAAGTTCGATTTTGGCCGTGCCGAGAAGAAAAACCAGGTTGGCCAAGTGGTGGGTCTGGCCTGGACCGAAGTCGGCGGCGATCTTCTGACGATCGAGTCGACCATGATGCCCGGCAAGGGCGTGATCATCCGCACGGGTTCGCTCGGTGACGTGATGAAGGAGTCGGTGGAAGCAGCACGCTCGGTGGTTCGCAGTCGGGCCCGGCGACTGGGCATCAAGGACGAGATGTTCGAGAAGCGCGACGTTCACATCCATGTCCCCGACGGTGCGACGCCCAAGGACGGACCGAGCGCTGGTGCAGCGATGGCGACAGCGTTTGTCTCGGCGCTGACCAACATTCCGGTCAAGGCCGGCGTGGCCATGACGGGTGAGATCACCTTACGCGGCGAGGTCACCGCCATCGGAGGACTGAAGGAGAAGTTGCTCGCGGCTCACCGCGGTGGCATCAAGACGGTGCTGATCCCTGAAGAAAACGTCAAGGATCTACAGGACATTCCCGAGAACGTGAAGAATCACCTCGAGATCGTGCCAGTTCGCTGGATCGATCAGGTTCTTGAGTTTGCATTGGAGTCCATGCCCGTGCCGCTGCCCGATGATGAACCTTCGGCTGTCAAGGTCGAGACGGCCAAGAGCGACGTGATCCCCGCTGCGGGCGATGCCTTGCCTCATTGAAAAATCGTTGGCAGCCCTCTTGCGTTTGGATGGAAATTCGGTATAGAATGCGGGCTGTGCTGAACAAAGGCAGTTCGGCGTAGCTGGAAGATTGATGTTGATGGCTCCATAAGAGCTGAATGATTTTTGCGGGAGTAGCTCAGTTGGTAGAGCGCAACCTTGCCAAGGTTGAGGTCGAGAGTTCGAGACTCTTCTCCCGCTCCAATTTCAAAACGGGAAGCCTAGGCTTCCCGTTTTTGTCAGAGGGAACGAATTTACTGATAGGTTTCATCATTTCTGATGATGTCGCCGATCGCAGTATTTTGGCGCGATAGCAAATCGGTTATGCAACGGATTGCAAATCCGTCTAGCCCGGTTCGACTCCGGGTCGCGCCTCCAAAAAACCGTTATGTGATAAGCACCTAGCGGTTTTTTTTCGTCTGTGCATCTTGCGTGGCAAAAGTATGGTGGGGAACTTATTGACCGACGAGGCCAAAAAAATAGCCCCGTACGCTTGACCGGGCTATGTTGGGAGACGGCGAGGTCAAGACCCTGCAACTTGCCGAGTGAAATTGCTGGCGCGACTGCCGTCGGCCGACTTCCGCCGACAATTGAATTTTGTCTTCGCCCTGAACTGCCTGCTGGCGCCTACCTTTCCGATTGGATACCCATGATGACCACAACCGTTCCCGCGACTTCACTGCAGCTGCGCTCACTCGTCAAAGCCAGCGGCGAGCTTGAGCTCTCGCTGGCCAGCATTCCTACCCCTGAGCCTCGTGACGACGAGGTGTTGGTGCAAATCCAGGCCTCGCCGATGAACCCCTCGGACCTCGGTCTGCTGTTCGGCCTCGCCGACCTGTCTAGCGCTCGGGCTGGAGGTAGCGCTGCTCGACCCGTCATCACGGCGACCATTCCCGACAAGCTGATGAAGGCGATGGCCAGCCGTCAGGACCAGTCGATGCCCGTCGGCAATGAAGGCGCCGGCGTGGTGGTGAGAGCGGGGGCTTCACCGGTCGCTCAAGCCTTGTTGGGCAAGACGGTGGCGGTGCTGGGCGGCTCGATGTACACCCAGTACCGCAGCATCAAAGCCGTGCAATGCTTGGTGCTGCCTGCCGGCACTCGTGCGGCCGAAGGAGCGAGTTGCTTCGTCAATCCGCTGACCGCGTTGTGCATGGTTGAAACCATGCGCCGCGAAGGACACAAGGCCTTGGTGCACACCGCTGCAGCGTCGAACCTGGGCCAGATGCTCAACCGTATCTGCCTGAAAGACGGCATTGGTCTGGTCAACATTGTTCGCAAGCAGGCGCAGGCCGACATGCTTCGCGCACAGGGCGCAAAGCATGTCGTCGACTCGAGCGCGGACAGCTTCGTCGACGACCTGACCCAGGCGCTTGCAGCCACTGGTGCCACGATTGCCTTCGATGCGATCGGCGGCGGACGGCTCGCCAGCCAGATCCTGACCTGCATGGAAGCGGCACTCAACCTCAACGCCAAGGAGTACAGCCGCTACGGTTCCAGCACTTTGAAGCAGGTCTACCAATATGGCGGTCTGGATCGCGGCCCGACCGAGATCAACCGCAACGTCGGGATGGCCTGGAGCGTGGGCGGCTGGCTGCTGACGCCGTTCCTGCAGAAGATCGGCTTCGAAGCGGGTCAGGCGCTGCGTCAGCGGGTTGTCGCCGAGCTCAAGACCACCTTTGCCAGCAGCTACACCCGCGAGGTGTCGCTCGCCCAGGCGCTGACACTGGAGGCCATCGCTGTGTACGGCAAGCAATCGACCGGTGCGAAATACCTGATCAATCCGAGCCTGGACGCGACGGCCTGAGCCCTGTAGCTGGCAGCTTGCCCAAGCTTGGTTTGGGCAAAGGCGGGCTGCACTCTGTGACATTTCCAATCGACATGAATCAATTCGACAACGAGACCCGGTTGGTGGCGGGCGAGGGCGGCTTCACTGGCCTGGTGCATCCGGACTGGAACATCGGCAACAACCCGAACGGCGGCTATTTGCTGGCCTTGGCGGTGACGGCGATGCGCCAACAGGCGCCGCACCATCCCGATCCACTGTCCATCACCGTCCACTACTTGCGCCCGGGACTCGCGAATCAGCCCTGCCGGATCGATGCATCGACGCTGCGATCTGGGCGAACCTTGACCACCGCCCGTGCGACGCTGACGCAGGACGGCGCTTCGCGCCTTGAAGTATTGGCGGCCTTCGGCGACCTGGGTGATGGCAGCGAACCGACGCTGGCGCTGACGCCGCCGGTCATTCCGCCGCCCGATCAATGCATACCGCGGTCAGGCGATGCGCAAGGCGTCGACCTGCCGCTGTTGAGCCGTGTCGAGATTCGCTTGCATCCGGACGAGGCCAAGGCTGGTAGCGCTGGTCACGCGCAGGTGAGCGGATGGATCCGGTTCCGGGATGGCCGAGCGCCCGACACGCTGGCCGCGTTGCTGTTCGCCGATGCGTTCCCGCCCTCGGTGTTTGGATTGTTGGGCATGGTGGGCTGGGTGCCTACCGTCGAGCTGACGGCTCATGTGCGCCGACGGCCCGCTCCCGGGTGGATGCTCGGGCAGTTCCGCACCCATGACCTGAGCGACGGCAGGATGATTGAGGACGGCGCGCTCTGGGACTCGCAAGGGCAGTTGGTCGTGCAATCTCGTCAGCTGGGTTTGGTGCGCTTGGCCGATAGCAAAGCCTGAACGCCATCGTTGCGTGATCGGTGCGCCGGCGCCGAGTTGACGGCGGCACCAGCCGGCTGGTGCAAAATACTTGCGCCTGTTTGATCTGGCGGCCGCTGTGGCCTCGTGATTGCGAAGAGAGTTGGACATGTCGACCCAATCCAAGCCCTGGCGCCTGTCGGTGGCGCCGATGATGGACTGGACCGATCGGCATTGCCGCTACTTCCATCGCCTGATCAGCCGCCACACCAGGCTCTACACCGAGATGGTGACCACGGGTGCGCTGATGCATGGCGATCTGCCACGCCACCTCGATTTCGACGCCGCCGAACAGCCACTGGCGCTGCAACTTGGCGGCAGCGAACCCGACGATCTGGCGCGGTCGGCAAGATTGGCGCGGCAATGGGGGTACCAGGAGGTCAACCTCAACTGCGGTTGCCCCAGCGAGCGGGTGCAGCGCGGCGCTTTCGGGGCCTGCCTGATGGCTGAACCGGCCTTGGTTCGCGACAGCGTCAAGGCCATGCGCGATGTGTTGGGCAGCGACCTGGCGGTGACGGTCAAGCACCGGATTGGTATCGATCGGATCGAGAGTTATGAATTTGTCCGAGATTTTGTCGGCACGGTGTCAGAGGGCGGCTGCGATGTGTTCATCGTCCACGCACGCAATGCTTGGTTGCAAGGCCTGAGCCCGAAAGAAAACCGCGAAGTGCCGCCACTGCGCCATGAACTGGTGCACAGGCTGAAGCAGGAGTTCCCGCAGTTCACGGTGGTGGTCAACGGCGGCATCACCACAGGCGCACAGATCACCGAGCAACTCGCGATGGTCGATGGTGTGATGGTCGGGCGCGAGGCCTACCACCATCCTTGCCTGATGGCCGACTGGGACGCCAGGTTCTGGGGCGATGGCGCGGCGCCCGAGGTCGATGACGACTGGCGCATGGACTTGGAGCAGCGGATGCTGGCCTATATCGAGCGCATGCAGGCCCTGCAGGGCACGCCCTGGTCTCACATCACGCGCCACTTGCTGGGCCTGTGGAATGGCCAGCCCGGGGCTAGGCGCTGGCGTCAGGTCTGGAGCAATCACCGTCTCAAATCACTGCCTGCTCGCGATGTCGCGCGCCTGGCCCATGCCGCGAGGCTCGGTCACCCTGCTGCAGTGGACCCGGTCACCGTCGAGGACTCCATTTCGCAACGAACGATGATGCCGATCCCGGAGAACGTATGAAAGATCTGACCCGCCTGGGCACACCCAACGGCCTGCTGGCCATCATCGGCGGCAGTGGCCTGTACGACCTGCCTGGACTGTCCGACACCGCTTGGGTGCGGGTCGACACGCCCTGGGGCGAGCCCTCGGACGAGATCTTCACCGGGACGCTGGCCACTGCTGTCGGCCCGGCCAGGCTGGCTTTCCTGCCACGCCACGGTCGAGGCCACCGACTGCCGCCGTCGGCGCTGAACTACCGCGCCAACATCGCCGCACTCAAGGCCTTGGGCGCGACCGACGTGTTGTCACTCAGCGCGGTAGGTGGGTTACGAGCCGATCTGCCGCCGGGCAGCTTTGTCGTGGTGGACCAGTTCATCGACCGCACGGTCGGGCGTGAGAGCTCATTCTTCGGCACCGGCCTGGTTGCCCATGTGTCGATGGCGCGGCCGGTATGCGCCCGGCTGGGTGACCATGTGCAGGCTGCGTTGGCTGGCCTGGGCGTGCCGCATCAACGCGGTGGCACTTACCTGGCGATGGAGGGGCCGCAGTTCAGCACGCTGGCCGAGTCGCAGCTCTACCGCAGTTGGAACTGCGATGTGATCGGCATGACGAACATGCCAGAGGCCAAGCTCGCCCGAGAGGCTGAGCTTTGCTATGCGACGGTAGCGATGGTCACCGATTTCGATTGCTGGCATCCGTCTCACGACGACGTCACGGTCGAGGCCATCGTCGCGGTGCTCAGCAGCAACGCTGACGCTGCGCGCGCGCTGGTGGCCCGTGGTGCGGCTGCGATTGCACACGATCCGCACGGTCCGGCCTGCGCTTGTCGGCGTTCGCTCGACCATGCCCTGATCACAGCGCCGACTGCGCGTGATCCGGACATGGTGCAGCGCTTGCGCGCAGTGGCTGGGCGGGTGCTGTGAAGGTTGACGGCCAGCACAGGCGCAGCCTATGGCCTTCGCCCGAGCGCGACGCGCTGTGGGTCATTGACCAAAGGGCGCTGCCGCATGCGCTGGCAATCAAGCGCTTGGACAGTGTGGGCCAGGTGCGTGACGCGATCGCCGAGATGTGGGTGCGCGGTGCGCCGCTGATCGGCGCGACTGCGGCTTACGGTATCGCGCTGCAGTGCAACGCAGAACCGGACGACGCAGGCTTGCGGCTAGCCCAGGTCTTGCTTGACGGTGCGAGGCCCACCGCCGTGAACCTGGTCTGGGCCACGCGCCGCATGCTCGCTGCGCTGCTGCCCTTGGCGCCGGACCAGCGTGCTACGGCCGCCTGGTCACTGGCCGACGCGATCGCCGAGGAGGACGTTGCGGTGAACGCCGCGATCGGCCGTCACGGACTGGCCTTGATGCTGGCGCTCGCGGCCGCGCCCACCCGGCCCGGCGTCGCACCGATGGCGGGGCGCTCGCTGAACGTGCTGACACACTGCAATGCCGGTTGGTTGGCCACGGTGGACTGGGGTACGGCTCTGGCGCCGGTCTACCAGGCGCAGGCTGCAGGTCTGGCGGTGCATGTCTGGGTCGACGAGACACGACCTCGAAACCAGGGCGCCAGCCTGACCGCTTGGGAACTGGGCCAGCAAGGGGTGGCTCACACGGTGATCGCCGACAACACTGGCGGGCATCTGATGCAACGTGGTCTAGTCGATCTGGTGATCGTCGGCGCCGACCGGGTCACCGCGCGGGGCGATGTTTGCAACAAGATCGGCACCTACCTCAAGGCGCTGGCAGCGCTAGATAACGGCGTGCCCTTCTATGTTGCGATGCCTTTTTCGACGCTGGACATGTCGATCCAGGATGGCTTGACCGAGATCGCGATCGAGCAGCGATCGCCGCGCGAGCTGACCCATGTCAGCGGCCGCGACGCGCTGGGCGAGGTCACCGAAGTGCAACTGGTGCCTGATGGCAGTGCGGCGCTGAACCCGGCTTTTGACGTGACGCCAGCCCGGTTGGTCAGCGGGCTGATCACCGAGCACGGTGTGTTGGCGGCCGACGAGGCCGTGCTGCGGACAGCGGGACGGCGCTGACCCAGTCTTCAAACCGGCCGTGATGGCCAAGTCGCAAGCAGCAAGCCCAGCAGCGCCAAGGCCAGCGCGACGAAGTGACCGACGCCGACAGCCTCACCGAGGAACAGCACTCCGACCGCTGCCGCGGCCAGCGGCAGCATCACGGTGAAGATCCCCGCTTGTGGGGCAGGCACCCGGGCCAGCCCTTTCATCCAAAGCCACACGGTGGCCACGCTGGCGGCCAACGCGTAGCCCACCAGCAGTGCCCAGATAGAGGCCTTGACGCTGCCAAAGTCAAAGCGCATTGCTTGCCAGAGCCCCAGCGGTGTCACCAGCGCCAGCCCCCACAGGTTGATCAACGCACTGATGCGGCGCGGCGACACGCTGCCGGTCAGGCGCTTGCCGATCACCACATAGGCCGCTTCGCAGAAGACAGCACCCAGCAGCAGCGCGTGGCCGGCCCAGAGCGCCCAAGCCTGGGGCCAGGCGGCGGGCCAACCGTTGGCGGTCGGCGGGGCGGCGAGCGCACTGCCGTCCTGCTCAGCCCTGGTCAACGCGAGTACCACGATACCCAGCGCCGCACAGGCGATTGCCAGCAGGTTGCGTCGGCTGATGTGCTCACCCAAACAGCCGCGACACAGCAGCGCCACCGCCGCCGGCATCGCAGCCATCACCACGCCGGCAGACAGTGCTGAGGTCAGTGCCACGCCCCAGAGCATGCAGATCGAAAACAGGAAATTACCTAGAAAACTCTCCCAGAACAGCAGCCGCCGGTCGCGTCTGGTCAGCGGCGCCTCCCCTGGCGAGCGGCGCACCCAATGCACCATCGCCAGCGCGGCGATGCCGAAGCGCAGCCAAGCCAGCAGGAACACCGGCAGCGCGGCCACCAGCAGGCGCGAGGTGCCGACATAGCAACCCACCAGCATCATGCTGGCGGCCAGGCAGGTATAGGCAAGATACGGCGGGTGCTGGGCCCTCATCGACGCACCGCCACCTTGGCGTTCGAGCCCACCTTCAGCGCCACGGTCGTCCAAAGACTCGGGCATCTGCCTGTGTCACTGTCCTTGGATCCTCTCAAGCAAATGTGGCTTTGCCACTTTGCTTGATCCCCACGGGGGGCGGCCGGCTTCGGCCGGCCTTGGGGCGCTCAGTGGACAGCGCGCCGCAAGCGGCTGACAGGATTTCATCAATGCGTGGTTGCATAGCGTTGCAATTCCCAGTCGCTGACGTGGCGGGCATGGTCGGCGAACTCAGCGCGCTTGAGATCGATGAACTGCTTGCAGAGCATTGGGCCGAGCGCCGCGTTGATCACCGGGTCGGCGGCCAGCGCGTCCAGGGCTTGGTCCAGGCTTTGCGGCAGCAGCGCGATGCCGCGCCCAGCGATCTCGAATGGGCTGAGCGCTGACAAGTCATCGTCGGTCGCATCGGGCAGCGCCAGCGAATGCTCTATGCCGTCGATTCCGGCGGCGATCAGCGCAGCGCTGGCCAGGTAGGGATTGGCGCTGGCGTCGGGCAATCGCCATTCAAAGCGGCCGGCCAGCGTGCGCAGCAGCGCTGTGCGGTTGTCGGGCCCATGCGTCACATGGGTGGGTGCCCAGCGAGCGAGCGAGATTGACTTGTCCAAGGTCAGGCGTTTGTAGCTGTTGATGGTGGGGGCGGCCAACGCACACAGGGCGGCCGAGTGCGACAGCACACCCGCTGCGAACTGTCGGCCCAGGGCCGACAGCGGCTCTGTGGGGTCGACCGAGCCGTCGGTTCGATGCGCGACGAACAGGTTGCGTGCATTGTCATGTCGGTCATGAGGCTTGCCGGACCACATGGAGACGTGGATGTTCATGCCGCTGCCGGGTTGGTCGGCAAAGGGCTTGGGCATCATCGAGAACACCATGTCCTGGGCCTCAGCCAGCATCTGTGCCGCCTGTTTGAACAGCATCAGGTGGTCGGCGCTGGCCAGCACCTCGCCGAAGCCGAAATTGACTTCGAATTGGCCATGCGCGCCTCCATGGGCAAGCTGCAGCACGTCCAGACCGCAAGCTTCAAGGGCTTGCTGCAGTGCTTGCAGATATTCGCGTTGTCGACGCAGGCTCCTCAGGTCATGACTTGGATTGCTCAGCCGGTCGGCGTCGTCGGCTGGCAACCATTGGCCGGCGACGCACTTGAGCAGAAAGAATTCGGGTTCGATCGCGGTGCGCAGATGCCAACCCTTGGCCGCAAGTCTGGCCATCTGGCGGCGCAAGACCTGACGTGGACAGGCTTCGAAGGGTTCGTTGGCGACGAAGCCGTCACACACCACGCGTGCATAGCCTGGCATCCAAGGCAGGGCTTGGGCCGTGCTGGCCGAACCCCGCGCCCAGTAGGCCGAGCGTGGGCCGCTGCGCGGCAGGTCGCTGCCTGTGATGGACTGTCCGGAGAAGGCGGCGCCCTCGGTCAGCAAGTCGTCCAGGTGGGCCAGCGGTACAAACTTGCCCCGCGCCACACCGTGGATGTCAGTGAATTGAGCGATCAGCGTGTGCACGCCTTTGGCCGCAAGTTGCTCTCGAAGGTCCTTCATCTGGGTTCTCCCGCGTTTTGCACTGCCCTGATTCTGATCTTTTGTCCAGGGGCTGTGCGCGGAAACCGCATGCTGAGGGCATTTGACGGACTGTTCTGGTCTGGGTCAGCGCTTTGACGGTGCGGCGGGTGCGGCGATGGTCGCCGCAGAGCGTGAGCGACACCCTACTCAGGCCGGGTCGGCATCGGCCTTGCCACGCTATGAGCTGGGGTTGCCGCGCAAACCGTGGAGTTTTGCTGGTCGCAAGACGCGGACCAGATCCTGACCCGCGCTGATGAAATCCACGCACCACCCAGCAAGCCGAGGTCTGGCTCGACTTGCCGGGGGGTGCTGCAGTTGCCGGGCTGGGTCAGGCGTTGCGCCGAATCGCCCCACGCACGGTGTCGACCAGTTGGTCGATCTGGCCGCGTTCAATGATCAGCGGTGGCGACAGCGCCAAGGTGTCCCCTGTGGTGCGCAGCAGCACACCACGCTCGTAGCAGTCGAGGAAGATGTTGAATGCGCGCTTGGCCGGCTCGCCCGGCAGCGAGGACAGCTCGATGCCGCCGACCAGGCCGATATTGCGGATGTCGATCACGTTGGGCTCGCCCCGCAGCGAGTGCACGGCATCGCCGAAATAGCCTTGCATCGCCGAGGCGCGGGTCAGCAAGCCTTCATCTTCGTAGGTGGCCAGCGTGCCCAGACCCGCCGCGCAGGCCAGCGGGTGGCTGGAGTAGGTGTAGCCGTGGAAGAACTCGATCAGATGCTCGGGGCCGTTCATGAAAGCATCGTGGATGCTCTGCTTGACGGCCACCGCACCCATCGGCACGCTGCCGTTGGTCAGGCCTTTGGCCATCACGATCATGTCGGGGGTGACGCCAAAGGTCTGTGCCGCGAACGGGTTGCCGGTTCGGCCGAAACCGGTGATCACCTCGTCGAAGATCAACAGGATGCCGTGCTTGTCGCAGATCTCGCGCAGTTTGTTCAGGTAGCCCTTGGGCGGCACCAGCACGCCCGTCGATCCCGCCACCGGCTCGACGATCACGGCCGCGATCGTGCTGGGGTCGTGCAATGCGCACAAGCGTTCCAGATCCTCGGCGATCTCCGCGCCATGTTCGGGTTGGCCGACCGAGAAAGCGTTGCGAATGGGGTCATGGGTGTGGCGGATGTGGTCGACACCTGACAGCATGGCGCCGAAATGCTTGCGGTTCGCGACCATGCCGCCGACCGATATGCCGCCGAAATTCACGCCGTGGTAGCCGCGTTCTCGGCCAATCAGCCGGGTGCGCTGGCCTTCGCCGCGCACGCGGTGGTAGGCCAGGGCCATCTTCAGCGCTGTCTCCACCGACTCGGAGCCCGAATTGGTGAAGAAGACCTTGTTCAGCCCCGCTGGTGTGAGCTTGGCCACTTTGTCGGCGAGCTCGAAGGCCTTCGGATGCGCCATCTGGAAAGGCGGTGCGAAATCCATCTCCGCCGCCTGGTCCTGGATCGCCTTGACAATCTTGGGTCTGCCATGGCCCGCATTGACGCACCACAGGCCTGCCACGCCGTCCAGGATCTGGCGGCCATCGTCGGTCCAGTAATGCATGCCAGCGGCCTTGACGAACAGGCGCGGGTTCTTCTTGAACTGCCGGTTCGCGGTAAAGGGCATCCAGTAGGCGTCCATCTTCTGGCTGCCGGTGGCTTCGGCGGCTTGCATCAGGGCGGGGTCGACAGCTTTGTTCATGGAGGGCTCCTGTGGGTGCCGGACATAGGATGACGGCACGATTCAATGGCGTGAGCTGGCAGTGTATGCAACTGGGCGCGCAATGTGTTCGCGTCTTGAGCCAGACAAGCGCGTGACGACGCAATATCATGCTGTTTCATTGATGAAATTTGAAATATCATGCCAAAAATCAACCAAGAGATGCA
>JBILYN010000423.1:0-3921 GCA_044377715.1 Aquabacterium sp.
TGCGATCTCTGACGGGTCGAACGAGAACTCGTAGGCCACGTCGTTGACCACCGCGATCAACTGGTCGGCGGCGTCCTCGATGCGGGTCGACCGCGAGCCGTCTTTCAAGGCCTCGAAGAATTCGGGCACCAGTTGCAGCCGGGTCCGCATCCATTGCTCGGCCGAAGCGTCGGCCAGGTTGAAGTGCAGCCAGACAAAATCGCGCTTGCCGGCAGCCGGTGCGACCGCCAGCCATCTCAAGGCATCGTCCAGCGAGACCGGGAGGCCAGGGGCGTCGGCCGAGAAAAGGTAGCCGCAGATCAGACCGTTTGGATCCGAGCCATAGGCCGCAGCGAGCTTTGGTTTTTCCATGCTGCCGATTGTGTTCTGACTGCCTGGGCATCGATCGGCCTGCTTGCGACAGCCACAGCGCTCAGTCGCGTCGATGGCTGGCGGTGTGGCGCGGCTTCAGGGCGCGCGCTGGTAGCTGCTAACAAACAGCTTGTGGTCGAACTGTGCCAGCTTGAGTTGGAAAGCATCGCCGGTCTGCATCGACGACAGCCCTGGACCCGCGCAGCTTGCCGTCACCACCCACACCCGGCCCTGTTGATCCTCCAGGTAGGCCAGCCCGAATTTCGGTAACACCTCTCTCACAACGCCCATCACCTCGGTACTGTTGGGTAGCTTGGTGTGCATCAGATGATCCTCAGTAAAATTTTTTGACCGCGTATCTTGATTGGTAACAAAAGTGTAATCTAATCAATTGTCTTAGTCAAATATTAGACAAAATAGGCGCTTTAGGCGCTTTAGGCGCTTTATTTTGTTGAGCGGTTCGCATGTCGACACACACATGGTGACCGCCGGCCAGCTGCCTGGGGATCTGCCATGGACATGCCACATCGCTGTTATGAGCGCTCGAAATGGTCAGCGCCGTTCATGGCTTTGTGATCTGGCCGAAGTCTTAGGCATGCCTGCCGATGCGGGTTGCTTGCAGTCACAGGACTGGCTGCAGGGCTTGGGCATCAACACGCATTCGACAGCCTTTGCCGAGTTGGGCATCCAAGACGCCGACGCACGAGTACGGTCGACCTTGTCCAGCCCGCGTGCAAGCTTCGGGTTATCAGGCGGCAACTCGGTGTGACATTTGCGCGTCATCAGTTTGCCGCCAAGCTGACACGTAGGCTGCCTAGCATCCAGGGAAGTTCACCCACGGCCGACGGCTGCTAGCTTCCATGCCCCATGCCATCGGCATCTCAGGTTTGCGCAAGGACTTCGGCACCCACCGCGTGCTCGACGGCATAGACCTGCATGTGGAGCCTGGGGAGTTCGTGTCGCTGCTGGGCCCGTCGGGCTGCGGCAAGTCGACGCTGTTGCGCATCGTGGCCGGTCTCGAGACCCAGGACGCCGGCACGGTCAGCATTGGCGGCCTCGCTGTCGACACCCTGCGTCCGAGTGAGCGCAAGGTCGCGATGGTGTTCCAGAACTATGCGCTCTACCCGCACCTCAGCGTGCGCGACAACATCGCCATGCCGCTGCTGATGTCGCGCTTGTCATTCCTCGAGCGTCAGCCGCTGGTCGGCCATCTGGTTCCCGGCCGGCGCAGCCGCCTGGCGCGTATCGACTTGGAAGTGGTCGAGCTGGCCCGAACGCTCGGCCTGGGCGATCTGCTGCAGCGCAAGCCGGGCCAGCTGTCGGGTGGGCAGCGCCAGCGTGCCGCGTTGGCGCGTGCGATGGTGCGCCAGCCGGCCGCCTTTCTGATGGACGAGCCGCTGTCCAACCTGGATGCGAAACTGCGCATCCAGGTGCGCGACGAGCTGGCCGATCTGCACCGGCGGCTGGGCGCGACCTTTGTCTTCGTCACCCATGACCAGACCGAGGCGATGAGCTTGTCGAACCGGGTGGCCGTGATGCAGCACGGCCGGATCCTGCAGTTCGCCACGCCGCAGACGCTTTACGAACAACCCGACTGCCTGGATGTGGCGCGCTTCGTCGGCAGCCCGTCGATCAACGTCGTGCCCCTGCGCGCTGAGGGCGGCCTGCGCCAACTGGCCGGGACCGAGGCGATCGCGCTGGCCGGGCACGGCGCGCAGGCCCTGATGACGCAAGGCGGCGCTGCGGCCATCCGACCTGAGCATTTGCTGCTCGCGCCAGGCCGTGAGGCATTTGCCGGACCGGCCGATGCGCAGGTGCCGGCCACCTTGCGCCAGGCCGAGCACCATGGCGCCGACTGGATCCTGCAGGTTGAGGTGGCGCATTGGCCTGAGCCGGTGTCGGTGCGCGTGCCGCTGCGGCAATGGGCCCAGCCCCTCAAAGCAGGCGATGCCGTTCGGCTAGGCTGGCGCTGGTCCGATTGGCTGCTGTTCGACGCCAGCGGCAGCCGCTGCGAAGCCCAGGCCATCAGCCTGCCGGATTCGACGATGTCCGCCGCATCGCCCGCCGCATCGTCAGTCATCACCCGCGCGGCAGCATGAGCGCCGTGCTGCCCGCCGCGGCGACCCCCACCGCGCACGCCAGCGCCAAAGGGGGGCAACGCCGCAACGAACGCGTCAGCCACGGCGGCGCCTGGCTGGCAGGCCCGGCCGCGCTGCTGCTCGTGCTGCTTTATGCGGTGCCGATTGCCTGCTTGATCGGGCTCAGCCTGACCGACTACGAGCTGGGCGCTGTGACGCTGCGCTGGCTGGGCCTGGGCAACTACGAGCGCGCCTGGGCTGACGCGGTGTTCCGCCGTTCCATAGGCAACACCTTGCTCTATGTCGCGCTCGTGCTGCCTGCCAGCGTGCTGCTGGGCCTGGGCCTGGCCTTGCTGGTGCATGCGCGGCGCCGCACGAGGTCGTTCTACGAGCTGATCTTTTTTCTGCCGGTTACTGCCACGCTGATCGCGATGGCCACGGTGTGGCAGTTCGTGCTGCATCCCAAGCTCGGCCCGGTCAACCAGCTCATCCGCCTGCTGGGCGGCCACGAGATCGCCTTTCTGTCCGAGCCCTTCTGGACGATTCCGACATTGGCGTTGATCGGCATCTGGCAGCTGGTCGGCTTCAACATGATCCTCTTCCTGGCTGGCCTGTCCAACATCCCCGCCGAGCTGTATGACGCCGCGGCGGTGGACGGCATAGCCGCGCCGCTGGATCGCTTCGCCCGCATCACCTGGCCCTTGCTGGGGCCGACGACGCTGTTCGTCGTGGTCACCAGTTGCATCACCGCCTTCAAGGTCTTTGACACCGTGGCCACGCTGACGCAGGGCAAGAACGGCTCGGAGGTGTTGCTGTACGCGCTCTACTTAGAAGGCTTCCAGTATTTCAAGATGGGCTACGCCGCCGCGTTGACCCTGGTGTTTCTGGTCTTCATCCTGGTCCTGTCGGCCGCGCAGGTCACGCTGCTCGACCGCAAGGTGCACTACACATGAGCGCGACCCGCAGAGCCTGGCTGTCCCGCGCTTGGCCGCACGCGCTGCTGCTGCCCGCTGCGCTGCTGGTGGTGATGCCATTTCTGTGGATGCTTGGCACGGCTTTCAAGCCGCCGGCGGAGATCTTCGAGGTCTCGCTCTGGCCTTTGCCGCGCAGCTGGTTCGGCTTCACGCATTTCCAGGAGGTGCTGCGTTCGGCGCCGATGGGGCGCTTCATGTTCAACGGCCTGCTGGTGTGCAGCGGCATCCTGGCGGTGCAGCTGCTGGTGGCCGTGCCCGCCGCTTATGCGCTGGCCAAGCTGCGGTTCAAGGGCCGCCAATGGCTGTTCATGGGCATCCTGGGTGCGCTGGCGATCCCGATCCAGGTGATCGCGCTGCCGGTCTACATCGGGCTGGCGACGGTCGGCGCGCTCGACACCTACACCGCGCAGATGCTGCCCTTCTTCCTGTCGATGTTCGCGATCTTCCTGCTGCGCCAGGTCTTCAAGAGTTTTCCCGACGAGATCATTGACGCCGCGCGGCTCGACGGCATGACCGAA
>JBILYN010000136.1:0-11573 GCA_044377715.1 Aquabacterium sp.
GGTCTCGACCAGCAGGTCGCTGTGCAGCTTGGACACACCGTTGACCTGGTGGCTGCCGACGATCGCCAGATGGGCCATGCGGACCCGGCGCTCGCCGCTTTCATCGACCAGCGAGAGCCGGCGCTGAAAGTCCATGTCGCCCGGGCGCAGCCGTTGTGCCTGCAGTAAGAAGTCGTGGTTGACCCGGAAGATGATCTCCAGATGGCGCGGCAGCACCTGTTGCATCAGCGCCACTGGCCAGGTCTCCAATGCTTCTGGCATCAGCGTGTGGTTGGTGTAGCTGAACACCTTGTTCGTCAGGCGCCAGGCCGCGGCCCAGACAAAGCCGTTCTCGTCGACCAGCAGGCGCATCAACTCGGCCACGCCGATCGCCGGGTGGGTGTCGTTGAGGTGGATCGCCACCTTGTCCGCCAAGTTGGCCAGCGTGCCGTGCTCGGCCAGGTGGCGCGCCAGGATGTCCTGGATCGATGCCGAGGTGAAAAAATACTCTTGCCGCAGCCGCAACTCGCGCCCGGCAGGCGTGCTGTCGTTGGGGTAGAGCACCCAGGAGATGTTCTCGAACTCGTTCTTGTACTCGGCCGCTCGGGCGTAGTCGCCCGAGTTGAACGCATGCAGGTCGATGTGCGCCGGCGCGGCGGCTTTCCACAACCGCAGCGTGCTGACCCGCTCGGTGCCGTGGCCGGGGATCACATGGTCGTAGGCTTTAGCGTTGACCGCACCGGCATGGCGCCAGACAGGCGGCGAGTCGGGTGATTCCGAGCGCTCGACCCAACCGCCAAAGCGCACGGTGTAGTGCACACCCTGGCGCGGAAATTCCCAGGGCGTGCCATCCTCCAGCCAGGGGTCGGGGTGCTCGATCTGGCGACCGCTCTGGATGCTCTGCGCGAACATGCCGAATTCGTAGCGTATGCCGTAGCCAAAGGACGGCAGCCCGACGCTTGCCATCGCGTCGAGAAAACAGGCTGCCAGGCGGCCCAGGCCGCCGTTGCCCAGCGCGGCGTCTGGCTCGAAAGACTCGATGTCTTCTAGCGTGCGGGCGTGATGACCCACGCTGCCTGCCGCAGCCGCATCCAGCCCGAGCGCGGCCAGCGCATTGCCCAGGCTGCGACCGATCAGGAATTCCATCGACAGGTAGTAGACCCGGCGCGCGCGGGCGGCGCGGTCGGCCGCGTCACCTGCGACCCAGCGCCGAGACAAGTCGACGCGCGCGACCTGGGCCACAGCGCTCATCAGGTCAGTCGGCGTGGCCTCGGTTGGCGCAACGCCCACGGTGTCAAGCAGATGCTGCTCGACTCTGGTGGCCAGGGAGTCTGGGGCTTGGTTCAGGGTATCGCTCATGGTGGGGCTCCGGTTTGCAGGGGGCTGGGGCTGGGCCCGTGAAGCAGATGGCTGCGCTGCAGTCTGTCAGCATTATTCATGCCTTGGTGGCAGTAAAACCGCCAAAAGCCATGGCACCATTCACCTTCAAACCACGTTGTTGCTGGCAGGGGTGCTGGCAACGAGGCCGTGGTGGTGGGAGACACAGCATCGCCAACAACGAACTTGCGTCCAGTTTCGATTTGCCCAAGCGCAGCGTGGCCTTGGTCCTGGCGGGTGGGCGCGGCAGCCGACTCAGGGATTTGACCGACCGCCGGGCCAAGCCTGCGGTGTACTTTGGCGGCAAGTTCCGCATCATCGACTTCGCGCTGTCGAACTGTCTGAATTCGGGCATACGCCGCATCGGGGTGATCACGCAGTACAAGAGCCACAGTCTGCTGCGTCACCTGCAGCGAGGCTGGGCTTTTCTCAAGACCGAGATGAACGAGTTCGTCGACCTGCTGCCCGCACAGCAGCGGGTCGACGAGGAAAGTTGGTATCGCGGCACCGCAGACGCGGTCTACCAGAACCAGGACATTCTGGCCGCTTATGGGGCCGATTACATCGTCGTGCTGGCCGGCGACCATGTCTACAAGATGAACTACGCGCTGATGCTGGCCGACCATGTGCGGCATGGCCGCGAATGCACCGTGGGCTGCATTGAGGTGTCACGCGCCGAAGCCAGTGCCTTTGGCGTGATGGCGATCGACGAGCAGCGGCGCATCATCGACTTTGTCGAAAAACCCGCGGATCCGCCGGCTGTGCCCGGCAAACCCGACCGCAGCCTGGCCAGCATGGGGATCTACATCTTCAATGCGCGCTACTTGTACAAGGAGCTGGAGCGCGACATGGCAGATCCTGGCTCCAGCCACGATTTCGGCAAGGACATCATCCCTGCTGCGGTGCGCAACGGCGAGGCGGTGGCGCACCCGTATGGGTTGAGCTGTGTCGGCAACAAGGTCGGCATGCAGCCCTACTGGCGCGATGTCGGCACGATCGACGCCTACTGGGATGCCAACATCGACTTGACCGCCACCGACCCCGAACTCAACCTCTACGACACCCGTTGGCCGATCTGGACCTACCAGGCGCAGCTGCCCCCAGCCAAGTTTGTCCACAACCAGCCCGACCGGCGCGGGATGGCGGTCGAGTCGATGGTCTCGGGCGGCTGCATCGTCTCGGGCAGCGTGTTTCGCTCGGTGTTGTTCTCCGGCGTTCGGGTCCATTCGTACAGCCAGGTGAACTGGAGCGTGCTGCTGCCCGATGTACAGGTCGGTCGCGGTGCCAGGTTGACCAAGGTGGTGGTCGATCGCGGTTGCAGCATTCCCGACGGCATGGTGATTGGCGAGGACGCAGCCGCCGATGCGCTTCGCTTCCACCGCAGCGAGCAGGGCGTGACCCTGGTCACCCGCAACATGTTGCTGGCGCTGGTCGCTTGATGGACCGTGTCCGAGCTGCTGCGCTGCCTGGGTCACCGAGCCTGAAGGTCCTGCATGTGGCTGCCGAGGTCTTTCCGCTGGTCAAGACCGGCGGGCTGGCCGATGTCGTCGCCGCGTTGCCACCCGCGCTGGCCGATGCCGGCGCCGATGTGCGTCTGCTGTTGCCTGGTTTGCCCGCCATCCTGGATGCCGTGCAATCGGCGCGCACCTTGATCGACATCGGACCCTGCTTTGGTGCGATGCGAGCGCGCTTGTTGCTGGGGCGAATGCCTGGCAGCCAACTACCGGTCTATGTGATCGACGCGCCTTACCTCTACCGACGCCAGGGTGGTCCTTACCAATCGCCAGGCGGTGATGAATGGCCTGATAACCTGCAGCGTTTTGCGCTGCTGGGATGGGTCGCCGCGCACCTGGCCGCAGGCGACGCTGACCCGGCCTGGGTGCCTGAGGTCGTCCATGCCCACGACTGGCATGCCGCGATGGCTTGTGCTTACATGGTCGATCACTTGCCCACTGCCGCCGCGTCGGTTTTTACGGTGCACAACCTGGCATTCCAAGGACTTTTTCCGCACCACGATTGGGCGCTGCTGGGCTTGAGTTCGCGGTTCATGTCGCCGTCGGGCATCGAATTCCACGGCCAGTTGTCGTTCATGAAGGCGGGGTTGAAGTTCGCCGACAAGATCACGACCGTGAGTCCCAACTACGCAACGGAGATCGCCGCCAGCGCCGATGGCTTTGGCCTCGACGGGGTGATCCGCGGGCGGGCGGCCGATGTCAGCGGCATCCTCAACGGCATAGACACAGCGGTGTGGAATCCTGGGGCAGACACGGCAATCGCGGCACCATACGACATGGGCCGCTTGGCCGGCAAACGTGTCTGTCGCCTCGCGCTGCAGCAAGCGATGGGTCTGGCTGCGGACGACCAGGCCTTGATCTTGACCGTGGTCAGTCGCCTGAGCTCGCAAAAAGGACTGGACCTGGTGTTGGGCGCGCTGCCTGCGCTGGTTCGCGCCGGTGTGCAATTCGCTGTCCAGGGCACTGGCGACACGGCGCTCGAAGCTGCTTTTCGGATCGCCGAGCGGGCTCATCCGGGGCGGGTGTCCTTGCACATTGGCTATGACGAGGCCCGCGCCCACCAGATGATCGCTGGCGCCGACCTGATTGCCGTGCCCTCGCGCTTTGAGCCTTGTGGACTGACCCAGCTCTACGGCTTGCGCTACGGCACATTGCCGTTGGTGCGGCGTGTGGGTGGACTTGCCGACACCGTGTCAGACGGTGATGCGCGGTACCAAACCGGGTTTGTGTTCGATGCCGCCACACCTGCTGCGTTGGAAGCATGCGTGATGCGTGCGCTTGCCCTCAGGCAAGACCTCGCTGCCTGGCAAGCCGTGATGCTGCGAGGCATGGCCCAAGACTTGTCCTGGACCGGACCGGCGCGCGACTATCTGGCTTTGTACGACGAGGCTCGTGCTGCGCGAATTGCCTCACCGCGCTTGGTGCGAGTATGAAGCCTGGCGCAGTGCAGGCACTGTGGCTGCCTGAGCTTTGTCGCCCGTCGCCGTGACGGCCATCGCGACTTGAGCGGACAGCTTCACCAGACCTTGTACCAGGGCTTTTGCGACGCTGTTCCTGCGGTAGTTGCAGCCTGCGGGATCTTCATCAGCAGCCGTCTAATACCGCCTCTGGCGTGCTGCACATCGCCCAGTGTGCGCGGCATGATGTGCACATGCGCATGCATCACGACCTGCCCGGCAACGGCTTCTACATTGACGCCGACGGTGTAGCCATCGGGCCGCTCGACTTCGTCAAGTTTCATCTTGACCGTTCGCACCAGATCCCAAACGCCCATGTAGTCTTCGTGAGGCAGCAAGAAGACGTTCGTCGCGTGGCGACGCGAGATGATCAGCGTATGGCCCACGCTCAGCGGTGTGGAGTCCGGAATCGCATAGGCGTAGTCGTTTTCAGCATACGGCCGCGGGTCTTCCCGTTTGGCCAGCTCACAAAATTCGCAATTTTCCATGACCAAGCTCGCACTTTGGAATGCGATTTCAAAGTTTTACCGAGTTGGATTTTAGACTGACTTGGCGCAAGGTTTATGCGATCTTCGCGCTGTGCGAGTGGTTCGCGCCTTGGCGCACCTGAGTCTGGGACTCCTGGCTCGCCTTGGTGTTGCTTGTGGCGCGTCAGCATGAAGTCAAGTCAGGGATTTCACCCCAGCCGGGGCGAGGAGGGCTGGCATGATGTCGGGCAGTTTTTTGTCTGCTCTCCTCAAGGAAAAATCGTCATGTCCCATTCGCCTATTGATCCCCGCCGCCGCACCCTGAGTGCTGGCCTGGGTGCCTTGCTGGCCGCACCCGGCCTGGTCGGTGCCCAAACCGCCGCCCCGCGCTGGAAGCCTGAACGCCCGATCACCATCTACAACCCGTTTGCGGTGGGCGGCATCACCGACATGCACCTGCGCTTCCTGGGCGAGCGGGTAGGGCGCATCCTGGGCCAACCGGTGCTGGTGGAAGCGCGTGCGGGTGCCGCGGGCACCTTGGCGCCGGCTGCGCTGATGTCGGCCAAGTCTGATGGCCACACGCTGGCCTGCTACACCATCAACAGTCTGCGTTACCCGCACTACCAGTCGGTGAACTGGCACCCCACCCGTGATTTCAGTTTCATCACCGGCTTGTCGTCCTACACCTTTGCCCTGGTGGTACGCGCCGATTCACCTTGGAAGTCGGTAGAAGACTTGTTTGCTGCCGGCAAGGCCGAGCCTGAGAAGTACACCTACGGCACCAGCGGCATCGGCGGTTCAGGCCACTTGATGATGCTGGAGATCGAGCAGGCCGTGGGTTCACGCTTCACCCATGTGCCTTACAAAGGTGGCGCCGAATGGATGCAAGCGCTGATAGCCGGTCACATCAACTTTCTGGCCGATGCATCGCAGTGGGGCCCGTTTGTCGATGATGGCCGCTGCCGCATTCTGGCCATGGTGACCGAGCAGCGCCTGCCGCGCTACGCCAACATCACAACACTCAAGGAGAAAGGCATCAACGCGGTCGGCATGAGTCCCTATGGACTGGTGGGCCCGAAAGACCTGCCGCCAGCCATCGTGCAGAGCCTTTATGACGCCTTCGAGGAGGCCGGCAAGGACCCCGGCGTGCAAGCGCTGCTCGATCGCTTTGTTCAAGTGCCCTGGCGGCGCAATCCGGCCGAGTACCGCCAGTTTGCCGAGCAGTACTTTGTCAGCGTCAAGCCGCTGTTGGTCAAGGCCGGCTTGGCCAAGCCCTGAACTGTCGGGCGCTGGCGGGGCCCGTCGGTCAGCGGCCGATGGCGCTTTGTCGGCGCAGTTGGGCGATGCCTGGATGATGCCGCAAGCTGAACTCGGTTTGCCATCCTGGCGCCCGAACTGACAGCGAATCGTGACCTATCGCGAAATGCTAGCGGCTTTCATGGCGCCGTTTTTTCATCCGAAGCCATCCAAAGGCGAGTGACGGTGTTGGCAGGATGATGGCGGGGTAGCGCAGAGTCAGCGCGCAGTCGGGCATCGAACTGAGTGCTTGTTCACGTCCAGACGGATCAACCCACCTTGCGTGAACGGCATTGTCCGAGGACACGCCCGAGCCGTTCAAGACCTGGGGACACAGCCATGCAAGCCGCACAGCAGGCAAGGCTCGCGGCCGCAAAGGGCAGTGGATCAACCGTGCTGATGCCCACGCTTTGAAGATATCTGGCGACCATCGCCATGATGGGTTGGTGAATCAGGTACAGGGCGTAGCTCGAAACGCCGAGCGAAACCAGAGGGCTCAGAACGGCGGGAATTTTCGACAAACGGGCCATTCGGCCAACCAACATCGAAAAGACAATTCCGGGCACTACGGCGTAAAGAAGTGGCGACCTTGATGGCACTAGCAGCATCAGTGCTATGACCAGTGCGCCCGCGATATGCCTGGCATGGGGCCAGCGCCTGGATTCAATGGCCTGAGCGACGCCCACACCCAGGAGCCACTCGAAAGCCCAGCGCCAGGGGAGGTATATGACCCAATTGGTTCGAACCAACAGTGGTAAGCCAAGGCGCCAAGCCAGAGACAGCAACAGTGTGGCGCTCAAGACGCGTATCGCACCCCAGCGTCGGATGGACAGCCACAAGAGCGGGTACAGGCAATAGAGTTGAACTTCGACAGCCAAAGTCCAAAACGACGGATTGATGTGGGTGAGGTGACCTTCGAGAAGCGTTTGAATGAATGCCGCGTGAACCGCAAGGTCTATGAGTTCAGCTGACGAAAACGGCGCCGGGCTGAATGCGATGTAGAACGCTATCAAGACGAGGAAGTAGAGAGGCGCGATGCGAAAGAACCTGCGTCGAGCATACTCTTTCCATTGGGCAGAAATTGACGCCTGCGGGTTTCGACTCACCCAGAGTTGGTTCGAGCGGTGAATGCAAAAGCCAGAGATTACAAAAAAAAGGCTGACTCCGAAATTTCCTAGATGGTGCGGAAAAAAGAAATTGTAAGGATTGCTCGACACCGTCCCGAGCCAGCCATCACCGCCGATATTAAATTCGAGGATGCAGTGGTATACAAGTACCGCAAGGATCGCGATGCCGCGAAGCGCGTCGAGTCCGTCCAAGCGTCGCGAGAGTGTCGAGTCTCGCTTCGTCAACACGTCAACAGGCTGCGATTTTTCCGTCATGAGCAGCCGTCAAAGGCGAAGGCTCGATCTGCCCAGTAGATTATTTTTTGCCGCACGCAGCTCGTGTTCAGAATTCCCACTTCAACGAGCTTATTGCGAACAGGCTATGAGCTGCTGCAACGGATTGCAACAAGGGGCGGGTGGGCGCTGGAAGTCGCATTTAAAATGAATTACGACTGGGTCAGCGCAACCTCGATCAACAATTTTCTTGATTTGCGCTTTTCAGTCTTTTATCAGTGCGTCGTGTCGAAATTTCATCCGCAATGTGCAGGCGATAGCGGCGAAACCAGATCGCGTTTGGTATCAGAAAAAAAGCGCAAAAAGGCTCAAATGTTAGCCGTGCAGTTATCCCCCGCGAAGGCGAAGCACAAGATGCAATCTTGATTCCTTTTGAATGTTGTAGTCGGCAAGGGTCCGCCCGTCTTCAAGTTGCTTACCGGCGAAAATGAGACGCTGCTGATCTGGAGGGATTCCTTCCTTGTCTTGAATCTTTTGCTTAACCGCCTCGATGGTGTCCGATGAGTCAACGTCGAGTGTTAGGGTTTTGCCCGTCAAGGTCTTGACAAAGATCTGCATCCCGCTCGCGTAGGCAACACTTTGAAGCGTCAGCGAGCCAACAAGACACCCAAGCAAGCTTCCAACGAATTTTCCGCGGGTCATTGACATCAACCTTGCTCCTCAAATAATTTGATAAAAATGAACTATAGCATGATGACCATACGCGGCCATTCGTAAGCGGACATGCCGATGCACGGCAATGTCTGGAACTGGGTGCAGACACTTGGCACGAGAACTACTTGGGCGCACTCCGTCTCGCCCAAGCGCGAAATCTTTGCGGGCTTGGATGTGGGGTTGAACGATCCGGTTACTTTCAATCCAAAGTGAGGCGCGCCAAGCGCGTATGGGGCTGAACGCCCAGCAGAGACGCGACCTGTTCCCGCTCGACTCCTACGACGTGCCGGTCAACTCGCTAATCTACCAAGACCGGATGCCCGGACCCTCGCGCAGGCCGCGCTAGAGCGGCTGGGCGGGGCGGTTTGCGGGAGTGGTTTCCCTGATGCGGGAGCGATTGCGGGAGTGGCGATCCGGCTGAAACCGTAAGTCGTTGATTTTATTGGATAAAATCTGGCGGAGAGAGAGGGATTCGAACCCTCGGGGGGCTGTTAACCCCCACACGCTTTCCAGGCGTGCGACTTAAACCGCTCATCCATCTCTCCGCGAAACCGAGGATTCTAGCCGACTGGGTCGAGCGCACTCTCTCGCAGCCAGTCCAGTGGCACCAAGTCGGCGGCGCGAGCGTGGGTGCAGGCCAGCACTGCGGGCGGTGCACAACCTTCCAGGTAGGCCTCGCGCCAGCGCAGTGCGCACACGCACCAGCGGTCGCCAGGCTTGAGCCCGCGAAATCGCATCTCGGGTCTGGGTGTGATCAAGTCGTTGCCGCGTTCGAACTGGAAGTTCAGAAAGGCCATCGTCATGCGCGCGCAGACCAGATGGCTGCCGCCGTCCTGGTCATCGGTGTGGCAGCAACCGTCGCGGTACCAACCGGTCAAGGGATCGTACGAGCAGGGCAGCAACTCGGTGCCTAGCAAGTTCAGGGCAAGCGCTTGGCTCATGGGGATGTCAGCATTCGCTCAGCGGCGCTGTCTGAACGTCGCTGGTCGACTGGGCTGTGCGAAGGACTCACGCGCGAGGGACCTCGAGGGCTGCGCCGCCGGTTTTCATCACGGCCATCGCGCTGGCGATCAGGCCAGAGACTTCAGCCATGTTGCCCGGAACGATCATGGTGTTGTTGGTCTTGGCCAGCGCATGGTAGGCGTCGATCGCGCGCTCGGCGACCTTGAGCTGCACCGCTTCGGTGCCGCCTGGTTGGCCGATCGCCGCAGCGATCTGGCGGATCGCGTCCGCAGTGGCGGTGGCCACAGCGGTGATCGCTGCTGCCTCGCCCTGGGCTTTGTTGATCTCGGCCTGTTTGTCGCCCTCGCTGCGCGCAATCGAGGCTTCGCGCGCGCCGGTGGCGATGTTGATCTGTTCCTGGCGTCGGCCCTCGCTTGCGGCGATCAGCGCGCGCTTCTCGCGCTCGGCGGTGATCTGGGCTTGCATCGCGTGCAGGATCGCGTCCGGCGGCGTCAAGTCCTTGATCTCGTAGCGCAGCACTTTGACGCCCCAGTTCAGCGCGGCTTCGTCGAGCGACAAGACCACTGAGGTGTTGATGTGAGCCCTCTCTTCAAACGTCTTGTCCAACTCCATGCGGCCGATCACGCTGCGCAGCGTGGTCTGGGCGAGCTGTGTGATCGCGATGATGTAGTTCGACGAACCGTAGCTCGCTCGCATCGCGTCCGTGACTTGAAAATACAGGATACCGTCGACGGTGAGTTGGGTGTTGTCCTTGGTGATGCAGATTTGGCTCGGCACGTCGAGCGGTATCTCCTTCAGAGAGTGTTTGTAAGCCAGTCGGTCGACAAACGGTATCAGCAAGTTGAGCCCGGGCGTGAGCGTGGCGTGGTACTTGCCCAATCGCTCGACCACCCAGGCGTTTTGCTGCGGTACCACCTTGATGGAGCGCACGACGAAGACGCCAGCGATGACGAGCAACAACAGGGCGATGATTTCCATGGCGCAATCCTTGGGTTTTGACAGGTGTGAGGGTGGTTCAGGCGGCGCGGGCCGGCTTCAGGCTTGGTCCAGCATCAGGCAACTGCCTTCGACCGCGCGGATCACGAAGTCACCGGCGCTGGGTGTCGCGCTGCCGACAAAGCGTGCGTCCCAGCCCGCGCCGCGATGGGTCACGCGGGCCGACCCATCGGGACGCCAATGCGTGACGCGCACCTTGCTGCCGATGTCGAGGTTGACATCCTGGTTGGACGATGCGCCTGGCGCAGGCGGCAATCGACTGCGGTGCAGATACCAGGCCACCACCGCGCCGCCGCCCAAAGCCGCGCCCACGAGCAACTGACCGCTCAGCGCCAATCCCGCATGCGCGGCCAGCGCCGCAGCCGCAGCGCCCGCTGCCAGCATCAGCAAGTAGAACGTGCCGGTGGCCAGTTCTGCTGCCACCAGGCAGGCAGCACCTGCCCACCACAACGTCGAAGCGCTCCAGTCCATCGTTGACTCCTTGGGTCCGCATCGCGCAAGCCGAGGTTCAGTGTAGCCAACCGGCAGCACCGGACATCGGCCCGCCATTGTTCGCCCCTACACTTCGCCCCTTCCGCGCGGCCTGTCCGCGATCCGAGGTTCAGTTTCCGCCCGCTCCCAAGGAGCCAATCGATGCAGCATTTCAGATTTCCGATCGTCATCATCGACGAGGACTACCGCTCCGAGAACACCTCGGGCCTGGGCATCCGTGCATTGGCCCAGGCGATCGAGAAAGAGGGCTTCGAGGTGCTGGGTGTCACCAGCTACGGTGACCTCAGTCAGTTCGCCCAGCAGCAGAGCCGGGCCAGTGCTTTCATCTTGTCGATCGATGACGAGGAGTTCACGCCCGGCCCTGAACTCGACCCGGCGGTGCTGAACCTGC
The DNA here is from genome assembly GCA_044377715.1 of Aquabacterium sp. Lineage (GTDB taxonomy): Bacteria > Pseudomonadota > Gammaproteobacteria > Burkholderiales > Burkholderiaceae_C > Pseudaquabacterium. The sequence continues at coordinate 10,987 of JBILYN010000136.1, forward strand.
GCAAGTTCATCGAGGAGATCCGCTTCAAGAACAGCGACATCCCGATTTACTTGTACGGCGAGACCCGCACCTCTCAGCACCTGCCCAACGACATCTTGCGCGAGCTGCACGGCTTCATCCACATGTTCGAGGACACGCCCGAATTCGTGGCCCGGCACATCATCCGCGAGGCCAAGAGCTACCTCGACGGCGTCGCGCCGCCATTCTTCAAGGCGCTGGTCGACTACGCCCAGGACGGCTCTTACAGCTGGCATTGCCCGGGCCATTCGGGTGGCGTGGCTTTCCTGAAGAGCCCGGTGGGCCAGATGTTCCACCAGTTTTTCGGCGAGAACATGTTGCGCGCCGATGTGTGCAACGCGGTCGATGAGCTCGGGCAACTGCTCGACCACACTGGCCCGGTGGCAGCTAGCGAGAAGAACGCCGCGCGCATCTTCAATGCAGACCACTGCTTTTTCGTCACCAACGGCACGTCGACCAGCAACAAGATGGTCTGGCACCACACGGTGGCGCCGGGCGATGTGGTGGTGGTGGACCGCAACTGCCATAAGTCCATCCTGCACGCCATCATCATGACCGGCGCGGTGCCG
>JBILYN010000137.1:0-11549 GCA_044377715.1 Aquabacterium sp.
CCAGGCTGGCCTCGAGCCGGTAGCCTGTGCTGCCCATCGCCGAGTTGCCGCGAACCGTCTTGATCGTGCCGCTGACCCAGACCGTGTCCATGCTGCGCAGCCCTGCCACCGGTTTTGCCGGGACCACCAGCACGATCTGGTTGGCCGGCGGTGGCGGGGTGTGGATGCAGGCGCCGAAGTAAGGCACCAGCAGGAACTCGGTGTGGCCGGCAGCGCTTTCTTCCAGCGGCACTAGGTAGCCCGGCAGCTTGACGAGGGTGCCGTCCAGCGAGGGCTCGGTCGGCGCGTTGTCCCAGAGTTCGCGCATCTGGTTCATCAGCGCCTGGGTCTTGGGGTCGCCGTCCATCAGGCTGCCGGGGTTGGTGATCCCTTTGTCGCGCAAGCCCTTCATCGGGTCCCAGCCCTTGGGCACCAGGTCGTCCCAGCGCAGCTCGGTGAAGCCGCCCGGTCCGGGCTTGGGCAGAGGCTGGGCCGTGCTCGCGGCGGCAGCGCCGGTCAGCAGCGCTGCGCCGACCTGTTGCAGCCAGCGCCGGCGCGTCGGTCCATCGGCAGCGGCTTCGATGGCCTTGGGTGCGTAGAGCTTGATGCTTGGCATGGTTCAGATCCGGGGTGACAGGCCGTCGGCCAGCGAGAGTTGGTAAGCGCGCCAGCCGGGCACCAGGCTGGCGCCAAAGCCGCCGACCAGCAATGCGGCCATCCACAGCCATTCTGCGCTGCCAGGGGCTTGCAGCCGCAGACCGATGCCGAACTGCGATTGCACCCAGGGCGTCAGCGCGGCCACCGCACCCGCGCAGCCCAGCACGCCCAGCAGCACGCCCAGAGCGGTGACCAGGCCACCTTCGAGCGCGAGCAGCAGCAGCAGCTGACGCGGCCCGGCGCCCAGCGCGCGCAGGATGGCCAGCTCGCGACGGCGCTCGTTCAGTCCGGCGGCGATCACCGCGACCAGCGCGACCAGGCTGACAACGGCGACCAGCGCGCTCATCGCTTGCAGCCCGCGCTCGCCGACCCCGACCAGCTCCCACAGCGCGTCGAGCGTGACGCCGGGCAGGATCGCCATCAGCGGCTCGTCCTGGAAGGCGGCGATGTCGCGCTGTACCGCGAACACTGCCGCGCGGCTTTTCAAGCCGATCAGCGCTGCCGTGACGCTGCGTGGCCTGAGGTCGGCCTCGGCCGCGGCGGTGGCGCTGACGGCTTGGCCTGGCAAGGGCGCGCCGGCGGCCCAGTCGAGATGGATCGCCTCCACCGCCTGCAGGCTGATATGCAGCGTCCGGTCCACCGGCGTGCCGGTGGGCGCGAGGACGCCGACCACGGTGAAGGGTTTGTCGGCGTGGTCGTTGGTCTCCATCGCGCCGTCGCCGTGGGACAGCACGACTTGTTGGCCGACCCGGTAGCCCATCGCGCGCGCCACTTCGGCACCGATCACGGTCTCGAACAGCGCCTCGAAGCGCCGGCCCTGGGCCAGCACCAGCGGCTGGCGCTCGCCGTGGCGGAAGCGCTCGAAATAGTCCACGCTGGTTCCCAGCACGGCCATGTCGCGGTGGCTGTCGCCCAGCGACAGCGGCAGCACCCAGGCCACTGAACGGTGCTTGGCCAGTGCTTCCAGGCTGGTGTAGCGAATGTTGCGGGTCGCGCTGCCGATCCTGAACACCGAGTTCAGCAGCAGCTCGACTTGCCCGGCACGCGCGCCGACGATCAAGTCGGTGCCCGAGACTGCTTGCGAGAAGTTCTGCCGCACATCCTGGCGCAGCCGCTCGATGCCCAGCAGCAGCAGCGTGGACAGCGCGATCGACAGCAGCACCAGCCCGAGCACGAAGCGGCGGTTCCAGGCGCTGCGCGCGGCCAGCCCCAGCAGCGCAGTCATCGCGACACCTCGGCGTTGTTGAGGTCGGTCGCCGCGCGGTTCAGGCTCGGCAGGTCGATGATGCGGTCGAAGCGCGCAGCCAGTCGCAGGTCGTGGCTGACGAACAACAGCGCGCTGCGCGCGGCGGCACAGCGTTCGAGCAGCAGCGCCATGAAGGACTCGCGCAGGTCTTCGTCCAGCGCCGAGGTCGGCTCGTCGGCAACCACTAGTTCGGGCGCGCCGATCAAGGCCCTGGCGGCGGCTACCCGCTGCTGTTGGCCCACCGACAGCGCGCCGGCGGGCTGCCGCCACAGACCCGGTGGGAGCCCGCTGCGCTCGAGCAGCATTTCGGCACTGTCAGCCCCGCTGGCTGCCGAGCGCGTCGCGCGCCGGCGCGAGAAGCGCAGCGGCAGCCGCACGTTGTCGAGCACCGACAGATAAGGCAGCAGGTTGAACTGCTGGAAGATATAGCCCAGGTGGTCGGCGCGCCAGCGGTCGCGCGCGCCGCTGCGCAGCCCAGCCCAGTCCTGGCCGAGCAGCCGAACCTGGCCGGCCTGTGGCAGCAGCACGCCTGCGGCCAGCGACAACAGCGTGCTCTTGCCGCAGCCGCTGGGCCCGCGCAGAAAGACCTTGTCGCCGGGCGCCAGCCGCAGCGAGTCCAGCACCAGCGTGTCGGCGCTCGCGCCCGGCCAGCGGTAGCGCAGGGCTTGCAGGTCTAGCACGAAAAGGGTCTCGGCGGTCATTGGTTGGATTCCAGTTCAGAGCGGCAGCATAGCGCCGCCGAACGGGTTCGCCGCCCGAGCGCCTGCGCCAACGCGCCGCATCGCCCTCAGTTCAGCGGCGCGCCGGCTTCGAACCAGCGTTTGAGCAGGTTTCGCTCGTCCTCGGTGATCTGGGTCGCGTTGTTCATGGGCATCAGCTTGAGCACCGAGGTCTGTTGGTAGAGCGCCTGCGCGTTTTGCTTGATCAGGTCCGGACTGTGCAACGCGACGCCCTTGTTCTGCAACTGTGCGTTGTGGCAAGGCACGCAGCGTTGGTCGATCACTGCCTGGACTGCGGCAAAGCTGACCGGTGCGGCGTGCCGCGACTCGGCTTTGGGCGGCGGCGGCGCGAGCCAGATCGCCAGGCCCAGCAGTACCGCGACGCCCGCAGCGGCTTGCTCCCAAGGCACTCGCCGGCCCTGCACCAGGGCCTTGTGGCGCGCGACGAAGCTGTGGCGGATCAATGCGCCGGCCAGCATCAGCAGCACCAGCACGATCCAGTTGTGCGGGCCTGAGCTCAACCAGCCATAGTGGTTCGACAGCATCGCGACCAGCACTGGCAGCGTGAAGTAGGTGTTGTGCACGCTGCGCTGCTTGGCGCGCCAGCCGTGGATCGCATCCACCGGCTGGCCGGCTTTGAGCTGGTCCACCACTTTGCGCTGGCCCGGGATGATCCAGAAGAACACGTTGGCGCTCATCGTCGTGGCGAGCATCGCGCCCACCAGCAAGAACGCGGCGCGCCCGGCAAACAGCTGGCAGGCCAACCAGGAAGCGAAGACGACGAATGCCAGCACCGTGGCGCCGACGATCAGGTCGCCGTTCTTCTTCTGGCCGAAGGCGCGGCACAGCACGTCGTAGGCCAACCAGCACAAGACCAGAAAGCCCAGTGAGGTGGCGATGGCCGCTGCTGGCGACCAGTCGTGCACGCTCTTGTCGATCAAGAAGGTGCCGGCATTGAACAGGTACATCACTGTGAACAAAGCGAATCCGGTCAACCAAGTCGAGTAGCTCTCCCAGTAGAACCAGTGCAGTTGCTCGGGCAGTTTTTTCGGTGCTACGAGGTACTTCTGGGGGTGATAAAAACCGCCGCCATGCACGGCCCAGAGCTCGCCGCCAACGCCTTTGTCCTTGAGCGCCGGGTCGTCGGGCGGTGTCAGGCTGTTGTCGAGGAAGACGAAATAGAACGACGAGCCGATCCATGCGATCGCGACGATGACATGGGCCCAGCGCAACAGCAGGTTTGCCCAGTCGAGCAGGTAAGCGTCCAAGACAGCATCTCCAAAGGGTCGAGAACGGCGCAGCGCGCCTCGCTCTCACCACAGCGGGCTCTGTGAGAAGCAGATGTCGCGAACCCGAAAGTCAGGCTGCTGGCGCTGACCACGGGGCTCCGCGGCGACATGGATAAAGTGGTTGCAGCGATTATCTGTGCAGGCGAGGCACCGCTGAGCCGCTACGAGCCCCGGTAGGTTGAATAGGCCCAGGGCGAAACCAGCAGCGGCACGTGGTAGCGACCGGCCGCGTCGGCGATGCCGAAATCGACCTGGACTTGGTCGAGGAATGCGGGTTCTGGCAATGCCACACCGCGCGCTCGGAAGTAGGGTGCGACCGAGAAAATCAATCGATAACAACCAGTCGCCATGGACTTAACGTCTAGCAGTGCACCGCCATCGTTTCGGCCGTCGGCATTGAGCGTGAAGGCTTTCAGCGTCACCGCGAGTTCGCCCTCGATGCGTTGCAGCCTGACCTCCATGCCGGCTGCGGGGCAACCGTTCATCGTGTCGAGTACATGCGTGCTCAGGTGTCCCATGGGTGTCCTTTGATGTCTTGCTGCCAGGCTGCGGGGCTTGCGCTGCAGCGGATTCTCGCGACCACAGCTCGGCTGGAGAGATGGCTTAAAGTGTATACACTCTCGTCCAATCTGCGGTGAACCCTAGACATGGTCAGAACCCGAATGCCGCTCAGGATCGCGCCTGACGCTGTCAAGCCGGTGCCCGCGGGCGCCACCGAACGCATCGTCGGGTCGATCACCGCCGCGATTGTCGAGCGCCGGTTGATGCCTGGCACCAAGCTGTCCGAGCAGAAGATCGCCGACATCTTCGAGGTCTCACGCACGCTGGTGCGCCAGGCGCTCCATCAGCTCAGCCGCGATCGCCTGGTCACGCTCGAGCCTGCGCGCGGCGCCAGCGTCGCGGTGCCCAGCGTCGACGAGGCCAGACAGGTCTTTCAGGTACGGGTGATGCTCGAAGGCGCGCTGGCGCGGCAGTTGTGCACGCGCATCACCGACTCCCAGATCGTCGAGCTGCGCGCCCATCTGCGCGACGAGGTCGCGGCCTTGTCGCGCACCGACGTGCCCGGTCGAACCAGACTGCTGGCCGATTTCCACGTCGTGCTGGCGCGCATGCTGGGCAACGAGGTGCTGGCCCAGCTGCTGTCCGACCTGCTGAGCCGTTCGTCGTTGATCGCGCTGATGTACCAGTCCTCGCATTCGGCGGCTCAATCGCAGCACGAGCATGTGCTGATCGTCGACGCGCTGGAAAAGCGCGACGCGCGCGCGGCCGCCAGGCTGATGGAGCACCATATCTTCGCGGTCGAGCACAAGCTGCGGCTCGACCCGCACAGCGCTGACCTCTTTGCCGCACTCCGCCCCCAAGGCTGAACCACCATGACCAAGCGCACCGAATCACCTGCGAACTATCCCCGCGACCTGCGCGGCCATGGCCGGCATCCGCCTTTGGCGAATTGGCCCGGCAACGCACGCGTCGCGCTGCAATTCGTGCTGAACTACGAGGAAGGCGGCGAGAACTCGGTGCTGCACGGCGATGCCGGTAGCGAGCAGTTTCTGTCCGAGATGTTCAGCCCGCCGGTTTTTCCTGCCCGGCACCTCAGCATGGAGAGCATTTACGAATACGGTTCGCGCGTTGGCGTCTGGCGAATCCTGCGTGAGTTCGAAAGCCGCTCGCTGCCGCTGACCGTGTTCGGCGTCGGCATGGCGCTGGAGCGCTGCCCCGATGTCGCCGCTGCGTTCAAGGAACTGGGCCATGAGATGGCCTGTCACGGCTGGCGCTGGATCAGCTACCAAGGCATGGACGAGGCCACCGAGCGCGAACACATGGCGATCGCAATGGCGCGCATCCAGGCTTTGACCGGTGAGCGACCGCTGGGCTGGTACACCGGTCGCGACAGCCCGAACACTCGGCGCCTGGTGGCTGATTTCGGCGGCTTCGAGTACGACAGCGACCACTACGGCGACGACCTGCCGTTTTGGCTGCAGGTGCGCAAGACCGATGGTGAGCTGGCGCCACATCTGGTCGTGCCGTACACGCTGGACGCCAACGACATGCGTTTCGCGCTGCCTCAGGGTTATTCGCATGGCGACGAGTTCTTCCAGTACCTGCGCGATGCCTTCGACGTGCACTACGCTGAGGGCGACGAGCGGCCATCGATGATGAGCATCGGCATGCACTGTCGATTGCTGGGTCGCCCGGGCCGGATGCGCGCGTTGCAGCGCTTTCTCGACCATGTGCAGGCGCATGACCGCGTCTGGGTGTCGCGACGCGTCGACATCGCTCGTCATTGGAAGGCCGTGCATCCGTTTGACCCCGCCACCGCTTTTGTCTGGGAGTGACCCATTGCTGACCCTCGAGCAGATCAACGCCAGCACCGCCGATGAATTCGTCGCGCTGCTGGACGGCAGTTATGAGCACTCGCCCTGGATCGCCCAGCGCGCAGCGTCTCAGCGTCCTTTTGCCAGCCTGGCGCAGCTCAAGCTGGTGCTGGCGAAGGTGGTGCGCGACGCCGGCCGCGGCGCGCAGCGGGCGCTGATCCGCGCCCACCCCGAGCTGGCCGGCAAGGCCATGGTCAGCAAGACCTTGACGGCCGAGTCGACCGATGAGCAGGGCAAGGCCGGCCTGACCGACTGCACGCCTGCGGAGTTCGACCGCATCCAGCAGCTCAACACCGACTACAACGCCAAGTTCGGTTTCCCCTTCATCCTGGCGGTGCGCGGACCCAGGGGCTTGGGCCTGAGCAAGGCCGAGGTCATCGCGGACTTTGCGCGGCGACTCGGCAACCATCCAGACTTTGAGCTGGCCGAATGCCTTCGCAACGTCCACCGTATCGCCGAGATCCGCCTCGACGACAAGTTCGGCCGCAGTCCGGACCTGGGCAACCTGGTCTGGGACTGGGCTGAACAACTGGCGCGCCACAGCGATCCGGGCTATGCCGAGCGCGGCGAGCTCACCGTCACCTACCTGACCGATGCTCACCGCGCTTGCGCGCAGCAACTGGCGCATTGGATGAGCGCCGAATGCGGTTTTGACGAGGTCAGCATCGATGCGGTCGGCAATGTGGTGGGGCTCTACCATGGCAGCGACCTGCAGCGCAAACGGCTACTGACCGGCAGCCATTACGACACGGTACGCAACGGTGGCAAGTACGACGGGCGGCTCGGCATCCTGGTGCCTATGGCCTGCGTTCGCGAACTGCACCGCCAGCGCCGGCGCTTGCCTTTCGGCCTCGAGGTCCTTGGTTTTGCCGAGGAGGAGGGGCAGCGCTACAAGGCTGTTTTCCTGGGATCGGGCGCGTTGACCGGTCAATTCGACATGGCGTGGCTGGACCAGAAGGACGCCGCCGGTATCCCGATGCGCGAAGCCATGCGGCATGCCGGGCTGCGCATCGAAGACATCCCGAAGCTGCAGCGCGACCCATCGGATTACCTCGGGTTTGTCGAAGTGCATATCGAGCAGGGACCGGTCTTGAACGAGCTCGACCTGCCGCTGGGCATCGTCACGTCGATCAACGGCAGCCTGCGCTACGCAGGCGAGATCGTCGGCATGGCCAGCCATGCCGGGACGACGCCGATGGACAGGCGCCGCGATGCCGCCACCGCTGTGGCCGAGCTGGCGCTGTTCGCCGAAAAGCGCGCCAGCGCGCAAGCCCATCTGGTCGCCACGATGGGCATGCTCGAGGTGCCCAACGGGTCGATCAATGTCGTGCCCGGTCGTTGCAAGTTCAGCCTCGACATCCGCGCGACGACCGACGAGGTGCGCGATGCTTGCGCCGCCGAGGTGCGCGCCGAGCTGCAGAAAATCTGCGAGCGGCGCGGCCTGCATCACAGCCTCGAGGAGACGATGCGCACCGCGGCAGCCCCCTCGGCGCCGGCCTGGCAGCAGCGCTGGGAGCGGGCGGTGCAAGCGCTTGGCCTGCCGATTTACCGCATGCCCAGCGGCGCTGGCCACGACGCGATGAAGCTGCACGAGGCGATGCCGCAGGCGATGCTGTTCATGCGTGGGCTCAATGCGGGCATCAGCCACAACCCGCTCGAGTCGATCACGAACGACGACACCGAACTCTGCGTCCGCGCTTTTGGCGAACTTCTAGAACAACTCTCGATGGAAATGTCATGAGCTCAGAACAAGCTTTGGACGCCTGGGTCGACGCCCATTTCGACGAAGAAGTGCGTTTCCTGCAACAACTGGTGCAGGTCCCGACCGACACGCCGCCGGGCAACAACGCGCCCCATGCCGATCGCACGGCCGAATTGCTCAAGGCGTTTGGTTTCGACGCTGAGAAGCACCCGGTGCCGGCGCAGGAGGTGCGGGCCGCAGGACTCGAGAGCCTGACCAACCTCGTTGTGCGACGCCGATACGGCGCCGGCCGAACGATCGGTCTGAACGCGCACGGCGACGTCGTGCCGCCCGGTGAGGGCTGGACCCACGACCCCTATGGCGGTGAGGTCGTCGACGGCAAGCTTTATGGCCGCGCCTCGGCCGTCAGCAAATGCGACTTCGCGACCTTCACCTTCGCCACGCGGGCGATCGAAGCGATGAAGCCTGAGCGTCAAGGCAGCGTGGAGCTGTATTTCACTTACGACGAGGAGTTCGGCGGCGAACTCGGCCCGGGCTGGCTGTTGCGCCAAGGCCTGGTCAAGCCCGACCTGCTGATCGCCGCAGGTTTCAGCTACCAGGTGATCACCGGCCACAACGGCTGCCTGCAGATGGAAGTCACGGTGCACGGCAAGACGGGGCATGCGGCGGTGCCTGACACCGCTGTCGACGCGCTGCATGCCGCCACGCTGATCCTCCAAGCCCTGTACCAGCAAAACACGCTCTACCAGCAGGTCAGCAGCCAGGTCAAAGGCATCACCCACCCGTATCTGAACGTCGGCCTGATCGAAGGCGGCACCAACACCAACGTCGTGCCCGGCAAGGTGGTGTTCAAGTTCGACCGCCGCATGATCCCCGAGGAGAACCCGGCCGAAGTCGAGGCGACGCTGCGCCAGGTGATCGCCGATGCGGCGGCGCAGTCGCGGGGCATCACGGTCGAGGTCAAGCGCATGCTGCTGGCGAACGCGCTCAAACCGCTGGCCGGCAACCAGCCGCTGGTCCAGGCTTTTTGCCGGCACGCCAGCGAGGTGTTCGGCGAGCCCATCGAGCCCTCGGGCACGCCGCTCTACACCGACGCACGACTGTTTTGCGAGCGAGGCATTCCGGCGGTGCTGTACGGCTGCGGACCGCGCACCGTGCTCGAGAGCAACGCCAAGCGCGCCGATGAACACATTGACCTTGAAGACCTTCGGCGCGCGACCAAGGTGGTCGCGCGCGCGCTGGCTGAATTGTTGAGCGCTTGAACGCCGGCAAGCCCTACCATCGGCGGTCCCGACAGGACGCGCCAGCCCGGCGCGGCGCGGGCACTGGAGCATGGTCATGAAAGCGATCTGGAACGGCGCGGTGATCGCCGAGAGCGATGACACCGTGGTGGTCGAAGGCAACCACTATTTTCCCGAGGCTGCGGTCAAGCGCGAATTCCTCGCCCACAGCAACCACCGAACGGGCTGCGCTTGGAAGGGCCAGGCGCGCTACCACAGCCTGCTGGTCAACGGCGACCTCAATCCCGATGCGGTCTGGTATTACCCAGAGCCGACCGAGGCCGCCGCCAGCATCAAGGGCCGACTGGCTTTCTGGAAAGGCGTGCAGGTGATTTGACGTGTCGATCAGGCGCCGGCGGGCCCTCGTGTTGCGCAAGGCCAGGCCTCGAGCTATGTCAGCGTGGTGGCTGACGCGGCAACGGCGCTCAACATCGACTCGACGGGCAAGTTTGGCTGGTACGCCAGCGGCGTCAAGTTCATTGCCAAGGGCCTTTACACCGTGTTCGTGTTCGCTGACTTAGCCGATCCGGACGCTACGAAGAAGACCCAGGTGCGCCAAGAGCGCTGATTCATGGCGCTAGACCTTCGGCCCCGGCGTTGCGAAGCGCTGGGGCCGAGTCGTTTCAGGCCAGCCTGCCGGCCTGGAAGTCTTCCACCGCCTGGATCAGCTGTTCTCGGGTGTTCATCACGAACGGCCCATGCTGCGCGATCGGCTCACGCAGCGGCGCTCCGGCGATCAGCAGCGCGCGCGTCGGCGCAGGACCGGCTTGCAGCGACACGCCGTCGCTGCCGGCATCGTTGGCCAGGATCGCCATGCGCTGCGCCGGCACCGCTGTCGCGCCCACGCTCAGCGCGCCGCGGTAGACATAGACGAAGGCGTTGTGACCGGCCGGTAGCGGCTGCTCGAAGCGCGCGCCCGGCGCCAGGTGGAGGTCGAGGTAGACCGGTTCGGTGCGTGGGCGCTGCACCGCACCGGCGACACCCTGGCTGCTGCCGGCGATCACCCGTACCGTGACGCCGTCGCCGCGCTGCTCGGGGATCTGTGCGCTTGGGATGTCGCGGTAGCCTGGGGGCTGCATCTTGTCGACCCCGGCCAGGTTGAGCCAGAGTTGGAAGCCTTCCATCACGCCGTCTTCCTGCTCGGGCATCTCGCTGTGGATCACGCCGCGGCCGGCTGTCATCCACTGCACCGCGCCATCGTCGAGCAGACCCTCGTTGCCGGCCGAGTCGCGGTGCCGCATCCGGCCGGCAATCATGTAGGTGATGGTCTCGAAACCGCGGTGCGGATGGTCGGGGAAGCCTGCGATGTAGTCGCCGGGCTGGTCGGAGCCGAAGGCGTCGAGCATCAGGAAGGGGTCGAGCCGGCGCTGCAAGTCCTGGGTCAACACACGGGTGAGCTTGACGCCCGCGCCATCGCTGGTGGCTTGGCCTGCGATTAGGCGTTCGACACGGCGCGGATGCTGCAGGGCAGTGCTGGGGTTCGATAGGCTCATGGCGGCTCCGGGGGTTGGAAGAGGGCTTGGCCTGTGACGGCCTCATTGGGTGGATCTTGCCGCAAGCCAGCGACCGATGCCTGTGGGTGCGATCGCGGCCCGCGCCGGCGCTGCCGTCTTCTGCGCGATCGGCCCAAGCGCGCTACGCTATCGGTATTGAAACCTGGAGACATCGTCATGAACAGCCCCGCCCCGAAAGCTGCACCGACAGCTGGCCTGAAACTGTCTGCCCCGGTGGTGCCGCGGCTGGCTGCCACCACCTTGATCGTTCGCGACGGCGCCACCGGCCTGGAGGTGCTGATGGTGCGGCGCTCGCTGCAGGCCAGCTTCATGCCTGGGGCCTATGTGTTTCCGGGCGGCGCGGTGGACGCTGCCGATGCATCGCACGACCACCCGTCGCTGTGCGACGAGTCTGCGCAAGCGCTGGCACGGCGCGTGGGCGCGGTGACCGATGTCGGTGACCAAGCGCTGGCCTTTGCCGTCGCTGCGCTGCGCGAATGTTTCGAGGAATGCGGCCTGTGGCTGGGCGCGCCAGACCACCATGCGCCCGCCGACGGTGGCTTCGAGGCGCTGCGCGCCAGGCTGCACGCGGGCGAATCGCTGGCAGCGTTGGTGGCCGCGTCCGGCACGCGCTTGATCACCAGCGGCTTGCAGCCCTGGAGCCGCTGGGTCACGCCGGTGGGCTTGCCCAAGCGCTTTGACACGCTGTTCTTTGTCGCGCGCACGCCGGTTGGCCAGACGCCTGAGGTTGACGCCGGAGAGACCACCACGCTGGCTTGGGTGAACCCGCCTTCGGCACTGGAGATGCG
>JBILYN010000138.1:0-11543 GCA_044377715.1 Aquabacterium sp.
GCCGATCTTGTGGCGCACCAGCGGGTGGGAGATAGCAATCACGGGCACGGCAGCGCTCCTTGGCAAGCAGTCGAGTGTAGGCAGCCGATCAGGCTGGTTGGGCCGGACGGCGCTGGCGCAGCGCCTCGTACAAGCACACGCCCGAGGCCACCGAGACGTTGAGACTTTCCACCGCACCGGCCATCGGGATGCGTACCAGCAGGTCGCAGGTCTTGCGCGTCAGCGCGCGCAAGCCTGCGCCCTCGGCGCCCAGCACCAGCGCGACCGGGCCGGTCAAGTCGATGTCGTAAATCGTCAATTCGGCATCCTCGGCGGTGCCGATGACCTGGATGTCGCGGTCTTTCAGTTCGTTGAGGCTTCGCGCCAGGTTGGTCACCATCAGATAGGGCACGGTCTCTGCAGCACCGCTGGCGACCTTGGCCACGGTGGCGTTCAGGCCCACCGCATGGTCCTTGGGAGCAAGCACCGCATGGGCGCCAGCGCCATCGGCCACCCGCAGGCAGGCGCCGAGATTGTGCGGATCGGTCACGCCGTCGAGAACGAGCACCAGTGGCGGGCCACTGACTTGGTCGAGCACGTCGTCGATCGAGTGCAGTTGGACCAGCGCCGTCACACGCGCGACCACGCCTTGGTGGCGCGGGCTGCCGGCCAGGCGGATCAACCGGTCGTCGTCGCTGTCGACCAGCTTGGCGCCGGCGGCCTGCGCGCGCTCGACGAACTGGCGCATCCGGGCATCGCGCCGGGATGCGTCGACATGGATTTCGACGATGGATTCGGGCGCCGTCTTCAGGCGTACGGCAACGGCATGAAAGCCGAAAAGGATCTTGGTGCTCATGCGGCCATGGTAGCCTCAACGCTGACCGCACCATCCCGGGACGGTGCCGGCCCGCCGGGTGCGCGGGCGACATCCCGCCGCACCCCGCGACGAACACAGCCATGAAACCTCAACACCTGCGCCTGGCCATCGACGGCCGGCTTGCCACCATCACGCTGGACCGGCCTGCGGCGCGCAACGCGATGTCACGCGCGCTGATGAGCGAACTGCTGGACCAGGCAAGGTCGATCAGCGAGCGCAGCGACATCGACGTCGTGATCCTGACCGGTGGCAACACCTGCTTTTCGGCCGGCGCCGATCTGCGAGACACCCAGCCCTGGGCCGAGGTCTCAAAGACGCTGGTCGAGCGGCGCGAGATGGCGGCCATAGGCTACAAGCTGTGCGCGGCCTGGGAAGCGATGCCGCAGATGACGATCGCATCGATCGAAGGCTACGCCGTCGGCGGCGGCCTGGCGCTGTCGCTGGCCTGCGACTGGCGCGTGGTCGCATCCGACGCCTTTGTCTCGCTGCCCGAGATCGCGCTCGGGATCCCGCTGACCTGGGGCGCCATCCCGCGCTTGGTCAACCTGGTCGGGCCGGCCAGGGCCAAGCGTCTGACCGTGTTGTGCGAGCGCTTCGGCGCAGCGCAGGCGCTCGAGATCGGGCTGATCGACTATGTGTCGGAGCCCGGTCAGGCCTTGGCGCGGGCCCAGGCGCTGGCCAACCAGACCCTGGCGATGCCGTCGGCGGTGGTTCGCATGAGCAAGGAATCGGTCAACGCCATCGCCACCGCGCTGAACCACGCCAGCTCGTACATGGGGCACGACCAGATCGTGCTGGCCGCTGCGAGCCAGGAGTCGATTGCCGCACGCGGCGCCGCGCTTCGGCCGGCCAAGCCTGGGCGCTGAATCGACCCGCTGCGGCCTCAGGCGACCCGGCGCAACGCGGCAAGCGCCATCAGCGCGCCGATCAGCAGCGGTTGGTGCAGCATGTAGACCGTCAACGGCCAGCGCCCCAGCGTGGCCAGAGGCGACAGGACCACGGGCACGCCACCTGACAACAGCGCAGGCCGGCGCGCCAGCAGCCACTGGCCAGCGGCCAATCCCCAGAGCATCAGGCCTAGCCAGGGCAGCACCGGCACATAGTCTTCGGTGATCGGCTTGTGCGTGACAAGGCCGACCCAGTTGGTCCAGCGGCTGTCGAAAAACCCGTGCTGCAGCCAGCGCGGCAGCAGCAGCAGCGCGGCACCCAGCGGCCACAGCCAAGCGCGCAGCGGCGTCAGCAGCCTGGCTGCAATCAGCATCAACGCCATGCCATGCAGCACACCAAAGCTGATCCAGCTGTTCGGGAACATCAGTGCCGACCCGGCTGAGACCAGCACCGCGCAGCCCGCCACCTGGGCCCAGCGCCGCCAGAAGCGCCGCCAACCCAGGCCGGCCTGCATCGCCAGCGCCTGACCCGCTCCGGCACAGAGCAGGAACAGGCTCACGATCAGGCTGCGCTGGGTGGTCCAAAAAGCGCCGCGGTAAAAGTCTTGCGGTGGCTGCAACCAGCCCAGGTGGTTGAGGTCGAAGCAGAAATGGAACAGCACCATCCAGACGATCGCCGCCCCACGCAAGGCGTCGAGGCGATCAAATCGACCGGGGCGTGGGTTCAGGCCATGCATCGCGGGTCCTCGCTCGGGGGATGGGCAGGCGGATCAACAGGCCGGTCGAGAGCCTGAGCTGGGCAGCATTCTGACCGGAGCAGACCAAACCGTGCCGGCTCCTAGAATCCAGGCTTGCAAATCTGCCCGTAGCTCAACCGGATAGAGCACCAGCCTTCTAAGCTGGGGGTTGGGGGTTCGATCCCCTCCGGGCAGACCACGCGAGCCTTTCAGCTTGCACCAGGTTTGATCAGGCCTCTACGTGAATCAATCACTTAGAGGCCTTTTTCATGCCTCGTTGACGCACAACGGCGCTAGACAGCGCAAGGGATTCCGGGTCACAAGCCGCAACCTGGAGTTCGACCTACTCCGCGCACTGGATCGCGGGCATGGAGAAGAACCTATTTCCATCGCTGGGCTCGCTGCCCTTGATGGACATTTCCGCGCCGATGTTGCTGGATTCACTTCGACGTGTTGAGAAGCGCGGAACGGTAGAGACGGCGCACACCCTGCGCCAGACCGCTGGCCAAGTATTCCGTTACGGTATCCAGACCGGTCGCTGTGAACGCAACCCGGCGCTCGACCTTCACGGCGCATTGCGTCCAGTCACAGTCAAACACATGGCCGCCCTGTTGGACCCGATCCAGGCAGGCGAGTTGCTCCGAGCGAGCGACAACTATTCTGAGTCAATGCGCCCGCTCCCATCGTGGCGCAGTTGAACAAGGCCCTGAACGCGGCGCTAGCCGATCCGGAAGTGCAGAAGCGGATCAAGGATTCCGGCGCGCGCATGAACCCGGGTTCACCGCAGCAGTTCACCGAATTCCTGAACAAGGAACGCGCCCGCTGGACCACCATGGTCAAAGAAGCAGGCACGCTCAACTGAAGCCGGCCGCGCAGCGTTTTGGCCTCAATGGTGAATGCGTCAGGCGCCATCAAAACGCCTGATCAGTGCGCCCGCGAAGTTTGAAAGGCTGCGCGATCGGATTGGTGATCGGTGTTGGGACCTGGTTAGGCCGGCGATCGAGCGCACCACGGTCGGCGGACCGCTCGATGCGCTATGACGTGCTCAGAGTGCCATCCACGGGCAAATTCCCGCCACCTTGATGCTGCTCAAGTGCCCGCGAGGGACTGGCTCACATACTGAGACGGCAAAGTTGAAGCCACCAATATCCATGTTCCGCCACCGCCAACAACTACGCCGATGGGCAGCCCGCGTGCTGCTCATGTGGCTGTTCGGCGTCGGGGCGGGCGTTACGAATGCATGCATCACCACGGGGCATGTAGCGCCCGTTGTTGCAGTGGCCAGCCATCTTGTGGCCGTGGCGGACGCCCACCACAACGTTGTGAGCCTCGACCATGTACAGGCCGATGGCGCCGGCCTGTCGTCGCAAATTGACGATGGGCCAAAGCATCTCGGCAACCTGTCCAAGGCGAACTGCCAGGACTTCTGCGACAAGGCCAAGGTGTCCATTCCGCCGCTGAAGTCGGCGCTGGACGACGATCAGTCTCATGCAGTGATCGCAATGACGGCCGTAACCGTGTTGCCGATGCCAGCCTTTGCGCCGGAGCAGTTGCGGGTGCCCCGCCGGGATGGCGTCCGAGCCCCGCCGATCCTCATCGCGTTCCTGCGTCTGGCGTTATAGCGCCTGACACTGGCAGACAGCCGCCACGGCTGCGCTGACCAGTGCACACCCGCCTCCAGCTGACGGCCACCGTCTGGTGGTGATCGCGAGCGAGGGGCTCCTCCTCTCGTTCGGCCCTGCCTCGCTCATGGCGAGACGGTCCATCGAACCCATTGCATCCCTCCCTCTGGAGTTCATTGTCATGACCGCGATCCGCACGCTCTTCGTCTGCGCCCTCTTCGCCTCTGCAGCACTGGCTGCTTCGGCTCAGACCCAAGCTGCTGCGTCGACGGCGCAGACCCAGAAGCTGCCGAAGCACAAGCACGGCGCTGAGAAGAACAACTGATGTGTATGCGCCCTTCGTCGACATCGCCAGGAACCCCTTGATGATCAAACTTCAACACTCGGCCACGAGGCCGCTGAACTTCGGGTCTGCGGTCGAGGCAACGGCGACGGCGACGGCGACTAAGCATGTGCTCGGACGAAGGTTGCGCGACCTGTTGTTCGTCCTCCTGACCACCACGGGCTTGTCAGGCCTGGTGATGGCACAGGAAGCGCCCTTGGGGGCAGACCTCCTAGGCCTGCTGGCCCACGCCCGCGCTCAGAGCCCCGAATTCCGGGCCATGCAGGCGGAGGCCGATGCTGCTGCTCAGCGCGTTGGCCCCGCTGGCGCGCTGCCCGACCCGGTGCTGCGCGTCGAACTCATGAACATCAACAATTTCGGCACGGACGCGTCACCCAGTCTGCTGCCTTGGAAGGTCGGCGAGACCAAGTACACGCTGATGCAGTCGCTACCCCTGTGGGGCAAGCGCGAGCTCAAGCGTGATGCCGCCTCTGCCGATGCGCGCCAGGCCGATGCACGCAGCGATGCGGCCTGGACCGAACTGTCGGCGCGCATCAAGGCGACCTACGCCGAGCTCTACCGTGCCGCCGGCAACGAGCGGCTCTCCAATGAAGTTCTGGGCCTGATGGCGCGCCTGGAGCAGGTCTCACAAGCCCGCTACGCCGCTGGACTCGCCGGCCAGTCGGATGCGATCCGTGCTCAGTTGGAGCAGACCGCGGTGCGCTCCGAGCTGATCGCGCTTGACGGTGAAAAACGGCAGATCCGGGCCAAGCTGAACGCGCTGCTCGCACGCGACAGCGCTGCACCGCTGGCCGATCCCCTCGTCTTGCGTCCGATCCCGCCCGTGGCGACAGCCGATGCCGCCGCGCTGGCCGAGCGTGCCCGTGCCCGCAACCCGCTGATCCAGGCCGAACTGGCCCGCATGGCGGTGGCCCAGAAGAACCGCGACCTCACTCAGCGCAACCGCTACCCGGACCTCACCGTGGGCGTGTCCCCGTCACAGATGGGCTCGCGCATCACGACCTGGGGCGTGATGGTCGAGATGAACATCCCGCTGCAGCAGGAGTCTCGCCGCAGCCAGGAGCGTGAATCCGAGGCCATGGTGTCCGCAGCGCGGTTCCGCGCCGAGAGCCTGTCGCATCAGTTGATGGGTGAACTCGGCTTCAACCTGGCCGGCCTGGACGCGGCCCGGCGCACCGAGACACTGTTTAAAACGCAGTTGCTGCCGCAGTCTGAGCTTGCCCTGAATTCGGGGCTCGCCGCCTACGAGAACGGCAAGGGCGAGTTCTCGATGCTGCTTGAAGGCCAGCGAGGCATCCGCAAGGCACGGCAGGAGATTCTCAAGTCGCAGGTCGAAGCGCAGATGCGCCTGGCCGACATCGAACGCATCCTGGGAGAAGACCTGTGAAGACCACCACCGTCCTTGCGACCGTGCTTGCAACAGTCCTGCTCGGGACGGTCGGTGCCGGCAGTTACTGGCTGGGCGCCCACTCGCGGCCGCAGTCTTCCGAGACCTCGGCGGGCAGAGCGGCATCCGGACCGATCGCGGCACCGAAGCCGCGCAAGCTGCTCTACTACCGCAACCCCATGGGGTTGGCCGACACGTCGCTGACACCGAAGAAGGACCCGATGGGGATGGACTACATCGCGGTCTACGAAGGCGAGGACGAATCGACCCCGGGCGCCGATGCCACGTCACCCAACCAGGTTCGCATCAGCACGGAGAAGATCCAGAAGCTAGGTGTGCGCACCGAGCCCGCCGCGATGCGATTGCTCGGCAAGACCGTGCGCGCCGCCGGCCGCATCGAGCCTGACGAACGCCGGGTGTTTGCGGTTAACGCGAAGTTCGAAGGCTACGTCGAGCGCTTGCACGTCAACGCGACCGGGCAACCGGTGGCCAAGGGTCAACCGCTGTTCGAGGCCTACAGTCCCGAGCTCGTGTCGGCCCAGCGCGAGTACGCCATCGCGGTGCAAGGGATCGAAGCGATGAAGGAAGCGGGCGCAGACGCGCAGGCCAGCATGCGGCAACTGGCCGACTCCAGCTTGGCGCGCCTGCGCAACTGGGATTTGTCGCCGTCGCAGGTGACGGCATTGATGAAGTCTGGCCAGCCGCAACGCACGATCTCGTTCCCCTCTCCGGTATCGGGCATCGTGTCGGAGAAGAAGGCGCTGCAGGGTATGCGCTTCATGCCAGGCGAGATGCTCTACCAGGTGACCGACCTCTCGTCGGTCTGGGTCATCGCTGACCTGTCGGAACAAGATATCGGCCTGGTCAAGAGCGGCGCGAAGGCGCGCGTCACGACGACGGCCTACCCCAACGAGGCCTTCGAGGGCCGCATCACCTACATCTACCCGACGTTGAAGCCGGAAACGCGCAGCATTCCTGTGCGGGTCGAGATGGCCAACCCGGGCGGCAAGCTCAAGCCTGCGATGTTCGCGCAGGTGGAGCTGTCGGTGGGTGGCAAGTCGCCGGTGCTGACCGTGCCGGACTCGGCCGTGATCGACACCGGCACACGGCGCATCGTGTTCGTGCAGGTCAAGGAGGGTCGCTTCGAGCCGCGAGAGGTCGACATCGGTGGCCGAGGCGAGCATCACGTCGAGATACTCAAGGGTGTGAAAAATGGCGAGCAGGTCGTCGTCGCGGCGAACTTCCTGATCGACGCGGAGAGCAACCTGAAGGCGGTCTTGGGGGGCTTTGGCAGCCACGCCAGCCATGGCAGCCCGGTCAAGGGCGCTGACGCAGCGGCCTCGGGTGGCGCGGCCATGGCTCCTGCTGCTGCGCTTGCCCCGACGCCTGCCACGATCGGCCACAAGGCCGAAGGCAGCGTCGAAGGCATCGACCTCAAGGCTGGCACGCTCAGCCTCAACCACGGCCCTGTCCTGACCCTGAAGTGGCCGGCGATGACGATGGAGTTCAAGGCGGCGAATGCATCGCTGTTGTACGGCCTGAGGCCAGGTCAGGCGGTGCGCTTCGAGTTTGTCGAACGCAAGCCTGGCGAATACGTCGTGACGGCCATCTCGGTAGCCCCCGGCGCCGCGCCGCCGGCCAAGCCGGCTGCACCGGCCGCCACCTCGCATTCCGGCCACTGAGCAGAGCACGCCATGCTGTCCAGAATCATCCAGTGGTCAGGCAAGAACCCATTCTTGGTCCTGCTCGCCACCTTGTTCGTCATCCTCGGCGGTGTCGTCGCCGTGATGAAGACGCCGCTCGATGCGCTGCCCGACCTGTCGGACGTGCAAGTCATCGTCTACACCGAGTACCCGGGCCAGGCGCCGCAGGTCGTCGAGGACCAGGTGACCTATCCGCTGACCACGGCGATGCTGGCGGTGCCGAAGTCGAAAGTGGTGCGCGGCTTCTCCTTCTTCGGCGCGTCCTTCGTCTACGTCATCTTCGAGGACGGCACCGACATCTACTGGGCACGCAGCCGGGTGCTGGAGTACCTGAACTTCGCGTCGAGCCGCCTGCCCAAGGGCGTGTCGCCCTCGCTCGGGCCCGATGCCACCGGCGTCGGCTGGGTTTACCAGTACGTGCTGCTGGCCAAGAACAAGAGCCTGGCCGAGCTGCGCACGATCCAGGACTGGTACGTGCGCTACCAGCTCACCAAGGCGCCGGGCGTGGCCGAGGTGGCGTCGCTGGGCGGCTTTGTGCAGACCTACCAGGTGACGGTCGATCCGCTGAAGCTGCGCAGCTTCGGCATCCCGCTGATGAAGGTCTCGCAGGTGATCCGCGACTCCAACCGCGATGTCGGCGGCCGCGTCGTCGAGATGGCCGAGACGGAGTTCATGGTGCGCGGCAAGGGTTACCTGCGCAACAAGGCCGACATCGAGCAGCTGGTGGTGAAGGCTGAGGGCGGCACACCGGTGCTGATCCGCGACATCGCCCGCGTGGAGATGGCGCCCGACGAGCGACGCGGCCTGTCCGAGCTGAACGGCGAAGGCGAGGTCGTCTCGGGCATCGCGATGTCGCGTTTCGGGCAGAACGCGCTGGAGGTGATCCACAACCTGAAAGCCAAGGTTACCGAGATCTCTGCCGGCCTGCCCGAGGGCGTGACGATCCAGGCCGTCTACGACCGCTCCGACCTGATCCATCGCGCCATCGCCAACCTGCAGCGCACGCTGCTGGAGGAAAGCCTGATCGTCGCCGCAGTCTGCGTGATCTTCCTGATGCACATGCGCTCGGCGCTGGTGGCCATCCTGATGCTGCCGGTGGGCGTGCTGATCTCGTTCATCGCGATGCACCTGTTGGGCATGAACTCGAACCTGATGAGCCTGGGCGGCATCGCGATCGCCATCGGCGCAATGGTCGACGCGGCCATCGTGATGATCGAGAACGCCCACAAGCACCTGGAGCGGCTGAAGCCCGACCACACCGCGCGCGACCGAGCCGACGCAATGCTGGCCGCTTGCATGGAGGTGGGGCCGGCGCTGTTCTTCTCGCTGCTGATCATCACCGTGTCGTTCCTGCCGGTGTTCACGCTGGAATCGCAGGAGGGCCGGCTGTTCTCGCCGTTGGCCTACACCAAAACTTTCTCGATGGCCGGTGCGGCGCTGCTGTCGGTCACGCTGGTGCCGGTGTTGATGATGCTGTTCATCCGCGGCAAGATCATGCCGGAGGCGAAGAACCCGCTGAACCGATTCCTGATCTGGACCTACCGGCCGATCATCGCTGGGGTCATGCGGTGGAAGAAGATCACCATTGCGCTGGCCCTGATCGCCCTGGGCGTATCCTGGTATCCGGCCTCGAAGCTGGGCAGCGAGTTCATGCCGACGCTCAACGAGGGAACGCTGCTGTACATGCCGGCCTCGCTACCGGGCATGTCCATTACCAAGGCCGCCGAGGTGCTGCAGACGCAGGACAAGATCATCAAGAGCTTCCCCGAGGTGAGCTCGGTCTACGGCAAGGCCGGCCGCGCCAACACCGCCACCGACCCGGCGCCGACAGAGATGTTCGAGACCGTCATCAACCTGAAGCCGCAGGAGGAATGGCGCGCCGGTATGACCACCGACAAGCTGATCGCCGAGATGGACAAGGCGCTGCAGTTTCCCGGCGTGTCCAACGCCTGGACGATGCCGATCAAGGCACGCATCGACATGCTGTCCACCGGCATCCGCACGCCGATCGGCATCAAGGTCTTCGGCAAGGATCTCGGCGAGATGGAGAAGCTGGCCAAGGAGATCGAGGCCGTGGTAAAGACCGTGCCAGGGACGACCTCGGCCTTTGCCGAGCGGCTGACCGGCGGCAACTACCTCAACATCGAACCCGACCGCGCGGCGCTGGCACGCTACGGGCTGTCGGTGGGCGAACTGCTGGACGTCATCGGCACGGCGCTGGGTGGCGAGATGGTGACCACCACGGTCGAAGGCCGCGAGCGTTTCGGTGTCACCGTGCGCTACCCGCGCGAACTGCGCAGCAACCCCGAGCAGATCGAGCGCGAGGTGCTGGTGCCGATCATGGGGAGTGCGGGCGCGGTGGCCATGGTGCCGCTGGGCCAGGTGGCCAAGGTGGTGGTGGCGCGCGGCACACCGGGCATCCGCACCGAGAACGCGCTGCTGTCGGCCTACATCTTCGTCGACATCCGCGACCGCGACATCGGCTCCTACGTGGCCGACGCGCGCAAGGCGGTGGCCGACCAGGTGAAGTTCCCGGCCGGCTACTACATCACCTGGAGCGGCCAATTCGAGGCGATGGAGCGCGCAATCGAGAAGATGAAGATCGTCGTGCCGCTGACGCTGCTACTGATCTTCCTGCTGCTGTACCTGAACTTCCGACGGCTTACCGAGACCTTCATCGTGATGCTGTCGGTGCCGTTTGCGCTGGTCGGTGGCATCTGGCTAATGTGGTGGCTCAACTACAACCTGTCCGTGGCGGTGGCCGTGGGCTTCATCGCGCTGGCCGGTGTCGCGGCCGAGACCGGTGTGGTGATGCTGATCTACCTCGACCTTGCCTGGGAACATGCCCGCGAGCGTTGCCGCGTCGAAGGGCGCCTACCCGGGCCAACCGACCTGTACGGCGCGGTCATGGAAGGCGCGGTCGAGCGGGTACGGCCGAAGATGATGACGGTCGTCGCCATCATGGCCGGCCTGCTGCCCATCATGTGGGGCAGCGGCACCGGCTCCGAGGTGATGAGCCGGATCGCCGCGCCGATGGTCGGCGGGATGATCTCGTCGACGGTGCTGACGCTGTGCGTCATCCCGGCGCTCTATGCCCTCGTCAAGCAGTGGCAGTTGCGGCGGGAAGCCCGTCAACCCGATGCAGAGCTCGCCGCCGCCCAACCCCCATTGCCCTTGGAATCTACAACCACTTCGTGAGGACCCGATCATGAATCGACGCCGCTTCTTCAAGAGTGCCGCAGCACTCGACGCCTTGTCCGCACTGCCCGCACTGCCCGCGTTCGCGGCGCTGGCAGGACCCGAAGTGCAGGTCTTAAAGAGCCCTAGCTGCGGCTGCTGCGGCTCCTGGGTCGAGCACATGCGCACGGCCGGTTTCACGGTCAAGGTGACGGAGGTCAACGACACCACCGCTGCGCGCAAGCGCCTCGGCCTGCCCGACCGCTACGGCAGCTGCCACACGGCGACCGTCGGCGGCTACGTCCTTGAAGGGCATGTGCCGGCCGCCGAGGTGAAGCGCCTGCTCGCATCGAAGCCGAAGGCCATCGGCCTGGCCGTTCCTGGCATGCCGCCTTCGGCACCCGGCATGGATGTGCCAGGGCGCAAGGATCCGTACGAGGTGCTGCTGGTCGATGCCTCGGGGCAGTCGAGCGTCTTTGCGCGCTATCCGAAGTGAACTCCCCGCGACGATGAATGCCTGTCGCCGCCCTGCAATGCATCCATGATCTTCGAGTTCATTGAAGACATGGTGAACATGGGCTTCATCGTGTTCTGCCTCTATGCCGTGTTCCGTTCGTACGTGCACGGGCGACAACCCAGCTGGTCGATGCTGCTGGAGCGGCGGCGCCTGGCCGTTGCGTCTGCACTCGTCCCGTCGGTGCTGGCTCTCAAAGTTACCGAGGACGTAATTGGCGGTGAGTCTGGCCCGATCGACAGGGCCATCCTCGTCTTTGTCCACGCACAGGTCGCATCCGCCATGACGACCGTCTTCGAGGTCATCACCTTGAGCGG
>JBILYN010000139.1:0-11524 GCA_044377715.1 Aquabacterium sp.
GGCGCCGCTGGCGCTTCAGCCGCAGGCGCCGCTGGCGCTTCAGCCGCAGGCGCCGCTGGCGCTTCAGCCGCAGGCGCAGCAGGTGCTTCAGCCGCAGCAGGTGCTTCAGCCGCAGGCGCAGCGGCCTGGGCCGGCGGCACTCGAGCTTCGCCACCACGGCGCTCGACCTCGGCATCAACGATGGCCTCGGCCGACACCACGTCGGCTCGCGCGGCCTGCACGGCGGCTTGCACCGACACCAGCGATTGCTTGGCGCTGTCGACCTCAGCCTGCGCCTGATCGCGCAAATCGGTGACCTTGGCCTGCACTTCATCGCAGGACTTCTGCATCTCGGCAGACGCTTCAGACAGCGCGTCACGCAGCGCATCAGCCACCGCAGC
The DNA here is from genome assembly GCA_044377715.1 of Aquabacterium sp. Classification (GTDB taxonomy): domain Bacteria; phylum Pseudomonadota; class Gammaproteobacteria; order Burkholderiales; family Burkholderiaceae_C; genus Pseudaquabacterium. Next base: position 381 of record JBILYN010000139.1, read on the forward strand.
CACCTCGACCAAGGACGCCGCCAACTGCTGCTGTGCCTGCTGCGCACCCTCGTCGGCAACGGCCAATGCCTTGGCCATGTCGTCCGACATCGATTGCATAGGCTGCATCGCATCGGCCAGTTCGGCCTCAACCGCCTGACTCGCCTGATCGGCCTCGGCCGCGGCCGCTACTGCACCTTCTCGCATCGCTGCAAGCGGCGACTCGATCGCGTCGCGAGCGCTGTCGCCAAGGTCGCTCCACGAACTGGCCATGGCATCGGCCTGCGCCCGCAAGTCCTGAACCGATTCAGCCATCGGCCCGGCGGCTGTTTCGAGCTTGGCCTGGACCTGAGAGGCCGCCTCGCTCAGCGGTGTGAGCAGACCACTGGCGTCCGCAGGCAATGCCTGAGTCCATTCGGCGGCGACCGCCGCAGCCTCACTGACCAGACCGCCAGCAGCGTCACAAGCAGCCGCCAGCGCACCATTGGCCGAGCCCGCTTGGGCCACCGCGCCGCGCAGATCTCTGACCAAGTCCGACGCGCCCGGCCAGGACAGGCCGCTGCCGATCCCACCCGCGCCGACCGCGCCCAGCGATAGTCTGGGCAAGCTGGGGAGCCTGAAGTCGGCGACCATCTTGACTGCACTCTCCAACCCATGCTCCAGCAAGCCGAAAGCATGGTCCAGCGCGTCGTCCAGCGTCTGCCGGCCTTGCGCCAACGTGACGTCGATTCGCTCCCGAAGTTGCTCGATCAGCGCCAGCGCCTGGTCCTTGGGCTTCTGAGCCGCCTCACGCAGTTCGGCCAGCTTGGCCCGCATCGCGTCAACCTGGGCCTGCACCGGGTCAGCCAGCGGCGGCAGTTTGGCCGCCGCAGCGTCGATCGCCGAGTGCGTGCTGCCCAGGCCGTCGGCTAGACGGGTGCGCAATGGGCCGAGCGCCGTCTGGTTCAGCCCATCAACCTTCGCGCGAACATCTGCCACCGCCTCGCGCGGCTTGGCTTTGGCAAGGAATGCGTCGATCGCAGCCTGGACCTGAGCCATCAAGGGATCGGGTTTGGCCTTGAGCGTCTCGGCCTGCGCCTTCAGCTCGGCCGCGACCTCCGCCAGCTTGTCCCGGCCCTGTGCCAACGCCACCTGTACCTGCGCGAGCAAGCCGAGCAATCGGTTGACCACCGTCTTGACCTGGACGATCGCCTGCGCCAACAGTCCACGCAGCGTGCCCACGGCCGTGATGGCCAGATCCATCAGCCCCAGCGCGGTGTTGCCTGCACTGCGCACCGTCGTTCGCGCCGTGGCGATCAGGGTGCGGATGCCAGGCAAGCTGGACTTGACACCGACGAACAACAGCCGCGCAGCGATCAGCGGCGGCACACGCATCTGGTATTGGGTGCAGGTGGCGATCGCGGTATCGCAACAGGCTTCAGCCTGGTCGAGTTCGTCGCTGGCCGCCGACAAGGCGCTGTCTGCCTGCTGCATGAAGCTGACGATGCCCTGCCTGACCTCTTTGACAAAGGCTTCGGCCACGTCGATCTGCGGCTTCACGGTATCTTCGAGCATCTGAGGCATCGCCGACAACGTGGCCTTGACGCCCTCGATCTCGCCATCGAGCTCGACCAGAATGTCGGAGAACTCAGCCAGCACATCGACCACCGCAGCCACGACCTTGTCGATGGCCGCACGGATGGTGTCGATCATGGCTTGCAGGCGATCCACCTGGGCGTCGACCAAGGCCAGCACATCGTCGACCGCCTTGCCGACCTCGTCAACCTGCGACACCAGCAACGCAATCGCCGCCTGCGCTCGGTCCAGCGGCATCGCCAGCAGTTCACCAGCGTCGTCGCAACGGTCGTGCAGCAGACCGGCCTGGTCCTGCAGTTCGGTCAAAGCCTGGCGCAGCGCGTCCACCGCCACATCGAGCCGGTCCAGCACCCGGTCGAGTGCATCGAACACCTCCTGAACCGAAGCATCCACCGCCTCGACCGCCCGGTCCAGGGTGTCCGGCACGACCTGGGCCAGCGTCGTCAAGTCAGCCTGAAGCGCATCGGCGCCTTCTTGCACCTCGGTCTTGAGCAGGTTGAGTTCAGCCAGCGCAGCGGTCTCAGCACCACGGACCATCGTCTGGGCACGCGCATGGGCCGCTTCGACCGCCACATTGGTGTCCATCGACACGACGGTCTGGGCCGCAACGTCGCGCAGCTCATTGAGCTCTGGTAACAGGGCTTGCAGCTCGCTGGCGAAACGGTTGAGCCGCGGCTCGACATCGGCCGCCCGCAGCGCAATACCCTGGCCTCGCTGCAACAAGGCCTGCAATTGCGCAGTCAGGCCGGCAACATCAGGTTGGGCAGCCAGCAAGCGGCCGGGCAGCGCGGTGACGCTGGCCAGCGCCGACTGCAACTCGGTGCTGATGCCGCCCAAGTCTTGGCCCGCTGTCAACAAGCGGTCACCCAGCCCAGACAAGTTGCCGGCCAGCGTCTGCAAGTCGGCTTGGCAGCGCCCCAACGCCGCGGTCAAGGGAGGCAGCAGACCCGTCGGATCAAGCAATGGCCCCAGCTCGAGCAGTTTGGTGACGATGCCCTTGAGCCTGTCCTGCACCGCACCCATCGCTTCACTGGTCGCCGTCAATCCCTCGCCGATCTGCGTCTTCAAGGTGCCACCAGCCTCGGAGATGGCGGCGCTGACCTTGCTCGCACCGGTGGTCAGTGCGGTCTGGGTGCGGGTGACGAGCTGCATTGTTTGGCGCAGGGCAGCGTCAAAGACTGTCGAGCTTGCTCTGGGCGTCGGCGCTGGCTTTGGCCATCGCATCCTTGACCGGCGGCAGCTTGTCAGGCGAAGGCGTCAGCGAGGCGGAGGCTGAATCGACGCTGGCCATCGTCAAGTCCATCTGCGCCAGCGACTGCTCGACCTCGGGCAACACGCCAGAAGCCTCTATCTGCAGGTCCTCCAACTCCGGCAACAGATTGGTCAGTACCGGGATCGTCGGTACGCTGTCCAGCGCTGCCAAACCAGCCACCGCAGCCGCCGCCGCGCCAGCCCCCGCAGCGGCAGCCGCACCGGGTGGCGCCACGAGCCGACTCAAAGGCACCTGCCGAATCGCAGCTTCAGCCAATTGCCGCAGCGCACGCACCTCCAGCACCAAGGCGCGCAGTACCTCAACCGCTTCATTCGGTACATTCGACATCAGCCTGCACTCCTCAAAGCTTGGGCAAGCAACAGACGGCAGCCATGTCTGGGCAAATTGACCGAGGTTTCGGGCATGGACAGGCCTTGAAGTGAGTGAATCCAATCCTGCTGCAAACCACGCTGGACTGGGCAAACCAATCGAACCGGGTCGGTACCCTGCTAGGTACTGAAGCTGCAGAAGCATTGCCGAGCGGGAATACTAACCGTTTCCGCGCACCATGGCACCGCTCGAAACAAGCCACTCCTGGCTGCTGTCGGCCATGCCGGCACAGACCACACCAGGCCTGACTTCGCGACAACGAACTCGCCAAAATCCTCCAGCGCATATCGGCTTGGCGATGTCAAAGCGGACAGGTCACGCGAACACGATGGGCCTGGGGCCGACTGGCTCAATCGCGGTCCTCGGTGCGGGCCAGGACCCGATTCCATTACGATCTATCCCAAATAACCAACTGGGCCCGATGATGACAGGCATGCAACGCTATCCCCATATGTTCGCTCCGCTAGACCTCGGCTTCACCCGGTTGAAGAACCGGGTGTTGATGGGCTCGATGCACACCGGCCTGGAAGAGGCTGAAAACGGCTTCGAACGCATGGCCGAGTACTACGCCGATCGCGCACGCGGCGGCGTCGGCATGATCATCACCGGCGGCATTGCCCCGAACGAGGAAGCCGGCCGCGGCGGCAAGCTGTCGACGCCGGCCGAGGCCGAGCAGCACCGCAGGATCACCACCGCGGTTCATGCCGCCGACCCAGACGTCAAGATCTGCATGCAGATCCTGCACACCGGGTCGCTGGCGCGGACACCGCTGTGCGTCGCGCCCTCGCCGGTCAAGTCGCGCATCGGCAGTTACACGCCGCGCGAACTCGACGAGGCCGGGATCGAGAAGCAGATCAGCGATTTCGCCAACTGCGCGCAACAAGCGCAGGCCGCAGGCTATGACGGTGTCGAAATCATCGGCTCGGCCGGTTACCTGCTGTCGACCTTCCTGGTGCGCAAGACCAATCTGCGCAACGACCGCTGGGGCGGCTCATGGGAAAACCGCATGCGCATGCCGGTCGAGGTGGTGCGCCGTGTGCGCGAAGCGGTCGGTGAGCGCTTCATCCTGATCTTTCGCATCGCAGCGATGGACATGCTCGAAGACGGGCTGTCCTGGGAAGAAATCGTCTCGCTGGCCCAGGCGATCGAGGCCGCTGGTGCGAACATCATCAGCACCCATTTTTGCTGGCATGAATCGCCGGTGCCGACGATCGCGACCATGGTGCCGCGTGCGGCGTTTGCCCAGGTCACAGGCCGCTTGCGCAAGGTCTTGACGGTGCCGGTGATCACCAGCAACCGCATCAACATGCCGGCAGTGGCCGAGGAGGTGCTGGCGCGCGGCGACGCCGACCTGGTGTCGATGGCGCGGCCTATGCTGGCCGACCCCGAGATCGTGCTCAAGGCCTTGCAAGGCCGAGAGGATGAGATCAACACCTGCATCGCCTGCAACCAGGCCTGTCTGGACCACACCTTCGGCGGCAACAAGCCAGTCAGCTGCCTGGTCAACCCGCGCGCCTGCAACGAAACCCTGCTTCGCTACCTGCCGACACCAGCGTCCAAACGCATCGCGGTCGTTGGCGCAGGACCGGCCGGGCTGGCCTACGCGACGGTGGCAGCGCAACGCGGCCACCGCGTCACGCTGTTCGATGCCGCCGCCGAGATTGGCGGCCAGTTCAACCTGGCCAAGCGCATTCCCGGCAAGGAGGAGTTCCACGAAACCCTGCGCTACTACCGGCGAATGATCGATGTACACGCCATCGACCTTCGTCTGAACACCAGGGCCGACGCGGCGAGCTTGAAAGCGCTGGGCTTCGACGAGGTCGTGATCGCCACCGGCATCTCGCCACGCCAGCCGGCGATCGACGGCATCGCCCACGCCAAGGTCGTGCCTTATGTCGACGCCATCCTGGGCCGCAAGCCGATAGGCCGACGGGTTGCCATTCTGGGTGCCGGTGGCATCGGTTTCGACGTCGCCGAGTTGGTCTCGCACGCAGGCGTCTCGGGCGCGGTCGATGTGGAGGTCTTCGCCAAAGAATGGGGCATAGACTTCAAGAACCACCCGCGTGGCGGCGTCACCGGGGTCACGCCCGAGGTCGCCAAATCAGACCGCGAGGTCTGGCTGATGCAGCGCAAGGCCGACGCGCTGGGCAAATCGCTGGGCCGCACCACGGGGTGGACCCATCGCATGACGCTCAACCGCCGCGGCGTTCACCTGGTCAGCGGTGTCGATTACCTCAAGATCGACGACGCCGGCTTGCACACGCTGGTCAACGGCGAGCCGCGGCTGTTCGAGGTCGACACCGTGATCGTCTGCGCCGGCCAGACGCCGCTGCGCTCGCTCTATGACGAGTTGCTGGCCAGCGGCCTGAAGCCCAGCCTGGTCGGCGGCGCTTTCGAGGCCTCCGAGCTCGATGCCAAGCGCGCGATCGACCAAGCCAGCCGCATGGCAGCCGAGGTCTGATCGATGGCGTCGAACCCAGCCCCATCCGCTGCATCAACCGGCACCGAACCCGGGCTGTCCTTCGTGCAGTCCAACGGCATCTCGATGGCCAGCTTCGAGTGGCGGCCCGAGCTGCGCGGCCAAGCGCCGACGCTGCTGTTCGTCCATGCCACCGGTTTCCACGCCCGGGTCTGGGACCAGGTGATTGCGCGTTTTCCCGACCGGCACGTGATCGCTGTCGAGCAGCGCGGACACGGCCGCAGCCAGGCCAAGGACTTCAGCACCTGGGAAGAGTTCAGCCGAGACCTGGCCGGCTTTGCGGCCGCGCTAGATCTGCGCGGCGTGGTCGCGATAGGCCACAGCATGGGCGCACATGCGCTGGTACAAGCAGCCGCTTTCGCACCCGACAGCTTCTCGCAGCTGGTGCTGATCGACCCGGTGATGTCGGCGCCGGCCGACTACCACCTGCCAGCACCGCCATCGGGAACCGTGCACCCCTCGGCTTATCGCAAGAACCAGTTCGAGTCGGCGCAATCGATGTTCGACCGCTTCGTGGACCGGCCGCCGTACTCGGTGTTCGAGCGGCAGTGCCTGCTTGACTACTGCGTGCACGGGCTGCGTCCTGCCGACAGCGGCGAGGGTTATCAGCTCGCTTGCGCGCCGGGTTTTGAAGGCCAGATCTACCCATTGGCACGCCAGAACCGCGGCATCTACGCCAGCATCCGGTCCTTGCATATCCCTGTGCTGGTCGTTCGCGCGCGGGAGCAAGACGCGAGCATCCTGCCCTGGGATCCGCTGGGTTCGCCCACCTGGCCCGGGCTGGCCACCGAGTTCCCGCAGGGGCGCGGCCTGCAGACGGACAAGACCCATATGATGCCGATGGAAGACCCCGCGATGGTGGCGCAGCTGATCCAAGACGCGATGGCCGTGCGCTGATGCGCAGACAAAGGATAGGCCGCGCAGCATGAGCGCGCAGCCCTCGACCCGGCTGCTGACGCTGGTGGTGGCATCGGCGCTGTTCATGGAGAGTCTGGTCAGCACGGTGATTGCCACCTCGCTGGCGGCAATCGCGGCTGACCTGCAAGTCGACGCGTTGACGCTCAAGCTGGCTTTCACCGCCTACTTCGTCGCACTGGCGATCTTCATCCCCATCAGCGGTTGGTGCGCCGACCGCTTCGGCGCCAAGACCGTGTTCGCCGCAGCGATCGCGGTGTTCACCTTGTCATCGATCGCCTGCGCGCTGGCCTGGGACCTGCACAGCCTGATCGCCGGTCGCTTCTGCCAGGGGCTGGGCGGGGCGATGATGTTGCCGGTGGGCCGACTGATCCTGCTGCGGGTGATTCCGAAGCGCGAGATGGTCTCGGCGATGGCCTGGTTGGGCATCCCAACGCTGTTCGCGCCCATTCTCGGCCCACCGGTCGGCGGCTTCATCACGACTTATTACCACTGGCGAGGCATCTTCTGGCTCAACGTGCCGGTCGGGCTGATCGGGCTGGCGCTGGCGCTGTGGCTGGTGCCCCAGGTGCGCGCCGACACGCTACGCCCCTTGGATTGGCCGGGTTTTTTGCTCACCGGCCTGGGCCTGTCGCTGGCGATCTTCGGCTTCACACTGCTGGGCAGCCACCAGGGTAGCGTCTGGGTCGCGCTGGCGATGATGGCCGCCGGCGCGGCCTTGCTGGCGCTCTACCTGCGCCATGCCAGGCGCGCGGCGCATCCGATCATCGACCTGTCGTTGCTGCGCCACGCGAGCTTTCGCCTCTCGCTGGTCGGCGGCTTGATGTTCCGTGTCTCGGTCGGCGCGATGCCTTTCCTGTTGCCGCTGATGCTGCAACTCGGATTCGGCATGTCGGCGTTCCAGTCGGGCACTTTGACCTTCACCTCGGCAGTCGGTGCGGTGACGATGAAGCTGACGGCAGCGCCCATCCTGCGGCGCTATGGCTTCAAGAACGTGCTGTGCGCCAACGCCTGGATCAGCAGCGCGATGATCGCCGCGCTGGCGCTGTTCACCGTCCAGACCCCGCATGTAGCGATCATCGCGGTGCTGCTGGTCGGAGGATTCTTCCGCTCGCTGCAGTTCACCAGCCTGAACACGCTGAGCTACGCCGATGTAGAGGCCAGGCAACTCAGCGGTGCAACATCGCTGGTCGGCGTCGCGCAACAGTTGTCGCTCGCAGCAGGCGTGGCCGTGGCGGCGATGCTGCTCGACGGCTCACGCGCCACAGATGGCCGCAGCGAACTGATGGCGGTCGATTTCAGTCGCGCCTTTTGGGCGATAGGCCTGATCTCGCTGGTCTCTGTGCTGTGGTACCGAAAACTCAGCCCCGACGCAGGCGCCGAGATGTCGGGGCACCTGCGGGCACCGGGCTAGCAGACAGGTCGACTCGAAAAGAAAACTCGAAGAGAAATCTCGCCTTTGTTCACGACGGCGACCAGCATCAGAGCATGATGCCGGTCGCAGCCGATCAGCCCAAAGCGGCGTAGCGCTCCAGGTGGTGATCGGCGTCGCCAAAGCGCTGAGCTGCCATGGTCAGACGCCGGAAGGTGTGCGAGACCTTCAACTCTTCGGTCATGCCCATGCCACCGTGCAGTTGCACCGATTCCTGGCTGACCTGACGCGCCGCATCGGCGATCTTGACCTTCGCCATAGACACCGCGCGCGACCGATCAGCAGCGTCGCCGCTGGCGTCGACCTTGGCCGCAGCCAGGATCGCCATAGACCGCGCCTGTTCGCAGACGATGTACATCTCGACCATGCGGTGCTGCAGAACCTGGAACGACGCGATCGGCACGCCGAATTGCTTGCGGGTCTTCATGTACTCAAGCGTCGCGTCGTTGGCGCTTTTCATCGCGCCGATCGCGTCGGCGCACAGCAGCGCAGTGGCGAAATCGACCGCCTCCTCGATCAGCGGCATCGCTGCACCCAGCGGACCGAGCAGCGCACCAGCCGCCAGCTTGACGCCCACCAGCCGGACATCGGCGGCGCGCTGCCCGTCGACGCTGCGACTGGGGTTGAGCGTCACGCCATCGGCATGGCGATCGACCAAGAACAGACTGACGCCGTCAGCCGGCCCGGCCAGCGCCGAGACGATCAAGGTATCGGCCGAAGACGCACCGAACACCACGCATTTCTCGCCGTCCAGCACCCAGCCGTCGCCGGCCGCACGGGCGTGGGTATTGCTCGGTGTCAACGCATAGCGGCTGCCAGGCTCGAGACCGGCGAAAGCCAGTTTGAGGCTGCCGGCCATCAGGCCCGGCAACATGGCTTCACGCTGCGCCGCCGATCCCGCACGCGACACCAGGCGGCCACCCACGATGTTGTCGAGCAAGGGCTCGACCACCAGCGCCTCGCCGCAGGCTTCCATCGCGGCCATCAAGTCGAGCGCGCCGCCGCCGAAACCACCATCGGCCTCGGGCAATGCGATCGATGTCAGGCCGAGTTCGGCAAACGTGGTCCAGGCTGTGTCGCTCAGGCCGCTGGGCGACGTGAGGATCGTCTTGCGCTTTTCGAAGCTGTATTCGTTGGCCAGGTACTTGCCGATCGAGTCAGCCAGTTGCTGCTGCTCTTCGCTGTATTCGAAGTTCATGACATGCTCCGGGTCAGAGGCCCAAGGTCATCTTGGCGATGATGTTGCGCTGGATTTCGTTTGATCCGGCATAGATGCTGGCCTTGCGCAGGTTGAAATAGCGCGGCGCCAGACGTGACTTGAAGTGGTCGATCGCGCCGTTGTCGACTGCGGCAAACGGCTGGGCCATCGGGCCCGCCGCCTGCATCATCAACTCGGTGATGCCTTGCTGGACCTCGGTGCCGCGGATCTTGAGCATCGACACGTCAGCACCCGGTGGCTGGCCTGAGCGGCGCATCTTGTCAACGAAGCGCATCGAGGTCAGCTCAAGCGCGGCGAGTTCGATCTCCAGGCGCGACAGCCGGTCGCGAAACCGCGTGTCTTCCATCAGCGGCTTGCCGTTCTTGATCTCACGCCCAGCCAGCGCGCGCAGCGCGGCGATCTCGCGGCGCGACCCGCCGACCTGGCCCGAACCCATGCGCTCGTGGCCGAGCAAGTACTTGGCCACCGTCCAGCCCTTGTTCTCCTCGTAGACCAGGTTCTCGACCGGGACCCGGACATCGTCGAAAAAGATCTCGTTGACCTCGTGACCACCGTCCATCAGGATCAGCGGGCGCACGGTGATGCCAGGCGTCTTCATGTCGATCAGCAGGAAGCTGATGCCCTCTTGCCGCTTCTCGGCAGTCGGGTCGGTGCGAACCAGGCAGAAGATCCAGTCGCCGTAATGGCCCAGCGTGGTCCAGATCTTCTGGCCTGTGACACGGTAGTGGTCGCCGTCACGCTCCGCGCGGGTCTTGAGCGATGCAAGGTCCGAACCAGCGCCAGGCTCAGAATAGCCCTGGACCCAGAAGTCATCACCGCTGCGGATGCGCGGCAGGAAACGGTTTTTCTGCTCAGGGCTGCCGAAGCGCATCAGCACCGAGGCGCACATCGCCGGACCGAAGCTCGGCAGTCCGGGCGCGCCAGCCAGACCGAACTCCTCGTCGTAGATGTAGCGCTGGGTGATGTCCCAACCCGTGCCACCCCACTCCGCCGGCCAGTGCGGCACCGACCAACCCTTGGCGGCGAGGATTTTGTGCCAGCGGATGAAATCCTCCTTGGTCAGGTGGCGGTAACTGACCACCTTGTCGCGGATGTCGCTGGGAAGATTGCCGGCCAGCCAGGACCGGACCTCGTTGCGGAACGACTGTTCCTCGGCTGAATAACTCAGATCCATGATCGATGCCTTTCTTGTGTTGGAAGCCAGCGGCGCGCAGCTGCTGGCTGGGCAAGACTTTAACGTTCAGACTGCGCGCACTGCAGGTGACGGCGCGTTATTTATCCACGGCATCTTCGAACAGCGGGCCGAGCTTGAAGGTGCCACTGACCCGCGCCACATTCTGACCGTCCGCAGTGACCAGGCCTTGCATGAAGACCAGACTGCGCGTGACACGCAACACCTGGCCCTCCCCCTGAACCCAGCTGCCCAGCGGCGAAGGCGCGAGATAGTCGACCTGCAGGCTGATGGTGGGCAGGAACCGGCCGGCCAATTCCTTGGCCTGCACGTGCCCACTCATCGGCAGCAGCATGTCGCAAAAAGTCGCCATCATGCCGCCGTGGCAGATCTTCATCGGATTGCAATGGCGCGGCTCGACGCGAAACCCCATCACCAAACCGCGCTCGCCTCGGCGAGTATAAAGCGGGCCATTGGCCGAAATGAAGCCGTCGCCGAAGTTGCGCGGCTTGAATCCCTCGGGAATCGCGAGGTCGGGGCTCAGATGCGCTCGATGATGATCGCCGGTGCCATACCACCAGCCGCGCACATCGTCACCAGGCCGCGCTTCAAGCCGCGCCGCTCGAGTTCGTCGAGCAAGGTGCCGATCAGGATCGACCCGGTCGCGCCAATCGGATGACCCAGCGCCATTGCGCCGCCGTTGACGTTGACCTTGTTGCGGTCGAGACGCAA
>JBILYN010000140.1:0-11522 GCA_044377715.1 Aquabacterium sp.
GACGCATGGTCATGCGCTTGTATGTTTCAGACCAGACCAGCGCGGTAGAGTTTGACCGCCGTTGAGGCGGCCAGACCGGTCCGTGCAGCCTGGTACGCGCTTGGGCGTTGAAGCCCGTCTCTGAGTAAATCGCGCACGGTCACCGCGCTGGTCTTCCTGAAGCCCGAACGGTTGCTCGCTCCGGCTTGTCCGAGGGCGCATTCACAAGCAAGGGAGCTGAAGACCATGTCTGTTACCTCAATGGCGGTCGTTGGTATCGATGTGGCAAAGCCGCACGTGGATGTCTCGGTGCTGGGCGCCAAGTTTGATGCTCAGCGTTTTGACAACGACGCCGAGGCACACTCGGCGCTGGCGGCGGCCTTGAAGCCACTGGGTGTGGCGCTGGTGGTGATGGAGGCCACCGGCGGCTACGAAGCGGCGCTGGCCTGCGCCCTGCAGGCCGCGGGTTTGCCGGTGGCGGTTGTCAACCCGCGTCAGGCGCGCGACTTCGCCAAGTCCATGGGGCGGCTGGCCAAGACCGACCGCATCGACGCACGCATGCTCGCTGAGTTCGCCGCCGTTCTGGTGCGCCGCGACGATCTGGCCAGCTTGATCCGGCCTTTGGCCGACGCGCAGCAGCAGGCGTTGGCGGCAATGGTCACGCGCAGACGCCAGCTCGTGACGATGATGCTGTCCGAGCGCCAGCGGCTGCAACTGGCCATTGCCGTCGTGCGACCGAGCATTGAGGCCATGATCGAAGCGATCCGCAAGCAGCTCGACGACGTGGAAGCCCAGATGGTCAGCCACGTCCAGGCGAACTATGCCGAGTTGGACAAACTGCTGCGCTCGGCCAGCGGTATCGGTCCGGTGGCCAGCGCCACCCTGATTGCCGAATTGCCCGAACTCGGCAAGCTCAACCGCCGTGAGATCGCCGCCCTGGTCGGTGTGGCACCGATGGCCAACGATTCGGGCAACTCGAAGGGGCGACGACGTGTTCAGGGCGGACGCTTCGAGATACGCCGCGTTCTCTACATGGCCACCCTGACCGCCGCACGCCACAACCCCGCCATCAAAACCTTCTATGACCGGCTTCTGGCCGCCGGAAAGCTGCCTAAGGTCGCCCTGGTCGCCTGCATGCGCAAGCTCTTGACCACGCTCAACGCCATGGTCAAAACCAATAAACCTTGGGATAAATCGCTTCACAGCGCTTGACTCTAAAGACGGTTACTCAGAGGATTCGCCGCGGGTGCGCCAAGGCCTCGTGTGCGGCATGCAGCCTACGCACCAAAACGCCTATGAAAGCGCTGTCGAACAGCTGCCGGGTGGCCGGGCTGAGCCGGCCCACCGCTTCGGGCGTGAAGGCGATCGTGGTGGCCGGCGCGGCGACGATGACGTCGGCGCTGTGCAGCCGCAGGTCGGGGCTGGGCGCGAGGTAGGCCATTTCGCCCACTGAGGTGCCTGGGCCGAGCTGCGCCACGCACTGGCCGTCGCGGTGGATGTCGACCCGGCCGCGCGCGATGATGTGGAAGCTGCGGCCCGGGTCGCCCCGGCGGTAGATCGCTGCGCCGGGGCCGAGCCGCAGCCACTGCGCCCGGTGCACCACTTCCCACAGTTCAACATCCCCGAAGCCTTCGAAGAAGGCGAGCGATCGCAACAGGTTGAAGCGCTCCGAATCGAGAATGACCTGCGTTTGGCTGGGTGGCAGCTCGCCGCTGGTCGCCAGTTCCGACCAGGCCAGCGCAAACGCCTCCCAGCCGACGGGCCGGTCGCCTGGCTGCTTGGCCAGCGCCTGGCGCAGCAGCGCGTCCATTCGCTGCGGCACGCCGCCGCGCTGCGACATCAACGACGTTGGCTCGGCGTGGTAGATCTGGTGCATCAGCGCAAGCTGGTGGCTGGCGTCGAAGGGTGGCCTGCCGGCCACCAAGTGGTAGAGCACCGCAGCCAGCGAGTACATGTCGGCGCGCTCGTCCAGCGCGCAGCCGTCGAGCTGCTCGGGCGACATATAGGCCAGCGAGCCGACCCGAAACACCTGGGTTCGTTCACTGCGGTGGTCGAACACACTGCCGAAGTCGGTGATCTTGATGTCGCGAACCCCATCCGGGCGGACCGTGGCCAGGATGTTGGCCGGTTTGACATCACGGTGGATCAGGCCATGACGCGCGACATAGCCCAGCGCCATCGCGCATTTGAAGCCGATCTCGACGATCTGGTCCAGCGGCAGCAGCGCATCGGGTCGGCAGTGCCGCTGCAAAGTGCCGCCTGGCACGTACTCCATCACCAGGTAGGGCTGATGCGGGTCGGCGACTGCGTCGAAGATCCGCACCACGTTCGGGTGCTGCAGCTTGCCGGCCAGGTCGGCTTCGGCGGCAAAAAAGCGCTCGCGGTGATGCTGGCCCAGACGGTCACCCCCGTTGGCTTCGCGCACCCGCTTGATCGCGACCTGGCGCTGGCTGAATTCGTCCTCGGCCAGGAAGACCTCGCTGGTGGCGCCTTCGCCCAATCGCCTGATCACCCGGTACTTGCCGATGCGCTGCGGCAGCCCGGGATCGACCGGCCAGCGCCGGTCCAGGCTGACGAGCCCCGGCGCAAATGGCGTGGTGGCAGCGGTGGCGAAGACAGGGTCGGCGGGCATGGCAGGCACAAGCGGTCAAGCCGGGTTGTCGGCAGTTCCGCTGTCGAACTGAATGCAGGCGGCCAGGCCGTGCTGTGTGCCGAGCTCGCAAGCGACCCCAAACCGTAGAATCTCGCCCCATGATCCAAGCCAAAGAGGCCTTGCTCGGGGCCCTGGCTGCCGCAGTGCAGCAGCTAGCACCCGATGCTGCCCAAGACCGCGCATACATCCCGGCATTCGAGTCACCCAAGGTGGCCGCGCATGGCGACTTCGCCATCACCGCCGCGATGCAACTCGCGCGCAGCCTCAAGCGCAACCCGCGCGAACTGGCCGCCGCTTTGATCGAGGCCTTGCAGGCCCAGCCTGCGGTGCAGCGCTGGGTCAGCGCGCTGGAGATCGCCGGCCCTGGCTTCATCAACCTGCGGCTGTCGGCCGCCGCCAAGCAAGCGGTGGTTGCCGAAGTGCTGGCCGAGGGCAGCTTGTTCGGCCAGCGCCGGCCCAACGGCAAGAAGATGATGTGCGAATTCGTCTCGGCCAACCCGACCGGCCCGCTGCATGTGGGCCATGGCCGCCAGGGCGCGCTGGGCGACGCGATCTGCGGCTTGTACGAGTCCCAGGGCTGGGCGGTGACGCGCGAGTTTTATTACAACGACGCCGGCGTTCAGATCGCCACCTTGGCGCGCTCGACCCAGGCCAGGATCCTGGGCCTGAAACCCGGCGACGACGGCTGGCCGGCCGATGCCTACAACGGCGACTACATCGCCGATATCGCCGCCGATTTTCTGGCCGGCGCGACGGTGCGCGCTGACGACCGGGCTTTCACTGCCAGCGGCGATCCGCAAGACATCGACTCGATCCGTCAGTTCGCGGTGGCCTATCTGCGCCATGAGCAAGACCTGGATTTGCAGGCCTTTGGCGTGGAGTTCCAGAACTACTTTCTCGAGTCGAGCCTGTACCTCGATGGCAAGGTCGAGCACGCTGTCGCGCGATTGAAGGCCGCGGGCAAGACCTATGAGAGCGAGGGCGCGCTGTGGCTGCGGTCGACCGACTACGGCGATGACAAGGACCGGGTGATGCGCAAGTCCGACGGCAGCTACACCTACTTCGTGCCTGACGTGGCCTACCACATCGACAAGTGGCAGCGCGGCTTCGACAAGGTGATCAACGTCCAGGGCACCGATCACCATGGCACCATCGCCCGGGTGCGCGCTGGCCTGCAGGCCGCCGCTGTGGGCATACCGCAGGGCTGGCCTGACTACCTGCTCAACAAGATGGTCACGGTGATGAAAGGCGGGGTCGAGGTCAAGATCAGCAAGCGCACCGGCGGCTATGTCACGCTGCGTGACCTGATCGAATGGACCAGCCGCGACGCGGTGCGTTTCTTCTTGATCAGCCGCAAGGCCGACACCGAGTTCGTGTTCGACGTTGACCTGGCCTTGAAAGCCAACGATGAGAACCCGGTGTTCTATGTCCAGTACGCCCACGCCCGGATCTGCTCGGTGCTGGCGCAGTACACGTTGCGCACGGGCAAGAATGTCGACATCGCGCTGGACCCCGGCGTCGACCTGTCGCTGCTGACGGCAGCCACCGAGACCGCGCTGATGCTCAAGCTCGCGGCCTACCCGGACATGCTCAGCGGCGCGGCGGCCGACTTCGCACCGCACGACGTCGCGTTCTACTTGCGCGACCTGGCAGCTGCATTCCACAGCTGGTATGGCGCCGAGCGCTTCTTGATCGACGACGCTGCATTGGCGGCGGCCCGCATGGCGTTGCTCGCGGCGACCCGCCAGGTGCTGCGCAACGCGCTGGCGATGATGGGCGTGAGCGCACCCGATGCGATGAACCGGGAGGCGGCGGAAGCGGCCGCAGCGCCATGAAATCCCAGCGCGGCGGCTTCCTGGTGGGTTTGGTGCTGGGCCTGCTGATCGGTCTGGGCGTGGCGCTGGGGGTGGCGATCTACATCACCAAGGCGCCGATACCCTTCATCAACAAGCTGCCACAACGCAGCGCCGAGCAGGACGCGGCCGAAACCGAGCGCAACAAGCGCTGGGACCCGAACGCGCCCTTGGCGGGCAAGAATGTCGCCCGCCCGCAGCCTGCCGCAGCCAGCGAACCTGCGGCAGCGCCCAGCGTACCAGCAGCGCCGGCCATGCCTGCAGCAGCGGCCATGCCCGCGGCCAGCCCGCCACGCGGCGCGCGCGATCCTGCGGCCATCCTGGCTGACCAAGTGGTGGCCCCGGCGGCCCCTGCGGCCCCTGCGGCCCCGGCCGTCCCGGCGACTCCAGCCCCGAAAGCCGACACCAAGCCGGCTGCCATCGCCACCTTCTTCGTGCAGGCCGGTGCTTATGCCAGGCCGGAGGACGCCGAAGCCCAGCGCGCTAAGCTCGCGTTGATGGGCTTTGGTGCCAAGATCACCGAGCGAGAACAAGCGGGGCGCAATGTCTTTCGGGTGCGCCTCGGACCGTTCGCCAGCCGCGACGAGGCCGAAGACGCGCAGGCCAAGCTAGCGAGCGCCGGCGTCGAGGCCAATCTGGTGCGGGTCGAGCGGTGAACCAGCGCAAATCCGAACCGCCTGCTACCGTCAGTCTGGTTGCAATGTCATCTTCCTTGAGAATGGGACCGCAAATGAACCGTCGTGATTTGGTGATCTGCGCCGCTGGCGTGACCTTGGCAGGCCTGGGCTTGCCACTGCAGGCCCAGGGTGGGCCGCCGGTCGAAGGCCGGGATTATTTGCGGGTGGCGCAGCCCGTCCCGGCGCCCGAGGGCAAGGTCGATGTGGTCGAATTCTTCGGCTACTGGTGCCCGCACTGCAACGTCTTCGAGCCTTTGCTCGACGCCTGGGCGAAGAAGCTGCCTGCGCATGTCAATTTCCGACGCATGCCCGTGGCCTTCAACGCTGCGCACGAACCGATGCAGCGCTTGTACTTTGCGCTCGAATCCCTAGGGCTGGTCGAATCCTTGCATCGCAAAGTGTTTGCAGCCCTGCATGTGCAGCACCTGCGGCTCGACAAGGATGCCGACATCGGCGACTGGGTCAAGACCAACGGCGCCGATGCCACCAAGGTGCTCGACGCGATGAAGAGCTTCTCGGTCGCCACCAAGATCCGACAAGCCAAGCAGTTGGCCGAGGGCTACAAGATCGACGGCGTGCCAACGCTGGGCATCCACGGCCGCTACATGACCTCACCGTCGATCGCCGGCACCGCAGAACGAGCGCTGGCCGCGGCCGACGCGTTGATCGCGAAATCGCACAAGGCCTGAACTCGCTGTGGGTAGCGTTCGCCGGAAAGCTCGGCCGGCGCGCATCCAACAGTCGCCTCGAAGCGGTCGTTTGTCGGCGATGCGCGCCGGCCGAGCCAGGACTTCAGTCTAAAATGATATGCAAGTTCTGTGCCGATTGATGTTTACCCTGACCCACCCCTCGCTGATTTTGCTTGCACTGCTGACCGGCGGCGCAGTCCTGAGCCTGCCGGTCCAGGCCGAGAAAGCCGACCGCAACAAGCCCATGATCCTGGAGTCTGAGCAGCCCTGCACGGTCAATCTGGTCAAGCAGACCAGTGTATGCAGCGGCAACGTGGTGATCAGCCAGGGCACGCTGCAGATCCGTGCCGACAAGCTCGAGCTTCGTGAATCCCCCGAGGGCTACCAACTGGCGCAAGCCAGCGGCGCCGACGGCAAACCGGCGACGTATCGGCAAAAGCGCGACGGTGTCGACGAGTTCGTCGAGGGCCAGGCCCAGAGAATCGACTACGACAGCCGGTCCGGCACGCTTCGCTTCGAAGGTCAGGCTCAGGTCCGGCGGCTGCGCAACGCAGCGCTGGCCGATCAGATCCAGGGCGCGGTGATCGTCTGGGACAGCGTGGCCGAGGTGTTCAACGTTCGCGGCGGCGCTGTCAGCCCAGACAACCCCGGTGGTCGGGTCCGGGCGGTGATCGCACCGCGCGGCGTCAACGAAGCGGCTGCGGCTGCCAGCAGCGGCCTGCGGCCCTCGCCGACGCTCGGTGATCGGCGATGAGCCGGGGCACGGTTGTGGCCACGCCGGTGACAAGCCGGCTGGAGGTCAGCGGCCTGCAAAAGCATTACGGCTCGCGCAAAGTGGTCCAGGATGTGCATCTGGCCGTCGGTGCTGGCGAGGTGGTCGGCCTGCTCGGACCCAACGGTGCGGGCAAGACCACCACTTTCTACATGGTGGTGGGTCTGGTGCGTGCCGATGCCGGCGAGATCCGCCTCGACGGTGTCTCCGTGCAGCACAAGCCCATCCACCAGCGCGCGCGCATGGGACTGAGCTACCTGCCGCAGGAGGCCTCGATCTTTCGCAAGCTCACGGTCGAGGAAAACATCCGCGCGGTGCTCGAGCTGCAGGTCGGTGCTGACGGACGGGCCCTGAAATCCGAGGCGATCGAACGCCTACTCGAGCAACTGCTGCGCGACCTGTCGATCGACAAGCTGCGCGATTCGCCCGCGCTGGCCTTGTCGGGCGGCGAGCGGCGCCGGGTCGAGATTGCCCGGGCCTTGGCGACGCAGCCTCGTTTCATCCTGCTTGATGAGCCTTTTGCAGGGGTCGACCCGATCGCGGTGATCGAGATCCAGCGCATCATCGGCTTCCTCAAGAGCCGTGGCATCGGTGTGCTGATCACCGACCACAACGTGCGCGAGATGCTGGGCATCTGCGACCGCGCCTACATCATCAGCGAAGGCCGGGTGCTGGCCGAAGGCACGCCGGCCGAGATCATCGAGAACGCCGACGTGCGCCGGGTCTACCTCGGCGAGCATTTCCGGATGTGATCCGGGACGAGCCTCAGCGATGAAACCCTCGCTCCAAGTCAGGCTGTCGCAGCACCTGGCGCTGACGCCGCAGTTGCAGCAATCGATCCGGTTGCTGCAGCTCTCGACGCTGGAATTGCACCAGGAGATCGAGCAGATGCTCGAGCAGAACCCATTCCTGGATGTCGAGGAAGACCACGCGCCGATGGAGTTCGGGCTCGAGCGTGTCAGCGCCCCGGCTGACAAGAGCGCCGAGCGCGAGAAGGACAAGCTGTCCGAACGCGAGGACAGCGGTGACAGCAGCGCCGAAGAGCCTGCCGGCATGGACGCTGCCGAGTTCGGCAGCACCGAGCGCGACGACTGGGAAAACGGCACCGAACGCGACGATTTCGACGGCATCCGCGAACTGCCATCGGCCAGCAGCGGTTCGGGTAGCGGCGACGACGACTACGAGCCGATCGAGTCGGCCGAAGCCGGCCCGACGCTGCAAGACCACCTGCGCCGCCAACTGCTGGGCATGCGTTTGTCGGCCGAGGATGCCGCCGCGGTGATGGTGCTGATCGACTCGCTCAACGAAGACGGCTACCTGGCCGACACGCTCGAAGACATCGCCGAGCGGCTGGGCCAGACCCTGGGTATCGACGACGAGGACGCCGCCGAGGAACGCGAGGAATTGGCCGACCGGCTGCGCTGCGCGCTGAAGTGGCTGCAAAGCCTGGAGCCCACCGGCGTGGGCGCGTCCGGCTTGGGCGACTGCCTGGTGCTGCAACTGCGCCAGCGACCCGACAGCCAGGCCAAGGCGGTCTCGATCCGCATCTGCCAGGGCCACCTGGAGCTGCTGGCGCGCAAGGACATGAAAAAGCTGATGTCGGCCACCGGCGCCGACGAGTCCACGCTGCGCGCAGCTGAGGCGCTGATCAAGGCCTGCGAACCCAAGCCGGGTCGGCCTTTCACACGCGCCGAGGCCAACATCGTCGTGCCCGACGTGATGGTGGTCAAGGCAGGGCGGGGTTTCAAGACCACGCTCAACCCCGACGTGATGCCCAAGCTGCGCATCAACGACCTTTACGCCCAGGCGATCCGCGGCCAACGCGGCGGCGCCGGCTTGTCGCAGCGGCTGCAGGAAGCGCGCTGGTTCATGAAGAACATCATGCAGCGATTCGACACCATCCTGCGCGTCAGCCAGGCCATCGTCGAGCGTCAAAAGGGCTTTTTCAGCCACGGCGAGATCGCGATGAAGCCGCTGGTGCTGCGCGAGATCGCCGATGAGCTCGGGCTGCACGAGTCGACGATTTCGCGCGTGACCACCGCCAAGTACATGAGCACGCCTTTCGGCACCTTCGAGCTGAAGTATTTCTTCGGCTCGTCGCTCACCACCGATGCCGGCGGCAACGCCAGCAGCACTGCGGTGCGCGCGCTGATCAAGCAGCTGGTGAGCTCCGAGGACCTGGCCAAGCCGCTGTCGGACAGCCAGCTCTCGGACATGCTGTCCGAGCAAGGCATCACGGTGGCGCGTCGCACCGTGGCCAAGTACCGCGAGGCGCTGAAGATCGCGCCCGCCAACCTGCGCAAGGCGCTATGAACGACCACGACGAAACAACTCAGTCCGCTCGACAGCCCTCGAGCGCGGGCCGGCGAGGGGGCGTTGGCGACCTGCCGGTCGCGCTGTTCCTGCCCTGCGCGGCCGGCGCCGAACCCTTGCTGGTCGATGAGGTCGGCCGCATTCTGGGCGCCGACACCCAACTGCAGGTCGACCGCGGCGGCCTGCAGGTCATGACCGACGCCCTGGGCGCGATGCGGCTCAACCTTGAGAGTCGCTTGGCCCAGCGCGTGCTGTGGCCACTGGCCCATGGGCCGTACCAGAACGAGCAAGACCTCTACGCGCTGGCGAGGACCGTGGCCTGGGGCGACTGGATCACCCCGGCGCAGACCTTTCGCATCGACACCAGCGCGCAGCGCTCGCCGCTGCACAGCCTGAACTTCGCAACGCTGCGGGTCAAGGACGCGGTCTGCGACGTGATCCGTGACGTCACAGGCGAGCGTCCCAGCATCGACACCAAGTTCCCCGACCTGCCGCTGACATTGCACCTGTCGCCCACGCACGCTACGCTTTACGCCGACACCTCGGGCGAAGCACTGTTCAAGCGCGGCTGGCGCGACGCGCAAGGCCTGAAGGGCGAAGCGCCGTTGAAGGAAACCCTGGCTGCAGCGATGCTGGCTGCCGCCGGCTGGCAGGGTCGCGCCGAGGACGGTCCATTGTTAGACCCCTGCTGCGGCGCAGGCACGATCGCGATCGAAGCCGCGCAGATCGCCTGCGGTATCGCACCCGGCTTGCAGCGGCGTTTCGCGTTCGAGAAGATGTTGCCCTTCCGTGCCCACCAGAACAGCTGGTCGCGGCTGAAGGACGCGGCGCGGGCCAGGCAGCATGCGCCCGAGGTGCAGATCTTCGCCGGCGACGTGTCGTTCCGCATGACCGACTTCGCGCAGCGCAATGCCGATCGCGCCGGCGTGGCCAGCGCGATCGAATTCAAGACCGCCGACGCGCTGCAGAGAATGCCGCCGGCGCCTCAGGGTGTGATGGTGATCAACCCACCCTATGGTGAGCGCATCGCACCGATGGGTTCGCGCGGTGGCGAACGCTTCAATCCCAGCGGCCCCGGCCAGCCCAGGCCGACGCGCGAAGGCTTCGAGGGCGGCGGCAGTCCGACCGAGTTCTTCAGCCAGCTCGCCAGCCACTGGAAGCACCATTACGCCGGCTGGACAGCCTGGGTGCTGAGCCCCGACATGAAGCTGCCGCAGGCGCTTCGATTGAAGGAAAACCGGCGTGTGCCGATGTGGAACGGACCGATCGAATGCCGGCTGTTCCGCTTCGAGCTGCTCGCGGGATCGGCGCGAGGCAAGCCCGAAACCCTCTGATCGCTGGGGCTGCCTGCGCGCGTGTCGAGCAGACCCGGGTGTGGCGAGGGCGCGGGATGGCGCAAAGGCCTTCTAGGGTTTTCACGCGAGTCCGCACTGAGACAGCTAGGGCATGATCAGCGTCGAACTTGTTTTTCACACGACCGACGCGATCAGCCGCTGAGAGTGCGTACCCAGGAGACACCCGCGGATGAGTTGGCAACCCGAAGTCGATGAATTGCGCCGCCGCCAGGCGCTGGCTCGTCGAATGGGCGGTCCGGACAAGGTCAAACGCCAGCACGATGGCGGCAAACTGACGGTTCGAGAGCGCATCGACGCACTGCTGGACCCAGGCAGTTTTCACGAGATCGGCTCGGTCGCGGGCAAGGCCAGTTACGACGACGAGGGCAACCTCCTCGACTTCAACGCCAGCAACACGCTGATCGGTCGCGGTCGACTCGACGGCCGGCCCATCGTGTTGCAAGGTGACGACTTCACGGTGCGCGGCGGCGCGGCCGATGCTGCCATCTGGGCCAAGTCCGCGCTGGCCGAACAGATGGCCAACGAATTGCGCTTGCCCATTGTTCGGCTGGTTGACGGTACCGGCGGCGGCGGCTCGGTGAAGTCGCTCGAGGTCGACCAGCGCACCTATGTGTCGCAGATGATCGGCTGGCAGTTTGTCACCGAGAACATGGGCTTGGTGCCGGTGGTAGGCCTGGCGCTGGGGTCAGTGGCTGGTCTGGGCGCTGCGCGCGTGGCATCTAGCCACTACTCGATGATCGTCAAGGGCAGCGCGCAGATGTTCATCGCCGGCCCACCGTTGGTGGCCCGGGTGGGCGCAGCGATTGACAAGGAGACGTTGGGCGGCAGCCACATCCACGCCAGCAACGGCGCGGTAGACGACGAGGTCTCGTCCGAGGCCGAGGCCTTCGCGCGCACCCGCCAATTCCTGTCCTACCTGCCCACCTCGGTCTATGAGTTGGCCGCGCGCGGTCCGCAGACCGATGACCCGAACCGACGCGAAGACTGGCTGATCGAGGCGATCCCGCGCGATCGGCGCAAGGTCTACAACGCACGCCGCATCATCGAGGCTGTTGTTGACCAGGGCAGCTTCTTCGAGATCGGCAAGCTGCATGGCCGCTCCACGATCACCGGACTGGCCAGGCTAGACGGTTGGCCAGTGGCCTTGCTGGGCAGCGACCCCTACCACTACGGTGGCGCCTGGACCGCGGACAGTGCCATCAAGGCCGCGCGTCTGGTCGACCTGGCCCAG
>JBILYN010000141.1:0-11500 GCA_044377715.1 Aquabacterium sp.
CCTGTTGCCAGTGGTGGGCGGTCATCTTCTCGATCATCGCCGGTCGGATGATGCCGGCGTTGTTGACCAGGCCGTGCACAGCGCCGAAGCGCTCCACAGCCTGCGCCACGGTTTGCGCAGCCAGTTCGACATCCACGACGCTGCCGACCACCGCGAGCACGCGCTCAGGCGGCAGCGGCGCCAGCGCCGCGTGCAAGGTCTCGGCGTTGAGGTCGACCGCGACGACGTTGGCGCCCAGCGCAATGCCCAGTTCGGCAATTGCCTTGCCGATGCCTTGGCCGGCGCCGGTGACGATCAGGGTTCGTCCGGCCAGGGAGACGATGGGGTCCATGCACAGTCCTTTTAGGTGATGTTGCGGGTGATGTTGCGGGTGGTGGTTGCGGTTGGTGTTGCGGGTGGTGTGGCCGGTCGCTTGGCGACTGGTCGTAGAACTTTATGGTAGAACCAATGATACGTGCGACTCCGTCAATCCAGACCAGACCCTGCGGGTTCGCTGCGATGGCTGGTGGTCATGGCTCAAGGGTGCCAACCACAGGCTTGCCGACCGGGTTGCGGCGTTTGCGCGCCACTGGCGTTGACGCCACCGCAGCAGCCGAGGCGTCGACCCGCGACAGGTAGCTGCGCTGCAGCCGCTTCAGGCTGGTCTCCATCTCGGCCACAGCGGCCTCGACATGGCCCTCCTCCAGGTGTTTCATGAAGCGGCGGCGCGACGGCAGCACAAAGGTGTTCTTGTAGTCGCCGATCTTGTGGATGAAGTACTTCAGCACGTCGAGCACACCGTTCATCATGATCACCATGATCGGATTGCCGGTCATGCGCGCGAGGATGCGGTGGAAGTCCAGGTGCTTCTCGGCCCGCAGCGGGAAATCACCGCAGGCTGCGGCGGCTTCGGCTTCGGCGATATTGGTGTTGAGGTCGGCGAGGTCTTGCGTCGTGGCACGGGCACAGGCTTCGCGGACGATGATGGTTTCGAGCCAGATCCGGGCTTCGGTCAGCTGCGCAGGCGCGATCGACCCCAGGTGGTACATGTCGAGCAGGCCGGTGACGATCGCCTGGCCGCTGCGCTCGCTGATGAAAGCGCCGCCGCTGGCGCCTTTCTGCAGCCGGATCAGCCCGGCGTGCTCGAGCGAACGCAAAGCCTCTCGCAAGGTATTGCGCGAGACACCGAACTGCTCGGACAGCGCGCGCTCAGACGGCAAGCGACTACCGACCTTGAGCCTGCCCTCGATCAGCTCGTTGCGGATTTGGGTGGCGATTTCCTCGAAAGCCCGCGCCGATCGGATCGGCTCGAACTTGGCCAGCGGCACAGCCGGACCGATGGCTGGTTGAGCGGTCGGGGCGGCCGCCTGGGACTTGGTGCTGGGCAAGGGAGATCTCTCTTCGCGGTTCTGGCGCGCAGGGTTGCGACCCGGTCAATGATATGACCGATGCAAGCTTGAAAACCCTCGATATCCAGCGCGGCTTGACCGCCGCCGCGCCTCAGCGTGCGCGCACCGGGATCTCGTTGAACGGCAGACCTCGGTCGGCCCGCATGTCCGCCGGCAGGCCCAGCACCCGCTCAGAGATGATGTTGCGCAGGATCTCGTCGGTACCGCCCTCGATGCGCGTGGCCGGCGAACGCAGCAACATGGCCTGGAACCTGGCCGCCGCACTTGGCTGCGCGGCATCGACCAGCACGCCCGAAGCACCCTGCAGGTCGAGCGCGAACATCGCAATCTCCTGCAGCGTCTGACCTGCGACGAGCTTGCCGATCGAGTTCTCGGGCCCAGGAATCTGGCCCTTGGACAGCGCCGAGATGCTGCGGTAAGCGGTGTATTTCAGGCCGCTGGTGCGAACCGCCCAGGTCGCGAGCCTGGAGCGCACCGCCGGGTCGTCGATCGCCCGGCCGTCGCCGGTGTCGAATTCACAGCAGAAGTCCAGCAAATCGGGGAACCCGGTGGGCATGCCCGCGCCTATCGACATGCGCTCGTTCATCAGCGTGGTCAGCGACACACGCCAGCCCTGGCCGACAGCGCCCAGGCGCTGGTGATCAGGCACCCGCAGGTCGGTGAAGAAGACCTCGTTGAAGCCCGATTGGCCGTTGACCTGCTTGATCGGCCTGACCTCGACGCCCGGGCTCTTCATGTCGAAGAAGAACATCGTCAAGCCGTCATGCTTGACGACCGAGGGGTCGGTGCGCGTCAGGATCATCCCGTAGTCGGAGTAATGCGCGCCGCTGGTCCAGATCTTCTGGCCGTTGATCACCCACTCGTCGCCCACCAGTTCGGCGCGTGTTCGCAGTCCGGCCAAGTCCGACCCAGCCACCGGCTCAGAGAAGAGCTGGCACCAGATCTCTTCGCCCGAAGCCAGTGGCGGCAAGTAGCGCCGCTTGTGCGGCTCTTGCGCATACGCCATCAAGGTCGGGCCGATCATGCCCTGGCCGATCAGGAAGATAGACGCCAGCTTGCCGTAGGCGCCCTCCTCTTGCTGCCAGATCACGCGCTCGATCGGGCTCGCGCCGCGGCCACCGCAATCCTCCGGCCAATGCAGACAGGCCCAGCCGGACTGCGCCTTCTTCTTCTGCCAGGCTTTGGATGCAGCGAGCACGTCGCCGCTTCGCAGCGCTGGTTGGCCGTAACCGGCGAGTTCGAGTTCGGCGTGCAACTCGGTGGGGGCGTTGGCAGCGATCCACGCGCGCACTTCGGCGCGAAAGCTGGCTTCCTGGGGGGTGTCGTCAAAGTTCATTGTCGGATTCCGTCAGTTGCTCTTGGCTGCGCGGCGTGCACACAGTCGATCGACCAGCAGGTCTTCCCAGCGGCTCAGGCTGCCCAGCGTGAGCGCGAGCAGGTTCGACCGTCGGTAGTGAAGGTGGCAGTCAAACTCCCAGGTGAAGCCCATGCCGCCGTGGACCTGGATGTTGTTTCGCGCGCAATGCTGGTAGGCCTGCGTCGCGCTGACCCTGGCGCTGGCCGCCGCCTCTGGCAGCTCGCTCGCGCCGGTCGACAGCGCCCAGGCGCCGTAATAGGCGTTCGATCTGGCGAGTGTGGCCGATACGTACATGTCAGCGAGCATGTGCTTGATCGCCTGTAGCGACCCGATCGGTCGGCCAAAAGCGAATCGCTGCTGGGCGTAGTCGCAAGCGGTCTCGAGCGCGCGATCGGCGCCGCCGATCTGCTCGAAAGCGATCAGCACCGCGGCGCGGTCGTAGACATCGGCCAAGATCTGCCAGCCTGCGCCGGCAGCGCCCAAGGGCTCGCCAGCGGCTTGTGAGAAATCGATTCGCGCCTGGCTGCGGGTCGGGTCGATGCTGGGAACGGTCTCACGACGGACCCCCGACGCCTTCAAATCGACGATGTGCAGCGAGACCGTTGGCGTGCCGTCGCCCTCGTCGCGGACCGCAACGACCGCGAAATCGGCAATGTCGCCATCGGCGACAGGCTGCTTGGTGCCGGTGACGAGGCCGCGTATTGTCTTGGCGTTGAGGGAACCCGGCGTGACTTGGCCAGCGCGCTCGGCGAGCGCGAGCGTGCCGATCAACTCGCCGCTGGCCAGTCCGGGCAGGTAGCGGCGTTTCTGTTCCTCCGAGCCAGCTCGCAGCAGCAGTTCGGCAGCGATCGCGATAGACGATGAGAACGGCACCGGTGCGATCGCGCGGCCAAGTTCCTCGGCGATGACACAGAGCTCGAGGTAGCCCAAGCCAAGCCCGCCATAGGCCTCGGGAATCGCTGCGCCCAGGTAGCCTTGCGCCGCCAGACCTTGCCAGAGCTTGGCGTCGTGCGACTGCGGCCCGTCGAGCACTGCGCGAACAGCGCTGCGGTCGCAGTGGTCGCCCAGAAAGCGCCGCGCCTGGTCCTTGAGCTGTCGCTGCTCTGGAGAAAAATCGAAATCCATGGGGTTCCTTTCGGCCTGGGCCGGGTTTGATGCGGTCATGCCAGCGGACCGATCGTCGCGAGTGTGCGCCTGGCGACCGCTGAAAAGCTATACCTGGCTCATGTTGGCGCAGGACAAGGTCGGCGTGAATCGTCGCAATCGACGAATGCCGTCGCTGGGGTGGGACTTGTCGCCACGGGCGATCTGGTCGACCCCTTGGCGACAGCCGCGGTCGAACGCGCTTGCCTACACTGGGCGCTCACTTTGAACCGGGAGAACCCATGTCGCAGCTGGTACTGCGCGAGGACCGCGAAGGCCTCGCCATCCTGACCCTGAACCGCCCGGACAAGCTCAACGCGCTGACGGTGGCGATGTTCCAGCAACTGCGCGGCCATGTGCAGCAGATCGCCAACGAGACCGAGCGCATCGGTCTGGTGCTGGTGCGCGGCGCGGGCAAGTGCTTTTCAGCCGGCCATGACCTGGCCGACATCGCGCATGGCGAGCATCCGCCCAAGCCCAGCTTCCAGGCCGACACGATCGAGTTACTGGCCGAGTTGCCGCAACCTGTGATCACTGCCGTGCATGGCCACTGCTACACCGGGGCGCTGGAGCTCGCGCTGGCCGGCGACATGATCGTCGCAGCCGAGTCGGCCAAGTTCGCCGACACCCACGCGCGCTGGGCTTTGACGCCGGTCTGGGGCATGAGCCAGCGCCTGCCGCGCCGCATCGGCATGGCCAAAGCTCAAGAGATGACCTACACCGCCCGCAGCTACAGCGGTGCCGAGGCGCAAGCCATCGGGCTGGTGAACTGGTGCGTGCCCGATGCGTCGTTCGATGCCGAACTCGGCAAGTTCACTGCGGCGATCCTGGCGAACTCCTGGTTCAGCCTGCGTGCGAACAAGCGCCTGTACCGCGACACCGACGGCATGGCGCTGCGCGCCGGACTGTCGCACGAGATCCACCGCACCGAGGGTCGAGGACCGGACATGGATGAGCGCATCGCGGGCTTCATGAACAAGACCAGCAAGCTGTCCTGAACCGGATTCGATGATGACGCAATCGCTCTACGACGGCTGCAATGTCGGCGATCTGGTGGTCACCGCCATCAGCCGAGGCGGCGACCGGGTGGCCTTCATCTCGGATGACACCCGCTGGACCTACCGCCAGCTCGGCGCGTTGATCAGCACGGTCGTCCAGGCCCTGACGGCGCGCGGCTTGCAGCGCGGCGACGCGGTCGCGACACTGTCGGCAAACCGCCCGGAAGCCTTCCTGATCACCGCGGTGGCCTATGTGATGGGCTTGCGCATCACCTGGGTCAACCCGACTTCGTCGGAGGACGACCATGCCTACATCCTGGCCGACTCCGGCGTGCAAACGCTGTTCGTCGACCCGCTGACCTTTTCGGACCGGGCCCGCTCGCTCGCCCAACGCGTGCCGGGCATGACCAGCCTGCTGAGCTTCGGGCCGAACGACGGTTTCGGCGAGGACATCCTGGCCGCAGCCGCACGGCTCACCCCCGGGCGCCTGGTGCCTCAGGCGCAGCCAGACGACGTCTGCGTGCTGATCTACACCGGCGGCACCACCGGCAAGCCCAAGGGCGTGGCGCACACCCACCGCGTGCATGTCGCGATGATCATGACCGAGATGGCCGACTGGGATTGGCCAGCAGAGATCCGATTTCTCGCACTGACGCCGATCACCCATGCCTCGGGCGCGATGATCATGCCGGTATTGCTCAAGAGCGGCACCTACGCGATGACCAAGGGTTTCACCGCTGAGAAGTTCCTCCACCTGGTCGAGGAGCACCGCATCACCGCCACTTTCCTGGTGCCGACGATGATCTACGTGCTGCTGGACAGCCCGGCGCGCCAGGGCGCTGACCTCAGCAGCCTCCAACTCGTGATCTACGGCGCGTCGCCGATGTCACCAACCCGGCTGGTCGAAGGCATGCAAGTGTTTGGCCCGATCTTCATGCAGCTCTACGCGCAGTCCGAGGCGCCGAACACCGTGACCGTGCTGCACCAGCATGAACACGACCCCGAGCACCACCCCGAGCGGTTGGCGTCCTGCGGCACACCCTGCGTCGGCACCCAGGTCAAGCTGCTCGACGAGCATGGCCAGGAAGTGCCCGAAGGCGAGGTCGGCGAGATCTGCGTGCGCGGACCGCTGGTGATGCAAGGCTACTGGAACAAGCCCGAGGAGACGGCGCAAGCCTTGCGCCTGGGCTGGCTGTGGACCGGTGACATGGCGCGGCGCGATGCCGATGGCTACCTCTACATCGTCGACCGCTCGAAAGACATGATCATCAGCGGCGGCTTCAACGTCTTCCCGCGCGAGGTAGAGGACGCCTTGTCGCAGCATCCGGCGGTAGCGGCGGCTGCGGTGGTTGGCGTGCCCGATGCGAAATGGGGCGAGGCGGTGCGGGCGCTGGTGGTCTTGCGCCCAGGCGCTGCGGCGACCGCCGAGGAACTGATCGCGATGGTCCGGGACCGCAAGGGCAGCGTCTACGCACCGAAGGCAGTCGACTTCGTCGACGCACTGCCGATGACGGGCCTGGGCAAGCTAGACAAGAAAGCCATACGCGCGAAGTTCTGGCAAGGCCTCGCGCGGTCAGTGCACTGAGTCGGACGTCAGGGCCCGCCTGCGCAGGGCCTGACGCCTACGAAGGCCGGAGCCCTCTGTGGCGACGGCTGGGTCGGACGTCAGAGCAAGGCCTGGCGTCGCCGTTCACGCAGCGCCAAGCCCTCGTTGCACAACAGCGCGCCAATCACGAGCACTCCGCCGGCCAGTGCCGTAGGGCCAGGCGACTCACCCGCTCCCAGCCAGACCAGCAGCACGCCGAAGATCACTTCGAGCAAGCACAGCAGCGAGATCTCAGGCGCTGGCAGCACCTTGGTCAACTGCACTGCGAGCAGGCAAGGGACTGCCAGTTGAAAGACGCCCAGCAGCCCCAGCAGCGACAAATCGTGTGCGGTGGCTGAGAACGGCAGCGACAGCGGCATCATGATGGCCGCCGACAACAGCGCGCCTATCAGCACCGCGGGCAACATGTCGGGCGCCTCAGACGAGGTATCGCTGGCGACGCGCTGGTTCATGTGCTGCAGCAAGGTCCAGTTGCAGGCCCCGGCGATCGGCACCCCCAAAGCTACCAACGAGCCAGTCACCGACGCACCGCCAGCCATGGCCTGCTGGCCAAACATCCAGGCGATGCCGGTTCCCGCAACAGCGATCGCGACCCAGGTGCGGCGCGGCAAACGATGCCGCAGGAACACCCTTGCAAACAAGGCCGTCAGCAGCGGTGCGATTGACAGCGTGATCAGCACTGTGGCCACCGTCGTCAACATGATCGCGACCATGAAGTTCGTGTACATCACGGTCCAGAACAGGCCTGATGCCCACAGTGCCCAGCCGCCGCGACGGATGTCGGCCCACAGCCTGGGGCCACGCATGGCCAGCAAGGCTATCGTCAGCGCGAGCGCATTGAACGCACTGCGCCAGAACGTCACCTCGAAGCTGCGCGCCGCCTCCAGATGACGCGTCACGACCCCGGCAATGCTCCACAGCAAAGTGACCAGCACCATCAGCAACACGGCTCGGGAGTGGGAAATGCGCATGGCGAAAGAAATGCCTCGAGTCAAAGAGGGCCGCAAAGCGGCCCGGAGGATCATCTTGCGAGAGCCCCCCGCTTGGCGAGGGGCTGGGGGGTGCCGCACATTCCCGGTCGCAGATCGGAAGCGTGCGGGATGCGGCTCTCAAGCAAATGTGGCTTTGCCACTTTGCTTGATCCCCACGGGGGGCGGCCGGCTTCGGCCGGCCTTGGGGCGCTCAAGAGTCGCGGCCCGCGCGCTTCCGGTCATGTTCCTTCAGATAGCGCTTGCGCAGACGCACCGACTTGGGCGTGATCTCGACCAACTCGTCGTCCTCGATGAACTCGACCCCGTACTCCAGCGTCAGGTCGATGGGCGGCGTGATCTTGATCGCATCTTCCTTGCCAGAGACACGGAAATTGGTCAGCTGCTTGGTGCGGGTGGCGTTGACGACCAGGTCGTTGTCTCGGTTGTGGATGCCGACGATCATGCCTTCGTAGACCGGATCGTTGGGCTTGACGAACATGCGGCCGCGGTCGTCGAGCTTGCCCAGCGCGTAGGTGAAGATCTCACCGGCGTCCATCGAGATCAGCACGCCGTTCTTGCGGCTGGCGATCAAGCCTTTGTGCGGCTCGTAGCCGTCGAAGATGTTGGCGATCAGGCCCGAGCCGCGGGTCAGGTTCATGAACTCGTTCGAGAAACCGATCAATCCTCGTGCCGGGATTCGGTACTCCAGTCGCACGCGGCCTCGGCCGTCAGGCTCCATGTTGACCAACTCGCCTTTGCGCTCGCCCAAGGCCTGCATCACGCCACCCTGGTGTTGCTCCTCGACGTCAGCGGTCACCAGTTCGATAGGCTCATGCTTCTCGCCATCGACGTCGCGGAAAACGACGCGCGGCTTGGACACTGCCAGCTCGTAGCCTTCACGGCGCATATTCTCAACCAGGATGGTCAGATGCAGTTCGCCGCGGCCCATCACCTCGAAGATGCCTTCCTCGTCGGTTTCCGAAACCCGCAGCGCAACGTTTGATTGCAGCTCTTTCTGCAGCCGGTCCCAGAGCTGGCGGCTCGTGACGTACTTGCCTTCGCGCCCAGCGAGCGGGCTGGTGTTGACGCAGAAGTTCATCGTCAGCGTCGGCTCGTCGACCTTGAGCATAGGCAGCGGCTGCGGATCGATCGGGTCGGTCACGGTCACACCGATGCCCAGCGCATCGATGCCGTTGATCAGCACGATCTCGCCCGGGCCGGCTTCGGTGACCTGAACGCGGTCCAGGCCCTGGAAGGTCAACACCTGGTTGACCCGACCCTTGACCGACTTGCCGTCCGGTCCTTCCATCACCATCACCTCCATGCCCGGTTTGACGGTGCCGGCGTTGATGCGGCCCACGCCAATGCGGCCAACGAAGGTGGAGTAGTCGAGCGAGGAGATCTGCAACTGCAGCGGCGCGTCAGGCTCGCCGGCGTGCGGGTCGACATGCTTGAGCACGGTGTTGAACAGCGCCGACATGTCGGTGCCCCACTTCTCACCATGAGCACCCTCTTCCAGCGAAGACCAGCCGTTGATGCCCGAGGCGTAGACAACCGGAAAGTCCAACTGCTCGTCGGTGGCGCCGAGCTTGTCGAACAGGTCGAAGGTGGCGTTGACCACGGCCTGAGGCTTGGAGCCCGGCTTGTCGACCTTGTTGACGACGACGATGGGCTTCAGACCCAGCGCCAGCGCTTTCTTGGTGACGAAGCGGGTCTGCGGCATCGGGCCTTCCTGGGCATCGATCAGCAGCACCACACCGTCGACCATCGACAGCGCGCGCTCGACTTCGCCGCCGAAGTCGGCGTGGCCCGGGGTGTCGACGATGTTGATGTGCGTGCCTTCCCAGCTCACGGCACAGTTCTTGGCCAAGATCGTGATGCCGCGCTCTTTCTCGATCGCGTTGCTGTCCATCACGCAGTCGATGACTTTTTCGTGGTTGGCGAAGGTGCCGCTCTGGCGCAGCAGTTGGTCGACCAATGTGGTCTTGCCATGGTCGACGTGCGCGATGATGGCGATGTTGCGGATCTGTTGGGTCATGATGGGTCTTTGCGAGGAATCGGATCAGGCAGCTGCAACCAGCGCTTGAAGGGTGGTTGCGGCCAACGCCGCGGGAATCAAGGCCTGCACCTCCAGAGGGCTGAGCAGGCGGTCGGCAATCAATTCGCCGGACATGATGTGGGCACTGCCGAGAAAAGCGCCGGGCTCGGGGCCATAGACCTTGACTGCAGGTGCATCGGCATGCGCCACCCGCCGGCGCAAACCGGTCAGGAAGCGGCCAGCCTCGGCAGTGTCGAGGGCCAGGCTCGGCCAATCGGCCAGCAAGGTATCGGCAGGCAGCAACCGAGCCAGGCGATCGGCTTCATCCATTGCTTCGAGATCGGCCAGCGTCACCGCGCCAGCCAAACCCAGCGGGCCACTGCCAGTGCGGCGCAGACCGGTGAGGTGAGCGCCACAGCCCAGCGCCTCGCCGATGTCCTCGGCCAGGGTGCGGATGTAAGTTCCCTTGCTGCAAGACACGGCGATCATCAGGCTGGCATCCTGCCAGTCGATGATGTCGATGGCGTGAATCGTCACCTGGCGCGCTGCGCGCTCGACTTCGAGACCGGCGCGGGCGTACTCGTAGAGCGCACGGCCGTCCTTCTTCAGCGCCGAGTGCATTGGCGGCACCTGGGCGATCGGCCCGGTGAAGCGTTGCAGCACCTGCTCGATCAAAGCCCGGTCGATGTTGACAGGCCGCTCTTGCAGCACTTCGCCCTCAAGGTCGCCGGTGCTGGTGCGTTGACCCAGACCCAGCGTCGCAAGGTAAGCCTTGTCGGCGTCCAGGCTGACCTGGCTGAACTTGGTCGCAGCGCCGAAGCACAGCGGCAGCAAACCAGTGGCCAGCGGATCGAGGGTTCCCGTGTGGCCTGCTTTCTCGGCCCGCAGCAGCCACTTGGCTTTCTGCAAAGCGTCGTTGCTCGTCCAGCCCAGTGGCTTGTCGAGCAGCAGCACACCGTGCAGCGCACGGCGGACTTGGCGGACACGGACGGGATGGCTCATGACTTCAGGGCTCGCCGTCTTCCTTGGCGCGCGTCGAATTGGCTTCGCGGATCAGCGCCGACAGCTCAGCCGCGTGCTCGGTGGTGCGGTCGAACTGGAAATGCAAGGTCGGCACGGTGTGGATCTGCAATCGTTTGAACAGGCCATTGCGCAGAAATCCGGCTGCTTCATTCAGGCCGGCCGCGCATTCAGCCGTGTCGCCGACCAGCACCGAGAAATAGACCTTGGCATGGGCGTAGTCGGGCGTGACCTGCACGCTGTTGACCGTGACCATGCCGATGCGGGGGTCTTTGAGGTCGCGGATCAACTCGCCCAGATCGCGCTGGATCTGGTCGGCAACGCGGACGCCGCGGTGGGGGATGGCTCGCTTGTGGCGCATGGTGTTCTCTGGGTGGGCCGCACAAGTGCAAACCCCGCATTCTTTGGGATAGCGGGGTTTGCAGGTGAGGGCAACTCCGCCCCGGCCGCCGGGCCGTCCCAAGGCTGGGAGCGCCCCGCGAGGGCAGGAGCGCAGCGACTGGGGGCAAAGGTTACAGCGTTCGGGCGACTTCCTTGACCTCGAAGAACTCCAGCGCATCGCCCTCGGCGATGTCGTTGTAGTTCTTGAGCTTGATGCCGCACTCGAAGCCTTCGACCACTTCGCGCACATCGTCCTTCATGCGCTTGAGCGAATCGAGCTCGCCGGTGTAGATCACCACGTTCTCGCGCAGCAAGCGGAACTTGGCGTTGCGGCGGACCACACCCGCGGTGACCATGCAACCGGCCACCGTGCCGATCTTGCTGGCGATGAAAACGGTGCGAATCTCGGCGCTGCCGATGACTTCTTCCTTCTGCTCGGGCGCGAGCATGCCAGTCATCGCAGCCTTCACCTCGTCGACAGCGTCGTAGATGATGTTGTAGTAGCGCAGATCGACGCCGTTGTTCTCGGCCAGCTTGCGAGCACCCGAATCGGCACGAACGTTGAAGCCGATGATGACCGCCTTGGACGCAATCGCCA
>JBILYN010000424.1:0-3882 GCA_044377715.1 Aquabacterium sp.
CGAACGCGACCACGGCATCATCAGCTGCGACCGCTATTCGGCGTACAAGAAATTCGCACGCCTGAACCCCGGGGTCTTGCTCGCGTTCTGCTGGAGCCATTATCTTGAGTCTGGTCTTATCTTGGGCACTGAGTCTTTCGGGTGGCGCGTGCGCAGGGGACGCAATCTGAGCGAACTCAAGATAATCCTCAGTAGAGCGGCGAAGATCTTCGGTGCCACCGGATGCCGCCATGCAGATTCCCCTACACACCGTATCGAGCCCCGAGGCCTACGTCATCGGTCAGGAGTGGCGTCATGTGCGCCTCGAACGATGTCCGTTACATCCAGTGGGCGAGTGTTCATTTGCCCGCAATGGCAGTTACCCGCGCGTGGTGCCGGATGCAATACGCATAGCACGGTGGTATTGCCCAGAAGGCCACCAGACGTTCAGCCTTCTGCCTGACTTCCTCGCCGCGCGGTTGCCCGGGTTGCTGTGCTCGATTGAGGACGCCGTGGCAACGGCAGAGACGTCGACCGCTCTAGAAGTGGCGGCAGATCAGCTGCGTTGCGACGACGTAACGCTGCCCAGTGCCGTGCGCTGGCTGCCCCGCCGGGTGCGGCAAGTCCATGACGGCCTGAAGACCGTCTTCGGTTTCGATGCTCAAGAGCCGACAGCCTCCGGTCCGACGCTGTCGGCGCTACGTCAACTCGGCGACGATCACCCCCTGCTTCGGCTTCGCTCGGCACTCTCGATGGCGGTGCTTGCCACGGTATGCGTGCCGCTGGGCTTTTGCCCGCACCGAACACTTGCGCCCGAGAGAGCTGATGCCGACCAACACGATGCGGGGCCTGACGCCGCCGTCGGAGAGCGCTACGGTGCTGGCATTTCAGATGCCATGCTTCCATGCAACGCAAACCCTTCGGGCAGACCCGAGTTCAGGCGCTTCCGACGACGGCCGAAGTCGCTGGGGTGTGGCGCGCCGATCGTTGCCTGAGGGCCAGCACGTCACGGCATTACCTGCACTGGATCGAGCGGTTCCGCACCTACTGCCGCGAGCGATGTCTGGATGAGCGGGCCGAACTGACCCTCGCAGGCGCACGCCGGTTCATTGGCTGGTACGCACGGCGACGCGGTCTCAGCCCGGAGGCCGACGGTCCATGCGCCAATGCAAGAGCCGCGCTGTGCTCGCTGAGCCGGGCATACCAGGTGCTCGGTCTGGAGCCGCCGCAGTGGAAGAACGTGGTGGCGCCGCGACCTGCGGCGAGCCCATTGCTGAGGGCGTTCGAGGCCCATCTGCTTGAGTACCGAGGTAACGCTGCCTCAACGGTGAGCCTGATGCTGACGCAAGTCAGTCAACTCCTGAGCTACCTGCGCGAACACGGGCTGACATGGCGTGCCATGAAGCTCACCGACATCGATAGCTTCCTGATCGCGTGCAGCGCGCGCTATTCGCGCTCGACCACCGCCGGCATTGCCGGCAGCGTGCGCGCGTTCATGCGGTTCCTGTTCGCCACGGGTCGCAGCAAGACCGATCTCGCCGCGTCGGTGATAGCGCCTGTAAGGCCCAAGCTCGAACGGCCGCCTCGGGCCCTTGCGTGGGAGGACGTCCAGCGACTGCTGCGCTCGGTGGACACATCACGCGCCATCGGCCTGCGCGACCACGCGATCTTGCTATTGATGAGCACCTACGGATTCGGCGCTGGCGAAGTGATCCGACTGCGGCTTGATGACGTCGATTGGACTGCGGCCACGCTCAGCGTCGTGCGTCCCAAGACCGGCGTAGCCTTCACGCTGCCACTGCTGCCTGCTATTGCCCGTGTGCTGGCACGCTACGTTCGCGACGGCAGACCGCCGCACACCCCAACCCGGCATCTGTTCGTTCAAATGAGGATGCCATTCAGCCCGCTGGACACGGCCTCTGCGGTCCGGCACATCCTGCACAAGCACGCCAAGACTGCAGGGCTGAACGCAGCCAATCTCGGCAGCCATGTGCTTCGCCACTCGCACGCCTCGCGAGAGATCGACCTGGGCGCATCGCCCAAAGTCGTCTCGGACATCCTCGGGCATAGCGACCCAGACTCGATCTCGGCGTATGTGCGCATCGCCACCGAACGGCTGCGGGAGGTCTCGCTGCCAATGCCGTCATGAGCACCCTCATCACGGCGCATGGCCTCGCGCGCGACATCGACGAGTTCCTGCGCTTCAAGCGTGCCATGGGGATGCCTTACTTGCGCGGGGAGTTCGACTTGAACAGCTTGCGGCGCTTCATCGTCATGCACTGGGGCGAGCGCACTCCTGTCGCACTGGACGATGCAGTGAGGCAGTGGACATCGCGCATCGATGGTCGCAAAGCCGTGACGGTCGGCAACGAGTTCGGCGTCGTGCGCCAGCTGTGTCTGTTCCGGCGCCGGCGCGACCCTTCGAGTTACGTGCCGGAACATACCCAGGCGCCGGTCAAGCAATCGACCTTCGTGCCGTACATCTTCAACCATGACGAGGTCCGGCGGCTGATTGAGGCAGCCAGCTCGGTCCAAAGACATGGAGTCTGGGGACAGATGCTGCGCACACTGATCCTGGTGCTGTACTGCACCGGACTGCGCCTTGGCGAAGCAGTGCGCCTGAGTACACAGGATGTGGACCTGCGGCGCTGCACCTTCATGATCCACCACAGCAAGAGACGATCACGCATCATGCCCTTCCGCGCCGACCTGGCCGAAGAGCTGCGGCGCTACCTCGCGGCACGCCGCCAACTGGTGGGCGAGCACAACGACGATCCTGCGGGCTTCTTCCTGCGGCTGCACGGCGAGCCACTGACGACGCAAGCCGCGTCTGATGCGATTCGACAACTGCTGCGGCAGCTCGGGATCAAACCACCCAGCGGTCGTGTCGGCGCACGCCCGTATGAGCTCAGGCATGCCTTTGCCGTTCATCGGCTCACGGCGTGGGCACTTGCCGGCGAGGATATGCTCGCGCGGCTGCCTTGGCTGTCGGCCTATCTCGGTCATCTGAACGTGCTGGGTACCGAGGTCTATTTGAAGGCAACGCCGCAGCTGCTCGAATTGGCCAGCCATCGCTTCGAACAGCATCTGCGTCGGGCGCGTCGACCCCGATGAAGCGCAGCGCGAACAACACGTTGTTGGCCCTGGTCGAGTCGTTCTTCCGGGAGTACCTGCAGCGCATGCGCGGCGCCAGCGCACACACGGTGCGTTCGTACCGAGATTGCCTGAAGCTGCTGTTCGAATACGTTGCCACTCAGAAGGCCAGTTGCGTCGCCGACCTAGAACTAGGGGACCTGACCGCCGAGATGGTCGCTACGTTCCTGGGTCACCTGGAAGCCAAGCGCTCCAACTCGGCCACTACACGCAACTGCCGCCTCGCAGCCATCAAGAGCTTCTTCAAGCATCTGGTGCGCAACGACCTGGCGCACTCGCAGCAATATGCGCGGGTCCTGGCCATACCGTCAAAGAGAGCACGCCGGCGTCCGCCGAGGTACCTCGAGGCCGACGACATGCGCGCCATTCTGGCCAAGCCCGACCGCAGAACCGCCTATGGCTGGCGTGACTACACGTTGCTGCTATTCCTGTACAACACCGGTGCACGCGTGAGTGAGGCTGTCGACGTGCGACCTGCCGATCTTCAGCTGAGCGCGCCGAGGCAGGTTCGCTTGCGAGGCAAGGGCAAGAAGGAGCGCGTGCTGCCGATATGGCGCGAGACCGCAAGCGCGCTGCACCGTCTGATCGGGATCCTGGCCATCGGCGTTGGGCAGCACGTCTTCGTCAACCGGCTCGGTGAGCCACTCTCTCGAGACGGCATCGCCTACATCCTGCAAAAGCATGTGAAGGCAGCGGCAACCGAACGCCCAAGCATCGCGCGGCTCAGAATAACGCCACATGTGATGAGGC
>JBILYN010000559.1:0-2741 GCA_044377715.1 Aquabacterium sp.
AGCCGCGCCGGCGGCCGACCTGGCCCAGCCCGACGGCAGCTTCGGCCTGGCATCGCCGATCCAGGGCACGCTGGTCGCCGTCCATGTCGCCGTCGGCGATGCGGTCCGGCTCGGCCAGCCGGTGGCGGTGGTCGAGGCGATGAAGATGGAGCATGTGATCAGCGCCGACCGCAGCGGCATCGTGCGCCAGGTCACGATGGCCATAGGCGACGTGGTGCGAGAAGGCTTTGCGATCGTCTATGTCGAGCCGGCCGAGGTCGCTGGTGGCAGCTTCGCGGTCGCCGCCGAGGTCGACCTCGACCACATCCGCGCCGACCTGCAGCAAGTGATAGACCGCCACGCCCACACGCTGGACCAGAACCGGCCCGAGGCGGTGGCCAAACGCCATGCCGCAGGCCACAGGATGGCGCGCGAGAACATCGCCGAGCTGGCCGATGCGGACTCGTTCAAGGAGTACTGGCCGCTGGTGGTCGCGCGCCAGCACCAGCGCAACGACATGGACGCGCTGCGCCGCAACACGCCGGCCGACGGCGTGGTCGCGGGCACCTGCTCGATCAACGGCGACATGTTCGACGACAGCCGATCCAGAGCGATCATCGTGCACTACGACTACACCGTGCTGGCCGGCACGCAGGGGCACCGCAACCACTACAAGCAGGACCGGATGTTCGATCTGGCCCAGCGCTTCCGCCTGCCGATCATCGTCTTCGGCGAGGGCGGGGGCGGGCGGCCCGGCGAGGACTACATCGGCCCGCGGGTGGCTTTCGACACCCACACCTTCACCGCCTACGCCAAGCTCAGCGGGCTGGTGCCGCTGGTGGCGATCGTCAACGGCCGCACCTTCGCCGGCAACACCGCGCTGGTGGCCTGCAGCGACGTGATCATCGCCACCGAGGGCTCGACGCTGGGCATGGGTGGGCCGGCGATGATCGAAGGCGGCGGCCTGGGCATCTACACGCCCGAAGAGGTCGGTCCGATGTCGTTCCAGGTGCCCAACGGCGTGGTCGACATCCTGGTCAAGGACGAGGCCGACGCGGTGCGGGTCGCGAAGAAATACCTGTCCTACTTCCAGGGACCGGTGGCGCGCTGGCAGGCCCATGACCAGCGCAGGCTGCGCCACGTCGTGCCCGAGAACCGGCTGCGCCTGTACGACATGCGCGAGGTCATCGACACCATCGCCGACGTCGATTCGGTGCTCGAGATCCGGCGCCAGTTCGGCGTCGGCGTGATCACCGCCTTCATCCGCATCGAAGGCAAACCGATGGGCGTGATCGCCAACAACCCGCACCACCTGGCTGGCGCGATCGACGCCGACGGCGCCGACAAGGGCGCGCGCTTTCTGCAGCTTTGCGACGCTTTCGACATCCCGG
This sequence comes from Aquabacterium sp., assembly GCA_044377715.1. GTDB lineage: Bacteria > Pseudomonadota > Gammaproteobacteria > Burkholderiales > Burkholderiaceae_C > Pseudaquabacterium. Next base: position 1,371 of record JBILYN010000559.1, read on the forward strand.
TGCTCAGCCTGATGGACTGCCCCGGCATCATGGTCGGCCCCGACCATGAACGCACGGCGCTGGTACGCCACAGCGTTCGCATGTTCAACGTCGGCGCCAACCTGACGACGCCGATGCTCGTGGTCGCCGTGCGCAAGGCTTACGGCCTGGGCGTGCAAGCGATGTGCGGCGCCAGCGCGCTGGTCGGGTTTTTCACCGTCGCCTGGCCGACCGCCGAGTTCTCGGGCATGAACATCGAGGGCATGGTCAAGCTCGGCTACCGCAAAGAGCTCGCGGCGATCGAAGACCCCGAGCTACGCCGGGCCGAGTTCGACCGCCGCGTGGCGATCGCCTACGACAACGCCAAGGCGGTCAACGCCGGCATGGGCGGCGGACTCGACGACGTGATCGACCCGGCCACGACGCGCGACTGGATCGCCAGCGGCCTGCGCCGCTTGCCGCCGGTCGCGCCGCGAACCGAGAAAAAATACCCCTTCGTCGACACCTGGTGATGAGCAAGGGTGATGAGCAAAGGCAATGAGCAAGCCATGAAGAACCCACCTGTCGACGTGTTGATCATCGGTGCCGGCGCTTCGGGCGCGGCGATGGCCTGGAGCCTGGCCGACACCCGGATGCGCATCCTGTGCCTGGAACAAGGCGACTGGGTCAAGCCCTCGGACTACCCGAGCAATGGCCGGGACTGGGAAGCCAGGCAACTGGCCGAGTTCAACTTCAGCCCGAATGTCCGCGCCGCCCCGGCCGATTACCCCATCAACGAAGCCGACTCGCCGATCAAGATCGCCAACTACAACGGCGTGGGCGGTGGCACGGTGCTTTACGCGGGGCATTTCCCGCGCTTTCATCCCTCCGATTTCAGGGTCAAGTCGCTGGACGGCGTGGCCGACGACTGGCCGATCGACTACCACACGCTGGCGCCTTTTTACGCCGAGAACGACCGGATGATGGGTGTCTCGGGCCTGAGCGGCGACCCGGCCTATCCGCCCAAGGAGCCGATGATGCCGCCGCTGCCGCTGGGCAAATCGGGGCAGACACTGGCGCGCGGCATGAACAAGCTGGGCTGGCACTGGTGGCCGTCGGACAGCGCGGTGGCGACCGAGGACTACCACGGACGGGCCCGCTGCATCAACCTGGGCCATTGCCTGGGCGGCTGCGCCCAGGGCGCCAAGGCCAGCACCGACATCACTTACTGGCCTGAAGCGATCCGGGCCGGGGTCGAACTTCGCACCCGCTGCCGGGTGCGCGAGATCACCACCAACGACCAAGGCATGGCGACCGGTGCGATCTATTACGACGCCGACGGGGTCGAGCATTTCCAGGCCGCCGAGGTCGTCGTGATGGCTTGCAACGGTGTCGGGACACCGCGGATCCTGC
>JBILYN010000425.1:0-3865 GCA_044377715.1 Aquabacterium sp.
GTCAGCGTCGTTGCCATGCAGTTCTCCTTGAGTGTTACCGAATGAATTGATGGTAATACATCCGCGCCTGCATCGACTTCCAAGCGTATGCTGATCGACCGCTCTGGCCGGGGCTGACCGTTGGCTTCTGGCCGTCAGCGTGATTCCGGCTGCCTTTGCTGCCACTCCGTTTCTGACCATGAGACTTCTGGAGGTGTCTCACCGGATTGCCGGCACGGCGCCGCACTTTGAGGTCGGCGCCAACAACTGGTCACCGCCGCGGCTGATGAACGATTTCAGCACCACGCTAGAGCCATCTGACTTTGAGCGACAACTCCGCTGAACCGGCGGCGGGATGTTGAGCGCCGTTCAGCGCGCAAACGCTGGTCACTGCGGATCCAGGCACAGTGCCAAGTCCGCCGGCAAGGCAGGCACCTGATGCTGCAGCCAACGTCGGATGAATGCCGGCGCCGCCCAGGGGCCGGTGCCCCCACTCCACACGCCTTCGGTTAGCACCTGCAGGCCGGCAGACCCGCGTCGTAGTGGCGCGATGGCCGGGTCCAAGGGCGCGGCCGGGGGCGAGGTGTTTGTGATGCTTGCATTGGGGCGCAGCCTGGCAGTGCCCACCAATGCCTGCTGCGCCAGGGGCTGACGCGATTCCGACCGTCGACGCGGGGGGCAGGTACCGATGCGCTGACCGGGCTGCTGATCCGGCGATGTTTGCATGTGCGTCAGACGGCGAACGCGCCTTCGTCATAGGCAAGTACGTACGTCCGGGCGTCCAGGTTCAACTGGATCACCGCCTGAATGACCGGTATTGAGAGTTTGGCTCTGTGCCCAGACGGAGCGTAGATGCCCGTCGTGCCGAAGCTCCCTGCTAGCCGTGTCGCAGGTAGGCCGGCGCTTGCGGGTGCGTCTGCGGGCTGCCGTAGCGCCGGGGATCCGGGTAGTACTCGGCGTTGAGCTGGGTGGTGCAGGCCTCGGCCTCGCCGGCCTGGTCGGCGACGAAAGCCAGCATCATGTCGATGCCGGCCGACACGCCGGCCGAGGTCCACAGCGCGCCGTCCTGCACGTAACGCTGTTCCACCACCTCGACCCCCAGGGCGCGCAGCGAATCCAGTGCCTTCCAGTGGCTGGTGGCGCGCCGCCCGTCCAACAAGCCCGCCGCCTGCAGGATGAAGCTGCCGCTGCAGACCGACAGCATGGCGCGGCTGCGGGCCGCCACTGCGCGCACGAAGGCCAAGGTTTGCGGGTTCTTCGCTTCGTCGAAGGCCGAGAAACCACCGGGCACCAGCAGGTAGTCGAGCGCGCCCACGCTGGCGAAATCATGCTCGGGCAGCACCCGCAGGCCCTTTGCGCAGCGGATCTCGGCGCGCTGCTCGGCCACCGTAACGCACTGCGGGCCACCGGCGTAGGCCTGCCACATCGTGGCGATCTCCCAGGGGCCGACCAGATCCAGCTCCTCGAAGTCCGGGAACATCAGAAAGCCCATGCGCAGCGCCGACAGATCGGACGTGCTGGCCGGGGGAGAGGTGACGGCAGGGTTCGGCATCGAGGGGCTCTGTTCAGGCGAGGCGCCGGGTCGGCGATCCGGTCATTGTGCAGGGACTGGGCTTGCGACTGCCGGCCTATGCCTACGACCACACGAAGCGGGTATTGACGAAGATCTCGACGTTGAAGTGCACGCGCTCAGAAACTCCGCCCGCAACCGGTTGATCGTCATCTCGACGGGCGGATTGGCTCGAGTGCAAAGGGCGTTCTACAAGAAGCATTTGTCGGTGAAATGGCGTTGGTGAGTACGAGGTCGCGCCAGGTGATGGCCTTCGATTCCAGGGCCCGGGCAGACAAGGCCGGCTCACGGCAACACCCGGGAAAGGCCGGTATCGACGGCCGTCGCTGGCCACGGGCAGCTTGCCGGGCATATCTCCTGGCCATGCGCGCGCCGTCGGCGACCAGGAGGTAGTCAGCCGAAGATAGGTGCACGCAAGCAGGCACCCGCAGGTGGGCCCCGACAGGGCGATTGCGAGGCCGTGCGCGGCTTGAGACCGTCCGGAGGCACCCACTCGGGAGCCCTGCGTGCAAGCCGTCGGTAGCCAAGATGATTGCCGATCCGCTCGGCTTGTACGATTGCTGCTTGATTTCGGACGCGGGCGGCGCGTTCGTCGCCACCTCTGCCGAGCGCGCGCGACCTAAAGGCCAAGCCGGTCTACAGGCAGGGCATCGGCGAGTTCCACACCCACGAGCACCTGGTGTGAGCCCCCAGTCTCACCGAATTCGGCGCCATTGAATCCGGACAGGCTGCCTACAAGATGGCCGCCCTGGGTCCGCAGGACATGGATTTTGCCGAGCTAGGGTCTCGCTCACTGCCCAGCGCGCTACAGATCCATGTCGCCCTCAAGCATCTCCTTGACGATGGTCCTGCGCAGGATTTCATTGCTGCCGTCGGCGATATTCACCTTGCGCAGTGAGTGGTAGGCTTCGCCGAGGTGGAGATCGTTGGTCATGCCGATCGCGCCATGCGCTTGAATGACGCGATCGATCGCCTGTGCACCCATCTGGGTGGCAAAGGCCTTGGTCATGGCCACCTCTTTGCGCGCGGGTCGACCCGCATCAAGCAGACGGGCTGCGTTGTGGCACATCAGGTGCGCAGCGTGCATTTGTATCGCCGACTCGGCCAGCGGGAACATCACGCCTTGATACTCTGCGATCGGGTGGCCAAAGGTTTCGCGCACCTTGACGTACTCGAAGGCTTTTTCGAGCGCAGCACGCGACTGGCCTACGGCGCGCGCCGAGTTGTACAGGCGCCCCAGGTTGACGCCCAACATCGCAATGGCAAAACCCTTGTTCAACTCGCCAACCAGTTGCCAGGGTTCTATGCGGATGTTGTCGAAATGCAGAATTGCCTCATCGCCACCGGTGCTACCCCACATCCGGATGACCCGCTCGACGACGAAACCTGGGCTCGTCGTGGGCACCAGGAAGGCACTGATGCCGCCCTTGCGCTGCGCAGCGCGCTCAGGGTCGGTGACGGCAAACACGATGCAATAGTCGGCGTAAGGGCTGTTGGTCGTCCAGATCTTGCCGCCCGACAAACGCCATCCATCGCCGTCGGCCATAGCCTTCGATTTCATCATCATCGCGTCAGAGCCGGCGTCGGGTTCGGACATGCCAAAGCACATGCTCTGGCTGCCGTCCATCATCGGCGCGAGCATTTCTTTGCGCGCTCGCGGGCTTGCCTGCGTGAGCACAGCAGACGGCCCGAAGGCCCAATGGCTGATCGCGTAATGGCCCAGCCAATACTGTTCCGAGCAGCGGTGAAACACGCGCTCCCAGCCGCCGAACCAGGCGAGATGGCCTAGTCCGCCGCCGCCCAAGGACTCCGGCACGCACATTGTGTAATAGCCAGCTTGTGCGGCCGCCATGCGCACCTCGCGGATCAGCGCGAGTGCGTCTGGATGATAGCGACCATCGTCGGTAAAGAGTCGACGCTCGTTGTCGAGCAGCGCGGCATGACGCTCATGACGACCGATAACTTCTCGGGTCAAAAATCCGTCGAGGCCTTCGCGCAAGGCTTCTATGTCAGGCGGATATGAAATAGCGACTGCAGACATGAGGGGTCTCCGAAGGATGGAAGAGAAGGGCAGAAAGTGCGGGCTCAGTTGCCCGTCACCCGGTGGTCGTCCATGAACCAGTGGGTGCCCGGGCAGCGGCCGTTTTTTGCCTCAGGCATCTCGGCATCCGATCGGCAGCCGGAACTTGGCAGCTCTCAGGCGCTGACCCGAAAGCCTTCATAGCCGCGTGCAACGACTTCGTCGCAACGCTGCACATAGGCTGGAAATCCCAGCAGCGGCATGAACACCCTGGTCTTGCCCGGTACGTTGGCGCC
>JBILYN010000426.1:0-3858 GCA_044377715.1 Aquabacterium sp.
GCGCGGCCGACGATCGGCAGGCGCTGGGGCAACTGTGCCGGTACATCACCCGCCCGGCGCTTGCCAACGAGCGCGTACAAACCAACGCCGCGGGCCAAGTGGTGCTCAAGCTGAAGACGCCCTGGCGCGACGGCACGACGCACCTGGTGATGTCGCCGCTGGATTTCATGCAGCGGCTGGCTGCGCTGGTGCCCAGGCCGAGGCTGCAGCTCATTCGGTTCCATGGTGTTCTGGCACCGAATGCCAAGTTGCGCGCTGGTGGTGCCGCAAGAGGCTGAGGCGCCCGCGCAAGCCGCGACACCCGCCGAGTGCGAGGCGGGCTGTACGCACCACCACCCGGTGCGGCTGAGCTGGGCCAAGCTGCTCAAACGCGTGTTCGAGATCGACATGGGGCACTGCCCGAACTGCGGCGGCGAGCTGAAGATCATTGCCGCGATCCTGGAACAGCCGGTGATCGAGAAGATCCTCACGCACTTGGGGTTGCAGTCCCGGGCGCCGCCCCGCGCGCCTACCCGCGGCCAGGCGCTGCAAGCAGCCTGACGCTGCCCAACCGTGACCGTCCAGACGACCTGGCGACCGGGGTTGCTGGAGTCGGCTGCGTCCGGGAGTTTGCGGGACCAATGGAAGCGGCCAAGTGACAATGGATAACCCCAAGACGGCGCCCGAGAACGACGGTTTGGAGCGGCGCTGCCAAAGCTCAGCAGTTCTCAGCCACCTTCAAAGACCGATTCACACGCGTCGAGGGCCGTCGAGGGCCGTGTTCGGGGCGCCATAGGGAAGGAAAAGGGCGTTTGAAAAACCTATCCTCCGGCCAGCGCGGCGGCGGCTGAAGGCACCCAGGCCGAGCAGGCCACCGGCCATCAGCGCCCAGGCGCCGGGTTCGGGCACCGGGGCCAGGTAGCCAGCCAGATCGCCGGCGCTGGCCTTGTAGGCGTTCAGCACGGCCGGCACCAGGGTGTAGCCGGTGCTGTCGAAATTGGCCGCCACCGCCGAGCCGACGTTGCCGGTGGTGCCGATCTGCAAGCAGTTGTTGAAGCTGCCGATGTCGCACTGGATACGGCTGACCGTGCCACTGCCGGGCTTGATGTAGACGTCGAACTGGGTGCCGCTGCCGTTCTGCGTCACCGAATAGTCGTTGTCGGTGCCGGCCAGCAGCAGGTAGGAGCCGTCGGCCAGCTTCGGTCCGATCGCCAGGCCTTCCCACTTCTCGGGCGAGACACCGCCCAGCGCGGCCTGCAGGCTGCCGGCGGCGGCCAGGTCGATGAACGCGGTGCCGGTCTTGGATGCCGCGGTGAAGCCGGTGCCGGCATTGTTCAGCGCGATGCTGCTCACGTCGGTGGCTCCGTCCAGGTCGATCAGGTAGACCTTCTTGTCCGGGCTGTCCAGGTTGGCGTTGGGCACGCCGACGCCGCGGTTGTTGCGCTCGAGCACCAGGAACTGGTGGTCATTGACGGCCACCAGGGCCGAGATGCCGCGGCCCTGGTCCGAGCTCTGCAGTTTGTAGGCGAATTGGCCCACGGACTCGCCGGTGTCGGTGTCGTACTTGACGATGCGCGTGTAGGTACCGCGGGTGGCCGTGCCGAAGTTGTAGCCGTCGTCGAGCGTGCCGTTCTGCAGCATCGCAAAGGCGAATTTGCCGTCCGGGCTGATGGCCAGGCCCTCCAGCCCGCGGTTGACCTCGCGACCGTGGTTCAGCGCGGGCGGCAGGGTGTTGTAGTCGGTCGCCGCGCCGACCCTGGGCACCAGGTTGGCCGGCACGGTGTAGGCCTTGACCAGCTTGCCGCTGCGGTCGAATTCCATCAGCGATGGGCCGTACTCGTCGGAGACGAGGAAGTTGCCGTTGCGCGGATTGACCACCAGGCCTTCCGGGTCGAGCGAATTGCCCAGCACGCCGCTCAGCGCCGGCGCCTTGCCGTTGAAGCTGCTGCCGTCGGCCTGGCTGAAGACCACGGTCTGCAGCACCTTGAAGTTGCTGATCGCGCCGGTGGTGCTGTTGACGTCGACCGAGAAGCGCTGCATGCGCGGTGCGTAGTCCAGCGTGCCGCCGCCGGGGCCGCGGTCCGACAACCCCCACCACTGCTGGCGGTTGGTGTCGTAGTAGATGTCGGAGAAGTAGCCCAGCCGGCCTGCGTTGACGGTGGTGCCGCCCGACAGGTCCAGCGCGGCGGCGTCGAGCACGAGGCCGTTGACAAAGCTGGGTGCGGCCGAGGCCGCCAGGCCCGTGGCCAGCAGGGCAGCCGCGACGACGGCGCGAATCGAGTGTGTCGGTGAACCTCAGGGTGGTGACAAAAGTCACGGCACGCGAGGCCCGCGATGTGACCATTGCGTGACACCCACCCTGAATCGGGGGGCCTGATCGACCCAGCCCTGCGCCGCTGCCGCCGTGGCGTCAGACCACCGTCAGCGTGACGTCGATGTTGCCGCGCGTGGCATTGCTGTAAGGGCAGACCTTGTGGGCGGCGGCCACCAGTTGCTCGGCGGCGGCGCGCTCGAAGCCCGGCAGCGTGATGGCCATCGCCACCTGGATGCCAAAACCGCCGGGGATCGGGCCGATGCCGACCGTGCTGGTGATGCTGACGTCGTCGGGCACCTTGATCTTCATGCCGGCGCCCACGGCCTTCATGGCGCCGATGAAGCAAGCCGAATAGCCCGCGGCGAACAGCTGTTCGGGGTTGGTGCCCGCGCCGCCTGCGCCGCCGAGTTCACGCGGGGTGGACAGGTCGACCTTGAGCGCACCGTCCGAGGATTGCGCGGTGCCGGTGCGGCCGCCGGTGGCGGTGGCGGTGGCGGTGTAGAGGACTTTGTCGAGTGCCATGGGATGGATCCTTGCTGGGGTGGGTGGTGAGAGCCCGTCAGGGCGGTGGGAGCGGGCGCCTCAAGCGGCGGCCCTTGGGGGAGCGGGGGTCAGCTGGCGACGCAGGGCGGTGAGCTCGGTCGCCAGGCGGGTGATCTGGGGCAGGTCGCAGCCGGTGGCGCAGGCGATGGTCTGCGGCACCGTGACGGCGCGGGCCTGTAGCGCCCGGCCTGCAGCCGACAGGCTCAGCAGCACCCGCCGCTCGTCGACCACGTCGCGCAGGCGCTGCAGCAGGCCCAGCGCCTGCAAGCGCTTGAGCAGGGGCGTGAGGGTGCCGGAGTCGAGCGACAGCCGGTGGCCCAACTGCGACACCGTCAGGCCACCGGACTGGCCGTCGCACTCCCACAGCACCAACATGACCAGGTACTGCGGATAGGTCAGGCCCAACGGGGCGAGCAAGGGCTTGTAGGCCTTGGTCATGGCCAGCGACGCGGCATACAGGGCGAAGCAGAGTTGATGGTCCAGCGCCAGCCAGTCGGCAGGGCTTGGCGGCCGGACGGGGGTGGGGCGCGGCCGGTCGGGCGGGATGACGGTCGGAGGCGATGGGTTGGTGCGGGACATGACGTCAATGTATCGAGCAATTGAATTGTGCGCAATTCAATTGACCTTGACCCTTCGTGGCGCGGGTGCTTCGGCACAATCGCGCCGTGCCAAGCCTGCCATGCCGTTGCCGTCGATGACCGAAGCCGACCTGCGTGCGGTGCTGTTGCTGAGGGCGATCGAGTCGGAGGTCGCCCCTGCCGGATCGCCAGCGATTGCGGCGGGCCCGGCCGGCGCGGTGTGCGCCCCCGCCACCGCCGACACCGAATGGGCCGGCGCCGAGGCCCGTCGCCGGCTGGGCGAGCCGACCGACCCGGCGCACTGGCTGGGTGAGCGGGCACGGCTGCTGCTGGCCCTGTGCGCCGAGCGAGATCCCGGCTGGCGTCCGGTGCTGGCGGCTGCCGGCGCGACCGGCGTGACTGGCGTGACTGGCGGCGTCGGGGTATTCATCGCGGTGGTGCTGG